>NZ_JBFUJT010000010.1:0-178001 GCF_056401235.1 Polaromonas sp. P4_F9 | reverse complement strand
ATTTTGTCCAACACCACCCTGGACTGGTTTCGTCGTCGCAAGACCCGAAACGCCCTGTTTTCAAACATGAGCGACTTCGAATCACCGGGTGAAGACGGAGATTTTGATCTTCTGGAAACTTTAGAGGCCCTGACAAGCTCTGAAGGTACAGAGAGCGCCCAGGACGCCACAGAACGGGCTCAGATATTGCGGGAAATCGAACTGGCGGTCAAGGAGCTGCCCGGCCGTCAACGGGAAGCGTTTCTGATGCGTTACTGGGAGGAGATGGATGTGGCTGAAACGGCTGCTGCCATGGGTTGCTCGGAAGGAAGCGTGAAAACGCACTGTTCCCGTGCAGTTCAGGCCCTCAGCAAAGCATTGAGCGCCAAAGGTTTAAAACTATGACTAATTCATTACATAAAAGAAGAGCCGATATCCTGCAGGATCGTTTTGGCCTGAAAACCGTCTCGTACCTGTCCTCTGGAGCAGCGGACCTGCCTTACGACGTCTCCGAACGCCTGCGTGCTGCCCGCGCCCAAGCGATTTCCCAGCGAAAAATCGCAAAAACCGAAACCGCCGGCAGCGTTGTCAATGCCGGCGGCGGCGCCGCGCTCACTTGGGGTTCCGATGACGGCCTGAACTGGTGGTCCCGTATTGCCTCGGTGCTACCGCTCATCGCGCTGGTGGTCGGCTTGCTGGTCATCAATTCGATTCAAAACGACAACCAGGCCCGGGAACTGGCCGAAGTGGACGTGGCCCTGCTGACCGATGAACTACCGCCCGACGCATTCGCAGATCCCGGCTTCGTCCAGTTTCTCAAGGCTACGCGCTAAGCCCCGACGTTCCTCATTGCTCAAATGATCGCGCAAGCAGCCTTACACGTCCTACCGCTAGCGAACCGTCCACCTTGTTTGATGTGCCAAGCGCCGGGTGGCCGGGTTTTGAGGCTGCGGTTGCTGTCGCTTGGGCTGCTGGTGAGCAGCCTGCTGGCCTTGCCCACCTTCTGTCTCGCCCAGGCAGCCCAGCCTGCAGCCCCCGCCAGCGCACCGGTAACCGGCAAGCCATCCCTGGCGCCGCCGCAGGTCAAGCCCGCCATATCTCGCCCTACCTGGGCAGAACTCACGCCCATGCAGCAGCAGGCGCTCAAGCCGCTGGCTTCAAGCTGGAACGCCATCAATGAGGGGCAAAAGCGCAAATGGCTGGAAATCTCCAAAAATTACCCCTCGCTGCCTCCCGAAGGCCAGGCCACCATGCACAGCCGCATGAACGATTGGGTCATGTTGAGCCCCCAGCAACGCGCGCAGGCACGGCTCAACTTTGGCAAAACAAAGGAACTGTCCGGGCAATTGACGCCGGAAGAGAAAAAAGCCAAGTGGGAAACTTACCAGGCCCTGAGCGCCGAAGAAAAACAGAAGCTGGCTGCCAAGGCCAGCCCCAAGCCGACTGGCGCCGCCACGGCTGTCAAGCCGGTGGCTCCGCAGAAACTCGCCGCCGTTCCGCCCCATACCAACAAGCCGGCCCCCAAGCCTGCGCCTAAAATCATGCCTTCACAACCGGCGGAGGCCGGCAACCCATCGGCACCGCGCCCGGGTGAAGCCGCCAACAGCCGACCCGGTACCGCACCCCAGCGCTGAACCCGCCAGTGTGCATACTGGCCGAGGTTATTTAATAAGCAGTGCCGCAGCCATTTGGGGCGCCTACTTGGCGCTATAAAATTGATAGTATCCAACACTCCGGTTAACACACCTACCCCTCTTCCGCCTACACCATCACTTCCCAGGCGCATGGCCTGCTGGGTCTATGAAGGCCTGCTCATGTTCGGGGTGGTCTTCATCGCCGGCTATCTGTTCGGCACCCTTAGCCAGACGCGCAATGCGCTGGACAATCGCCATGCCTTGCAGGCCTTTGTTTTTGTCATTTTCGGCATTTACTTTGTCTGGTTCTGGGCGAAAGGCCAGACACTTGCCATGAAGACCTGGAACATCCGCGTGGTCGATGTAAACGGCGCTCCCATTACCCAGCAACGCGCCCTGCTGCGCTACCTGCTGAGCTGGCTGTGGTTTCTGCCGCCGCTCGGTGCGAGCTGGCTGCTCGGCCTTTCAGGTGCGGAAGGGGGCGTATTGACGCTGGGCTGGGTCGCCATTTGGGCGATTTTGGCGCGCTTTCATCCCGAACGGCAATTCTGGCACGACGCCTGGGCTGGCACGAGGCTGGTGACCTGGGTGGCGCCCGAAAAACAAAAGCGCGAAGGCAAGCGCAAGCCGAAGAACAACCCAGTAGCCCCCGATCCGTCCTAACATCAACATGCCACAAAGCTGCGAGACAATGCCCCCATGTCCGAACAAGCCCCGTTTTCAGCTACCGCAGCAGCCAGCACCATCCCTCGAGTGACCACCAACGACCCCGTCAACCCTCAAAAACACCGCAAGGGCCTCTCCCGCGTCTGGCACGCCTTGGGCTACTCTGTCGCCGGTTTGCGCGCCGGCTGGCACGAAGTGGCTTTTCGCCAGGAAGCCATTGCCTCCATCGTGCTGGTTCCGACCGCCTTCTGGTTGGGTCGAACCTGGGTCGAAACCGTTTTACTGGCCGGCACGGTCATTCTCATCATGATTGTCGAGTTGCTCAATACCGGGATTGAAACCGCGATTGACCGCATTGGTCCCGAGTGGCATGACCTTTCCAAGCGCGCCAAGGACATGGGCAGCGCCGCCGTGCTGCTCAGCCTGCTGCTTTGCGCAGGCACGTGGGCTCTGGCCCTGTTTCAGCGGTTTGCAGCATGAATTCCAGCACCCTGAAACCCGCTTTTTCCGTCTGTGTCTACTGCGGCTCCCGGCCCGGAAATACCCCTGAATTTGCCGCGGTGGCGCGTGAAGTCGGCAGCTGGATAGGCAGACACGGCGGCCAGCTGGTCTACGGCGGTGGCCGCAATGGGCTGATGGGCATCATGGCAGACGCTGCACTGGCAGCAGGTGGGCGCGTGCTGGGCGTGATTCCCAAGGCACTGGTGGAAAAGGAATGGGCCCATACCGGTTGCACAGAGCTGCACATAGTGGACACCATGCACGAGCGCAAGCGCATCATGGCTGAGCATGCCGATGCGTTTTTGGCGCTGCCGGGCGGCATCGGCACACTGGAGGAGTTTTTTGAAGTCTGGACCTGGCGCCAGCTCGGCTACCACGACAAACCCGTGGGCCTGCTCAACATGGCCGGCCATTACGACAGCCTGCTGGCGTTTCTGGGCTCTGCCGTCAAAAGCGGCTTCATGAGCGACTGGCAGATGGAACTGATTTGCACCGGCCAGGACGCGCAGGCGCTGCTGGAGCAACTGGTGCAGGCGGCGGGCATGACGGCGTCCACCGCACGGCTGGACCAGATTTAACGCTGCCCGGCAGAACGCCGTAGCCACCGAACGCAGCGAAGGGCCGCCCCGTACACGAAGTGACGGGCGTGGGGGCCGGTTAAACGGCCGCTTCGTCCTCTTCGCCGGTACGGATACGCACCGTGCGCTCGACGGCGGTGATGAAAATCTTGCCGTCGCCGATCTTGCCGGTACGTGCCGCGCGCACGATGGCGTCCACGCAGCGTTCCACGTCGTCGGTTTTCACGACCACTTCCACCTTGACCTTGGGCAGGAAGTCGACCACGTATTCGGCGCCACGGTAGAGTTCGGTATGGCCTTTCTGGCGACCGAAACCCTTGACTTCGGTCACGGTGAGGCCAGTGACCCCACATTCAGCGAGGGCCTCCCGGACTTCTTCCAGCTTGAAGGGTTTAAGGATCGCGGTAATTTGTTTCACTGAAAGATCTCCGTTGGTTCTGAATTCTGAATATTGGCTACTGCCTTGAATGTAGCGCCAATGCGGCTCCCAAGCCCGGCTCTAGGCGCGAAATTTGCTGGTAATAGGATAGCGCCAATCCTTGCCAAAACTGCGGTGTGTGACCCGGATGCCCACCGGGGCCTGGCGGCGTTTGTACTCGTTGATCTTGATGAGCCTGGCCACGCGCTCAACTACCGCGCGCTCATAGCCGGCGGCAATGATGGCTTCCACGCTCTGGTCGTTTTCCATGTAGCGCTCCAGGATCGCGTCCAGCACCTCGTAGGGCGGCAGGCTGTCCTGGTCGGTCTGGTCGGGGCGCAGCTCGGCACTCGGCGGCCGCGTGATGACACGCTCGGGAATCGGATTGGCACCCGTCCCATACGGATCATTTTCGTTGCGCCAGCGCGCCAGCTTGAACACCGTCGTCTTGGCAAGATCCTTGATGACCGCAAAGCCGCCAGCCATGTCGCCATACAGCGTGCAATACCCGGTGGCCATCTCGCTCTTGTTGCCGGTGGTGAGCACGATGGAGCCAAACTTGTTGCTCAGCGCCATCAGAAACACCCCGCGAATGCGCGCCTGGATGTTTTCTTCGGTTGTGTCTTCCTTCAGGCCCTTGAACTCATGGGCCAGCGAGCCCTTGAAAGCTTCAAACTCGGGAACAATGGAAATCTCGTCATAGCGCACCTTCAGGCGCTGCGCCATCTCACGCGCATCCACCCATGAAATGTCAGCCGTATAAGGGGACGGCATCATGACCGTACGCACCTTGTCGGCGCCCAGCGCGTCCACCGCGATGGCCAGCACCAGAGCTGAGTCGATGCCACCTGACAGGCCCAGAATCGCGCCTGGAAAGCCATTTTTGCCCAGGTAATCGCGCACGCCGAGCACGAGCGCGTCCCACAAGTCGGCTTCGTTGCTGCGATCTGGTTCAATATCAGCTACTAATTTGATAGCATCCGGCGTACGTTCCGCCTGAACTACAAAAAAATTCTCCTTGAAACTTTCAGCCCGTCCGGCCAATGCGCCGTCGGCTTGCAGTGCAAACGAATGGCCTTCGAACACGATCTCGTCCTGACCACCCACCAGATGCGCATAGACCAGCGGCAGGCCGGTGGCCTGCACCCGGCTGCGCATCATCAGCTCGCGCTCGCCTCCCTTGCCCACGTGGAACGGCGAGGCGTTAATGACGGCCAGCAGTTCGGCGCCGGCCGCTTTGGCCAGCCGCGCCGGTTCTTCAAACCAGGCGTCTTCGCAGATCAGCAGGCCGATGCTGATAGCGTCTTCGCCCTCCCCGGCCTGAAACACGCACACGCCTTGCCCGGGTGTGAAGTAGCGGCGCTCGTCAAACACCTGGTAATTGGGCAGCTCACGCTTGGCATAGGTTTCAAGGGTGCGCCCTTCATGCAACACCTTGGCGGCGTTGTAGCGCTGCTGTACTTCCACGCTCTTGGTGCGCAGGCCCTTGCCGTTGTCGCCGCGCGTAGGTGTGCCCACCACCACCGTCAGGCCTTTTAACCCGGCCAGCTCACGGGCCACCAGATTCACGGCATCATCACAGGCTTGGATGAAAGATGGGCGCAAAAACAGGTCTTCGGCCGCGTAGCCGCAAATCGCCATCTCGGGCGTGAGCAGCAAGCGCACACCATCCGCATAGGCAGTGCGGGCCGCATCAATGATTTTTTGCGCGTTACCCGGCATGTCGCCCACGCAGTAGTTCAATTGGGCAACGCAGATTTTGAGGGTCATGAAAACAACAAATTCCGTTCGGGCTGAGCTTGTCGAAGCCTTGGTCAATCAATGCACACAACCCCTGGCCCCGGCGACAAGCTCAGGGCAGGCTGAACTCAGGGTGTATGGGGGATTGCGTGCCTGAAAACAATTATGTCATCCGCGTGCTGGATTCGCCGCTGGCAATCAGCAGCACTGCGTGGAATTCCCTGCTGATGGCGCAAAGTCCGGACAGCGGCATGAACCCCTTCATGCGCCATGAATACCTGGCGGCAATGCATGAGAGCGGCAGCGCCACGCCCGAGACCGGCTGGACGCCCCGCATCATCACCCTCTGGCAGGGCGATGTGCTGGCGGGCGCCTGCGCGCTTTACCTCAAGACCCACTCCTACGGCGAATACGTATTTGATTGGGCCTGGGCCAACGCCTACCAGCAGCACGGCCTGGCCTACTACCCCAAAGCCGTGGTTGCCCCGCCCTTCACCCCGGTACCCGGCGCGCGGCTGCTCGCACGCGACGCGGCGACACGCACATTGCTGATCCAGGCGCTCGTGGCCTGGTGCGAAAAAGAAAAGCTCTCGTCACTGCACCTGCTGTTTGCGGCTGACGAGGACGTAGCGGCCTGCGAAGAAGCAGGCTTGATGCTGCGCCACAACGTGCAGTTTCACTGGCAGAACAAAAGCAAAAGCAATAACCTCCCCCCGACCACTGAAACCGGTTCCGGTCGGGCTGAGCCTGCCGGTGCAACTCCCGCCTCGGTCAGCTCTTCCGCCCTTTCGGTGCTGCACAGGACAGGCAGCTCAGGGAGCACCGGAGACACTTCTTGCCAAAACGATAGCGGATGCGGCTACCGCGACTTCGACGACTTCCTGATGACCCTCAGCCAGGAAAAGCGCAAAAAAATCCGTCAGGAGCGACGCAAGGTCGCTGAAGCTGGCGTGACCTTCCGCTGGTCTCTGGGCGAGGGCATCAGCAAAGGGGACTGGGACTTCTTTTACCGGTGCTACGAACGCACCTATTACGAGCATGGCAACGCGCCATATCTCAGCCGCGACTTCTTCGCGCGCATGGCCCGCACCATGCCCGAGAACTGGCTGCTATTTGTAGCGGAACGACGGGGACGCAAAATAGCTACTAGTTTGATAGCTGTCGATCCAGGATCTACAGGGGCTGAGGCTACAGATCAGTCGAACTTAAAAAATTCACCCAAAATAGCCTATGGCCGCTACTGGGGCGCCCTGGAGCGGGTCGACTGCCTGCACTTTGAAGCCTGTTACTACCAGCCGCTGGCCTGGTGCATAGAACACGGCTACCAGCGCTTTGAAGGTGGCGCGCAGGGCGAGCACAAAATGGCCAGAGCCCTGTTGCCTGTCAAAACCACCAGCGCCCACTGGCTGGCACACCCCTCGTTTGCCGACGCCGTCGAGCGCTTCCTCGCCCGCGAAGGCGCAGGAATTGAAAACTACATGGAAGAGCTGGAGCGGCGCAGCCCCTTCAGGCAGGCCACGTAAGGCGCCATCCAGGCAGGGCACCCGTCATTCACTACGTCACT
Organism: Polaromonas sp. P4_F9; assembly: GCF_056401235.1. NCBI lineage: Bacteria > Pseudomonadati > Pseudomonadota > Betaproteobacteria > Burkholderiales > Comamonadaceae > Polaromonas > Polaromonas sp. P4_F9. Next base: position 170,921 of record NZ_JBFUJT010000010.1, on the reverse strand, counting down.
GCGCCTTCGCCTCATCTCCCGGACGCACCATGAATGGCCAGGCATGGGCGGTTTTCCCGGACGGTGCAGGCTGTTTCGCTGCTGAAGCCGAGGTTTGTAACGCTGGAGCTGCCGGGCTGGCAGGTTTGGCGTCGGGTCGGCTGAGGTCTGCATTTTGTATGGCCATGGGCAATCGGAAGTCTGAAGGAGGAGAGGAGATGAGTTAATTTAAAGACTAGCATGCACGCCTGCTGTCAGACACCAGTGATTTCACTGTAGGACGGCGCACCCGCCAGACACAAACTGCCTGATGGCGCCCGGATGGCGTCATTCGCCCGCGACAATTGGCCATGACTACTGCCCCCCCCCCGCCGCCTACACCGTCAAACTGGTCGACGCCCCCGGCCTGAGCGCCGCCCAGCGGAGCGCCGCCGAACTGCGCTTTCGCATGGCCCTTGAATTTGCCTTGGGCGGGCCCGATAGCGTGCTGCCCACGCTGCAGGCCTGCCTGCTCGTGCGCACACTCAACGAAAACTCGCCCCTTGAATCGCTAGCCGAGGCTGAGCAACAGGTCATCGCGCTGTGGGAAAAGGCTGAAGCCGATGCCATCGTGGCCGCGTTCAGGCCATTGGGCAAAAAGATGGGAGATGCGCGGTTTGAGATTCGCGGCTGAGGGCACATTGGTACCGGCTCATACCAATCCTCTCCAATCAGCAACTGCCCGAATGGCCGGTCCGGACCCACCACTCCCGGGTGTTTCAACTGCGGCGCGTTTCAACTACGGGTGCTTCAGGGCTCTGGCGTTCCGGTGTCCTGCAATCCACGCGTTAACTCCGCCCTCGCTACCGCGGCAAGTGCTTCGTACCTGGCCCGGAATGCATCGAGACTCCCCTCCTCCAGTTCCTCCAGATCGAGAAGAGCGTTATGCGCACCCTGGGTTGCACGAATGAGTTCATCGAGTTTCACCTGGATCGCCTCAGTATCCCGGTTCTGGGTGTTCTGAATCAGGAAGACCATCAAGAATGTGATGATCGTGGTGCCGGTATTGATGACCAATTGCCAGGTGTCACTGAAGCCGAACAGGGGCCCGGTCACGACCCAGACAGCGATGATGGCAACGGCAAGGACAAACACCCTCGGCCGGCCGCAAAAATGCGCCGCCACCTTCGCAAACCGGGAATACCAGGCGTGGTTATGCATACCGAGCCTCTCTTTCGGCGCCGGACGAATCCGGCAGGGCTTGCAAGCCGGGGGCTATCGGGCCAACAGGCTGGATAGAGATGCACTTGATGTCTGCATGCTGTATGGCCATGATCAATCCATGTGAAGGACGAGGGGCGAATCAATGTCAAGATTAGCACGCAGGATGGCGGCCGCACGCACGTGATTTCACGGCAGCCGGGAGAGCCTGACCCCCCTTGCCGTGAATCCTGACCAAGTGACCATGCAGTGCACATGCCCCGGCTGCGAGGCAAAATCGAAACTTCTGTGCCATGACCGACACCCAGCCCGCCACCACTACCCAGGAAGCATCGCTCACTGCGCCGCTCGGCCGCGCGCACGCCCGGCGCCTGCGCGAGATCTACCGCTCCGCCGGCTGGCCCTGCCAGGATGTGCTGGAAATTGAACTGCTGGCGGCCGGCCTGCTGCAGCGCATAGCCGGCCCGGCAGGCCATGAAACCTTGCGGGTCACCGATACGGGCGTGGCCTACCTCGCCGCCACCCTGGTACGCAACCGTGCGGCGTTGTCGAAGCACGAGGCACTGGTCGAGCGCGTGGCCTGCGAGATGGTGCGCGCGGGTCGCATCACCTGGCGTGGCCTCGGCCTGCGTGCGCAATTGCCTGCCGTTGGCGAAGGCGTGCCAGCGCGCTGGTGCATGGCACGCCCTGACGTGTTTTCTATCCGCAATACCTCGGTGCAGGAGTATGTGGACCCCATCGTGCACGAGGTCAAGGTCCATCGCGCCGACTTGCTGGGCGACCTTCGCCGCCCCGAAAAACGTGCCGCCTATCTGGACCTGGGCGGCGAATGCTGGTACGTGCTGGGCTGCGACGCCAAAGGCCGGCCCATTGGCACGGCCGATGAGATCCCGCTGGAGTGCGGCGTCATGGTGATGGAGGCCAATTGCCTGGCCGTCGCCCGCGCAGCGCCCCGGCGCTCACGACAGCCCTTGCCGCTGGGGGTATGGATGGCACTGGCCAAGGCTACGCCTGTGGCTGGATTAACCGATGATGAACAGGGAATGCTCGCGGATGCCGAGCGGAATTGAGACAGGAATTGAGACAAGTTCCGCTGCCGCTGAAGATCGGCCAGGGGAAAACGCAAAAACAACGGAGCCAGCAACAAAAATGAAAATGCCCCGCGATAGCGAGGCATTTCTTGAGGGACTGTTCCAGAATTTTCACTGCCGGAAAGCAGTTGCTTATTGATGCCTTTATGTCGTAAGGCAATCAACCCAATCAACCATTAACGCTTCCTGGAAGCAGCGGCGCCTGCACTGACAGCCTGCTTGGTCACGGCCGTGAAGTTGGCCTCAGCCAGTTCGACGGCCTTCTTTGCCGTTCCCTGGGCGGTTTCGATAGCGTTCTGGCTCACGTTCACAGCGCTCTTGAAAGCAGCAACAGCGGACTCGGTTCCAGCGGGGGCGTTCTTCGTCATATTTTCCACCGCGACGGCAAAAGCTTTTTTTGCTTCGTCCACCTTGGCTTCAAAAGCCTTGGTGAATACGGCTCCGGTTTCAGCGGCAACGCTGTAGACATGGTTGCCATAGGAAGCCGACTTCTCGGCCAGGGGCTGAAGCAAGCCGGTTTGCAGGGCCAGCAGCTGCTGCGCATCTTTGGCGCCCAGAGCGGCTCGCGCGTAGTTGAAAGACTCAGCCAAAGCAGCCTTGGAGGCCGCCAGGTTCAACTCGACCAGTTTTTCGAATCCGGCAAAAGTGTGGGTCGTCAGGCCTTCCAGGGCGTCGACGTTAGCCTGGTTGGTCGCGATGAGTTGTTCAGCTGTGTAGGTCATTGAAAGCTCCTGGGTTGATGGACGTTCTGGGCGTCTGCCCTGCATAAACCCGTTTCCGGTTATTTATGTTGCAGTGCAGCATGGACTCTATTATGGAGAAAACCAGAACATTCGCAAGTAATTTTGTTGCGCCGCAGCAAATTCTAGGGAGGCCGGTCTAGCTGTTGAATTGCAACAGCTTGTACTTGCGAAGGCGCAAAGCCACGGCGGGTGTCCTGACGTGCCATGACGCAGTGGCTGGGGGCGATGCGCCACAGCTTCCGGGGTGTCCCTGCGCAGCGGCTCATTGGGTTGGGCTTCTCTACGGCAAACCCTACTGTCGCAACCCTCCCCGCTCGGTTAACGTCCTCCACGGAGACAATAACCATGAAATCGCTCACCGGCCTCGATGCGACCTTCCTCTACCTGGAAACTCCCGAAATGCCCATGCATGTGGGCTCGCTGAACCTGTGTGAACTGCCGGCCGGCTTCAAGGGCAGCTTTCATAAAGAAGTCACCAGGCACATTGCCAAACGCATGCACCTGGCGCCAGTGTTCAGCCGCAAGCTGGTGTTCATGCCGCTGGACCTGGGTCATCCGCTGTGGGTTGAGGCTGACTCGGTGGACATCGGCTTTCACATTCGCCGCGCCGACGCCACGAAAAAAGGCGCTGCACCCATGACGCTGGCCGAGGTGCACAAGCTGTGCGCGCAATTGCATGGGGAGCTGATTGACCGCAACTTTCCGCTCTGGGAGTTTTATATTTTTGACCGCATCAAGCTGCCTGCCAGTCAGGGAGGCAAGATCGTGGCCGGTTTTTTCTCCAAAATCCATCATGCGGCCCTGGACGGAAAAGGCGGCGTGATGCTGGCCAACGCCCTGCTGGACGTCAGCCCGGTGCCACGTGAGGTGCCTCCGCCCGACCCCGGCCGCCGCCGCAGGCTGGAGGCTGATCTCAAGGTCGGCAAGATGATCGGCTCGGTGTTTTCCAGCTCGCTGGGCCAGTTGGTCAAGGTGGCCAAGTCATTGCCAGCGGCAGCCGGCACCTTCGGCCGCACGCTGGCCAAACAATCGCTTGGCAGTTCGGCCACCGGCGTGCGGCCGAAGATGCCGATGAAGCTGGCGCCGCCCTCGCCGTTCAATGCGGGCATAGGCTCGGGCAGGGTTTTCGTCACGGCCACCATTCCGCTGGCTGAATGCAAGGCCATGGGCAAGGCCGTGGGCGGCTCGTTTAACGACGTGGTGCTGTGGATCTGCTCGACCGCCCTGCGCGATTACCTCACGCAGCATCACAGCCTGCCCAAAAAATCCCTGGTGGCGGCCATGCCGGTCTCGCTGCGTGAAAATGGCGCCACCGACACGAGCAACCTGGGCAACCAGGTGAGCATGAGCCTGGTGGAGCTGGGCACGCACCTGGCGCATCCCCTCAAGCGCCTGAACGCCATCATGGCGTCCACAGGCAAGGTGAAAGACTCCCTGCAAAGCCTGAAAGGCCTGCTGCCGACCAACTACCCTTCGCTACTGGCGCCGTGGCTGGTGGGCGGCGCGGCCAGGCTGGCGCTGAATGCCTACGGCAAAAGCGGCCTGGCCAACCGCCTGCCGATGGTGGCAAACCTCGCGATTTCCAATGTACCAGGACCAGCGGTGCCCCTGTACCTGGCCGGCGCCCGCTTTCTGACCTTCCACCCGCTGTCCATCATCATGCATGGTCTGGCGCTCAACATCACCATCCAGACCTATGCCGGCCATGTTGATTTCGGCATCATTGGCGACAAGAAAGCGCTGCCGCATGCACAGGATCTGGCCAAGGCGATCGAAGCTGCTTTCGAGCAAGCGCAGGCATTGATGGTCGGTACAGCACCCGCTCCCGCTGCAACCCCAAGTGGGCCGCCGGCGGTAAAAACACCCGTAAAAACCCGCAAAACTGCCGTCCTGAACGTGACCAACGCAGCCAGGTTAGAGGAGCCTCCCTCTGGAAAAAGACGCAGACGCCCCGATACTGTTTCCATCCATAACAACACCAAAACGTCCAATGCTCCGAGCCATGGCAAGCACGTTCCGCAAAAAACCCACACCCCACGCATCCAGCGCACAACAACCCCCAAGCCAGCCAGGCCCGCATGACATTGCGCCGCCCAGCGCCTGGCTGCTGGCGCTGGAGTTGCGTGCTGTCTGGGAATTTGGCGCCCTGCTTCCCTCATGGCCGCTGCTGGCACGCGCGCCCGAGGGTGATGGCCATGCCGTGATGGTGTTTCCGGGCCTTTCTGCCAACGATGTCTCCACCGTGCCGCTGCGCCATTACCTGCAGTCGCTCAGCTACAAGGCCTGGGGCTGGGAGCAGGGTTTCAACCTGGGCCCGCGCGCCGGCGTGATTGACGAAGCCAAGGCCCAGCTCACGCGCACTTTTGAATCCACCGGTCGCAAGGTCAGCCTCGTCGGCTGGAGCCTGGGCGGCGTGTACGCGCGGGAACTGGCCAAGGAATTGCCTCACATGGTGCGCGGCGTGATCACATTGGGAACGCCCTTTTCCGCTTCACACAAATCCACCAACGCCTGGCGTATTTACGAACTGGCGAGCGGCCGCAGCATTGAGCGCGAAGCGGAAAACTACGACCTGCCCACCGCACCGCCGGTGCCAACCACCAGCATCTATTCGCGCACCGATGGCATTGTGGCCTGGCAAGGGAGCATTCAGTCGCCCTGCACGAGCAACCCTTACACCGAGAACATCGAGGTGGTGGCCAGCCACATTGGACTGGGAGTCAATCCCAGCGCCTGGTGGGCCATCGCCGACCGTCTGGCGCAGGCCGAGGGCCAGTGGCGCCCCTTTGCAGCAGAAGACAAAGGCCGCAGAGGCCGAATCCACGGCCTGATTTATCCCGATCCGGCACGCACCGCCTGAGCAGCCTTGCGGGCAGTCGCTGGCATCAAACAGGCGGCAGGTGGCGTCAGCCTGCGCCTACAACAACAGTTGACACCGTCTGCTAGCCGCGGGATGGCTGCGCGACCCAAAATGAATGGCCACGCACTTCATCGCGGAACATTCCATGGACCACACCATCACCAGCATGCAGCCTTGTATCGAGGCCTGTACCCACTGCCACCAGGTGTGCCTGCAGACGGCCATGACGCATTGCCTCCAGGTCGGCGGCAAGCACATCGACCCCGACCATTTCAGCCTGATGCTGACCTGTGCGGATATCTGCCAGACATCGGCCAATTTGCAGCTCAGCGGCTCTGAGTACGTGCCCAAACTTTGCGCCCTGTGCGCCGAAATTTGCGAGGCTTGCGCCACCAGCTGCGAAGCCATTGGCGAGATGGATGACTGCGTGCAGGCCTGCCGGAAATGCGCGGAATCCTGCGCCGGCATGGCCGTGGTGTGAAGTTGCCAGGCATCCTGACATCCCACCCTGGCGCCACGCGCTGAAAAGTCCGCAATGCGCCGGTTCGGACACCCCTGCCACGACCAGGCGCCATAAAAAAGCGCCTGCACAGTTCAGTGCAGGCGCTTTTTGCAAGATGTGTGCGGTGGTTTTTTGCTATCTTTTTTATAGCCATCCTGGATCTATCTGAAGTTGAAGAGGCAAGAGCACCAAAAAAGCGCCAGCCCCTTCAGCAATTTACCAGCCCCTGGCCTCAGGCCTTGTTCGCCTTGGCGTAGTTGGCAATGCCGTCGGTAATTTCCTTCTTCGCAGCCTCCGGGCCTTCCCATCCCTGCACTTTGACCCATTTGCCCTCTTCGAGGTCTTTGTAGTGCTCAAAGAAATGCGCGATGGTTTTCAGGCGCAGCGGGTTCATGTCTTCAGGCTTTTGCCAATGACTGTAGAGCGAGCACTTCTTGTCGATGGGCACGGCCAGCACCTTGCCGTCTTCGCCAGCCTCGTCGGTCATTTTCAAAATGCCGATCACGCGGCAAGTCACCACCACGCCGGGAATCAGCGGCACGGGCGTGATGACCAGTACATCCACCGGGTCGCCATCGCCGCTGATGGTTTTGGGCACATAGCCGTAGTTGGTCGGGTAGTGCATGGACGTGCTCATGAAGCGGTCGACAAAAATCGCGCCCGACTCCTTGTCGACTTCGTATTTCACCGGGTCAGCGTTCATCGGAATTTCGATGATCACATTGAAGGATTCAGGAACGTTTTTTCCGGGAGAAACTTTATCTAGGGACATGGTCGATTGATGTTGATAAAAAGAAAGGGAAAGAAAAGAACACGAAACGTTGCAGCAGGCGGTGTTGGCTGAGGGAGTCAACCGCTGGATTTAGCTACTCAGGATTTACCCTCATTTTACTGATTCATACCTTACGGGTCGTCAATTTGTCATGTTTTGGCAGTAAATTGCGCGAGTTGGCCAATCGTCTCCAAGCATGTTGGAAGCAGCGAGGAAGCAACGCAGCGGGGGTTTCACACCACACTAGCGTTGCTACCCCCTCCAAGCGAAAAACAAGGAGATCTCTATGACAGGCAACTCAGCGCTCATTCTTGCGCTCGTCTGCGGGCTTATTGCCGTGGGGTACGGCATCTGGGCACGCAGCTGGATTCTTTCCCAGGACGCCGGCAATGCACGCATGCAGGAAATTGCGGCCGCCATCCAGACCGGCGCCGCGGCCTACCTGGCCCGGCAGTACAAAACCATCGCGATTGCTGGCGTGGTCCTGGCCCTGCTGATCGGCTTCTTCCTGGATGGGAAAACCGCCATCGGCTTTGTGATCGGAGCCGTGCTGTCAGGGGCCTGCGGCTTCATCGGCATGAATGTATCGGTGCGTGCCAATGTACGCACCGCACAGGCCGCCACCCGCGGCATAGGCCCGGCACTCGACGTCGCCTTTCGCGGCGGCGCCATCACCGGCATGCTGGTGGTCGGTCTCGGCCTGCTGGGTGTGACCTCCTTTTACTGGTTCCTGGTGGGCAACGGCAACTACACGCCCGACCGCAAGCTGGCTGAATTGCTCAACCCGCTGATCGGCCTGGCCTTCGGCGCTTCGCTGATCTCGATCTTCGCCCGTCTGGGCGGCGGCATTTTCACCAAAGGCGCTGACGTCGGCGCCGACCTGGTGGGCAAGGTCGAGGCCGGCATTCCCGAAGATGATCCGCGCAACCCGGCCGTGATCGCCGACAACGTGGGCGACAACGTGGGCGACTGCGCCGGCATGGCTGCCGACCTGTTTGAAACCTACGCGGTGACGCTGATTGCCACCATGGTGCTGGGCGCCCTGCTGGTGGCGGCTGCCCCGCTCAACGCTGTGGTCTACCCGCTGGCACTCGGTGCCGTGTCCATCGTGGCGTCCATCATCGGCTGCTTCTTCGTCAAGGCTTCGCCCGGCATGAAGAACGTGATGCCGGCGCTGTACAGGGGCCTGGCCGTGGCCGGCGTGCTGTCGCTGATCGCCTTCTACTTCGTCACGATGTGGCTGATGCCTGACAACGCGATTGCCGCCTCCGGCACGCAGATACGCCTGTTCGGCGCCTGCGCCGTCGGCCTGATACTGACCGGTGCGCTGGTCTGGATCACCGAGTTCTACACCGGCACGCAGTACTCGCCGGTGCAGCACATCGCGCAAGCGTCCACCACCGGTCACGGCACCAACATCATTGCGGGCCTGGGTGTGTCCATGCGTTCCACCGCGTGGCCGGTGCTCTGCGTCTGTATCGCCATCATGACGGCCTATTCGCTGGCCGGGCTGTACGGCATTGCCACCGCAGCCACCGCCATGCTGAGCATGGCCGGCATTGTGGTGGCGCTGGACGCCTATGGCCCGATCACTGACAACGCCGGCGGCATTGCCGAAATGTCCAAATTGCCCGCCAGCGTACGAGAGATCACCGACCCACTGGATGCGGTGGGCAACACCACCAAGGCCGTGACCAAGGGCTACGCCATCGGCTCGGCCGGCCTGGCCGCGCTGGTGCTGTTTGCCGACTACACCCACAAGCTGGAAGGCTATGGCAACGCCATCAGCTTTGATCTGAGCGACCCGATGGTGATCGTGGGCCTGTTCATCGGCGGCCTGATCCCCTACCTGTTCGGCGCCATGGCGATGGAGGCCGTGGGCCGCGCCGCCGGCTCGGTGGTGGTGGAAGTGCGCCGCCAGTTCCGCGAGATCAAAGGCATCATGGAAGGCACGGCAAAGCCCGAGTACGGCAAGGCCGTGGACATGCTGACCACCGCGGCGATCAAGGAAATGGTGATCCCGTCGCTGCTGCCGGTGGTGGTGCCGATTCTGGTCGGCCTGGTGCTGGGCCCCAAGGCGCTGGGCGGCATGCTGATGGGCACCATCGTCACCGGCCTGTTCGTGGCGATCTCGATGTGTACCGGCGGCGGTGCCTGGGACAACGCCAAGAAATACATTGAAGACGGCAACCATGGCGGCAAAGGCTCGGAAGCGCACAAGGCCGCCGTGACCGGCGACACCGTGGGCGACCCCTACAAGGACACCGCTGGTCCGGCCGTGAACCCGCTGATCAAGATCATCAACATCGTGGCGCTGCTGATCGTGCCATTGATGATGAAGTTCCATGGCGGACCGGCCAACGCAGCGCCGGTCATGCCGGTGGCGGCGCCTGCAGCAGTGTCTGCGCCAGCTCCGGTGACGCCTGCACCAATGGCGGCCATACCCATGGCTCCGGCAGTGCCAGCTGCACCAGCATCCAAATAAGGTGTCTTGCGCATCAAGAGCCCGCCTCGGCGGGCTTTTTTATTGCCCGGTTTCAATAATGAATGACGATTTCTGGCGTCATGACACTTTTGACTCAAAACCAGCGTCGCGAGGATGAAACGGCCAATCGATCCAGCCGTTGGCGGCGCCTGCAGCCCTGCCAGTTCCACGCGCCCGCTATCACCTCTACCTCTGTTAAACGACCAAACACCCCATGCCCAAAAGCAAGCCACCAGCTTCGGCAGTGCTTCGTACAAGCTGCGGTCAATGACCGCAATGCCAGCATGAGCGGACTTGCCTTGGTGGACTTTGCGAGACTTCGCGGGCCGGGACGATTACCACCCGCCCCTCCACCTTTTCAACGCCATTTTTTCTCCAGGGCAAGTGTTTATACTAATGTCCCCGCCAATTGTTAGCGCTAACATATAGCACAAACTGCCAGCAATTGAAGCGTCCGCCCGTCCCGATCAGGGCACTTTTTCTTTCAATTTAGCCATCCAAACCATTACCCTGCCCATGAAAACCCTGCAATCTTTTACAGCCCGCACAGGCGAACCCCTTGGCGCGCCTCTGCCCGCAACCACGCCGGAGCAGGTCGATGCCGCCGCGGCCGCTGCCCACGCGGCCTTTGCCAGCTGGTCAGCCAGCACCGGCAACACCCGCGCGGCGCTGCTGCGTGCGCTTGCCGCCGCGCTGGAAGCTGACCGGGAAGACCTGGTCGCCGTGGCCGACGAGGAAACCGCACTGGGCCCGGTGCGGCTCAATGGCGAACTCGACCGCACCGCCTTCCAGTTGCGCCGCTTTGCCGATATTGCCGAGCGCGGCGTGCCTTTTGCCACCACGGATGATCCCGCCGTGGCCGGCCCCCCGCCCGCCGGTCACCCGGCCATGGTCCGCCTGCGCGTGCCGCTGGGCCCTGTCGCCATGTTCTCGGCCAGCAATTTCCCCTTCGCGTTCTCGGTGCTGGGTGGCGACACCGCTTCGGCACTGGCCGCCGGTTGCCCGGTGGTCGTCAAGGCCCACTCGGGCCACCTGGTGCTGTCAAACCGGGTATTTGGCCTGGTCCAGCAAGTCCTCAAGGCCCAAAACCTGTCCGCCGGCCTGATAGGCATGATCCAGGGCGGTGGCTCCGATGTGGGTGTGCGCCTGGTGCGCCACCCGGCGATGGCCGCTGGCGCCTTCACCGGCTCGACGCGCGGCGGCGCGGCCTTGCAGGCCGAGGCCAACGCCCGGCCACGCCCGATTCCGTTTTATGGCGAACTGGGATCGACCAACCCCGTTGTCGCCCTGCCCGGCATCCTTGCCGCGCGCGGAGCCGAACTGGCCGGCGTGCTTGCCGGATCGATTTCGCTCGGATGCGGCCAGTTCTGTACCAGCCCCGGCGTGATTGTTCTGCTCAAGGACCCGGCCAGCGATGCGTTTGTGCAGCAGCTGACCAGCGCCCTGGCCACACAAAAACCCCATGCCATGCTGACCCCGGGCATGCGCAGCGCCTTCGATGCCGGCGTAGCCCACATGGCCTCCGCCGGTGCGCAGCCCCTGCTGCAGGAAGCCGGCAACGCCGAGGCGCCGCGTCCCTTTCTTGCCCAGGTGGACGCCGTCAATTTCATCGCCAAAACCGAGTTGCGCGAAGAAGTGTTCGGCCCTTCCAGCCTGATCGTGCGTGCCGATTCCGTCGCGCAGGTGCTCGACGTACTGCACGCCGTGGCTGGCAGCCTGACGGTGACCCTCTGGGGTGCAGACGACGACAACGCCGACACCCGCGCACTGGTGCGCGGCGCCACAGCCATTGCGGGACGCGTGCTGTTCGCCGGTGTGCCCACAGGTGTGGCCGTCACGGCCGCGCAGCAGCACGGTGGCCCATGGCCTTCGTCGACCCAGCCCATGACCACCTCCGTGGGTGACGCGGCGATGGAGCGCTTTCTGCGTCCCGTGGCCTTGCAAGACGCGCCAGCCTGGTTGCTGGCACGCAAGGGACAGCCATGCTGAACCATATCGTGATGTTCCGCCGCAAACCGGACGTCACGGCCAATACCGGACTGGAGGCCTCGCTGGTCGAACGCATGGACGCTCTCGGCACGCAGATTGCCGGCATCCGGAGCTGGAGGCTCAGCGCCAACGAGCTGGACCGGCCCATTTGCTGGGGTTACGTGCTCGAATCGCAATTTGACGACGCAAGCGCGCTGAACGAGTATCTGTTCCACCCATTGCACTAGGCACTGATAACCGACCTCAAGCCCTACTTTGAATGGGCGGCGGTGGATTACACGCTGTGAACCCCGAGACCCAAGGACCCCAAGGACCGACATGACCAAAAAAACCTACGAATCGCTGCGCAGTGCCCGCTGGTTCGCCCCCGACGACGTGCGCTCTTTCGGCCACCGGTCGCGCGTGATGCAGCTGGGCTACGGCCCCGAGGACTGGGTCGGCAAGCCGGTGATCGCCATCGTGAACACCTGGAGCGACATTGGCACCTGCCACGGCCACTTCAAGCAGCGTGTGGAAGACGTCAAGCGCGGCGTGCTGCAGGCGGGCGGTTTTCCGATTGAGCTCCCGGCGATCTCGCTGTCGGAATCCATCGTCAAGCCCACCACCATGCTCTACCGCAACATGCTGGCCATGGAGACCGAAGAGCTGCTGCGCAGCCACCCGATCGACGGCGTGGTGCTGATGGGCGGCTGCGACAAGACCACCCCTGGCCTGCTGATGGGCGCCATGAGCGCGGGCATGCCATGCATCTACCTGCCGGCCGGCCCCATGCTGAGCGGCAACGTCAAGGGCAAGGTGCTGGGCTCGGGCTCAGACACCTGGAAATACTGGGACGACCGGCGCGCCGGCAAGATCAGCGCGGCCCAATGGCTGGAAGTCGAAGGCGGCATTGCCCGCAGCCACGGCCACTGCATGACCATGGGCACGGCCAGCACCATGACGGGCATTGCCGAGGCCTGCGGCTTCACGCTGCCAGGCGCATCGTCCATTCCCGCGGTGGATGCCAACCACATCCGCATGGCGAGCGAATGCGGCCGCCGCGTGGTCAGCATGGTCTGGGAAGACCTGACCCCGGCCAGGATGCTCAGCCGCGCCTCGTTTGAAAACGCCATCGTGATCGCCATGGCCATGGGTTGCTCGACCAACGCCATCATTCACCTGGTGGCCATGTCGCGCCGCGCCGGCGAGCACTGCGCCGTGGGCCTGGACGACTTCGATGCCGCCAGCCGCAAGGTGCCCGTGATCGCCAATATCCGGCCCAGCGGCGACACCTACCTGATGGAAGACTTCTATTTCGCGGGTGGCATGCGCGGCATGATGAGCCGCTTGACCAGCCATCTGAAGCTGGACGCGATGACGGTCAGCGGCCGCACCCTGGGCGAAACACTGGAAGGTGCCGAGGTCTACAACGACGACGTGATCCGCACCCTGGACAACCCGATTTACGCCGAAGGCGCGCTCGCCGTGTTGCGCGGCAACCTGGCGCCCGGTGGCTGCGTGATCAAGCCCAGCGCGTGCGCCCCGAAGTTCCTGAAGCACACTGGCCCGGCCCTGGTGTTTGACGACTACCCCTCCATGAAGGCAGCCGTTGACGACGAGAACCTTGACGTCACAGAAAACCATGTCATGGTGCTGCGTAACGCCGGCCCGCAGGGCGGCCCGGGCATGCCCGAGTGGGGCATGTTGCCCATTCCCCTGAAGCTGGTGAAACAGGGCGTGAAAGACATGGTGCGCATTTCAGACGCCCGCATGAGTGGCACCAGCTACGGCGCATGCATCCTGCATGTGGCGCCTGAAGCCTACATCGGCGGTCCGCTCGCACTCGTCAAAACCGGCGACCTGATCTCGGTGGACGTGCCGGGCCGGCGCATTCACCTGGAAGTCAGCGACGAAGAACTCGCGCAGCGCCGGGCCGCCTGGACGCCACTGCCCAAACGCTATGAACGCGGCTACGGCTGGATGGCCGCGCGCCATATCCAGCAGGCCGACCAGGGCTGTGATTTTGATTTTCTGGAAACCTCGTTTGGCGCGCCGGTGGGCGAGCCCGACATTTACTGACACGACCTGACAAGAACCAACACGAAGTGATAGGAAAGACTCCCATGACCCTCAAAGCCGAAACCCGCGACAAGCTCAAAACCGTCAGCACCGCCACGCTGTGCACGGCGCTCTTCAAGCGCGGCCTGCGCAACCAGTTCATCCAGGACGTGCACCCGCTCAACGCCAACCTGCCGAACATGGTGGGCGAAGCCTTCACGTTGCGCTACATCCCGGCGCGCGAAGACCTGAACCCCATCACGGTATTCCAGAACCCCAAGCACCCGCAGCGCGTGGCGGTCGAGCAATGCCCCGAAGGCGCGGTCCTGGTGATTGACAGCCGCAAAAATGCCCGCGCCGCATCGGCCGGCTCCATCCTGATCACCCGCCTGATGGTGCGCGGCGCTGCCGGCATCGTTACCGATGGCGGCTTTCGGGATTCGCCGGAGATTGCGGCGATGCCGTTTCCCACCTATCACCACCGCCCGTCGGCGCCGACCAACCTCACGCTGCACCAGGCGCTGGACATCAATGTGCCCATTGGCTGCGGCGACGTGGCGGTGTTTCCAGGCGACGTCATCGTCGGCGACAAGGAAGGTGTCTTTGTGATTCCGGCCCACCTGGCCGACGAAATTGCCGACGAGGCGGTGGAGATGACCGCCTTTGAAGACTTCGTCTCCGAGGAAGTCCTGAAGGGCCGCCCCATCATTGGCCTGTATCCGCCCACCGAGCAGCAATCGAAGGACGACTTCGTCGCCTGGCGCAAGGCCAGGGGGCGATAAAGCACTACTCCTGCACAAAGTACTCCGGGTACCGCTCGCTGATGGCATCCACAAAACGCAGCGGCGAGCGGATGTGCAGCAGCATCAGTTCACGCGCCTTGGCGCGGTCGCCGGCCACAATCGCACGCACCAGCTGCCGGTGCTGCTCGATGGCGATCCGGTTGCCGCCCAGTTCCGGGATGGCGATGTGGCGGATCCGGTTCATGCCCGTGCGTGCCAGCATCAGCGGATTCCAGGCATGCGGATGACGCGCCAACACGAGTATCTGGTAATGCAGGTCTTCGTCCGCTTTCAGGTGGCCCCCAAAGTCCTTCTGGTCTGAAGCCGCAATCTGCCGCTCCAGCACTTCATGCAGCTTCTTGCGCTCCGCCAGTGGCGCCTCGCAGGCCAGTTCCGCCGCAAGGCATTCAATGGCCTCGCGCACAAAGATGGCATCTTCAATGCGCGCCCGACTCAGCCGCGTGACAAAGGTTCCGCGCTGCGGCGTGACCTCCAGCAGGCCTTCGCCCACCAGGCGGCGAAACGCATCGCGCACCGGTGCCCGGCTCACGCCCAGCTCCTCCGACACCGCCAGTTCCGACAACGCCATGCCCGGTGTGAATGAGCAGTTGAGGATCGCCGTGCGGATGCTTTCATAGGCTTCCTGGCTGATCATTCCCCGGCCGCCTGACCGGTCAGTCAATGCGGAGTTGGCAGGGATTTCAGGGAGGTGCAGTCGTGAGCGGGCCATGGGGCGAGTTTACTGTTTGGATTTCCGTAGTATTCTGGCATACTAGAATACTACAAAGAAATTTCGGCGCAACAACCCGATAAACCGCCCATCCGCCCAAAACGGACAGGGCCTACCCACCGCGAGGAGACACCATGAAACACTTACTGTCCGCCCTGCTCACCACACTGGTCGCGTGGTCTGCTGCGCCCACCCAGGCGCAAGCGCCTGCTGCGCAGCCCTTTCCCACCCGGCCCGTCACGGTGGTCGTGCCCTTCCCGCCGGGCGGCGGCACCGATGTCGGCGCCCGTCTCGTGGCCCAGAAACTATCGGTCAAATGGGGGCAGCCGGTGCTGGTCGACAACAAGGCCGGCGCCTCCGGCATGGTCGGCGCTGATGTCGTCGCCAAGGCCAAACCGGACGGCTACACACTGCTGGCCGGCAACGTTGGCACGCAGTCGGTCAACCCTTCGCTGTACAAAAAAATGGCCTACGACCCGGACAGGGCGTTCGCCCCCATCAGCATGATTGCCGAGCTGCCGCTGGTGCTGCTGATCACGCCGTCCCTGCCCTACCAGTCGGTCCGGGACCTGATGGCCGCTGCCAAATCGGAGCCCGGAAAGCTCAGCTACGCCAGCTCCGGCAGTGGCGGCGCGCCTCACCTGGCGGCCGAAATCTTCAGGAAGTCCGGCGGCCTCAGCATGCTGCACGTGCCCTACAAAGGCGGTGGCCCCGCCGTGACCGACCTGATGGCCGGCCACGTCGACATCCTGTTTGCCACGGTGCTGGAGTCGATCGGACACCTCAAGTCGGGCAAGCTGCGCGGCTTGGCGGTCAGTTCCGCCAGCCGCTCGCCCGCCCTGCCCGACATGCCCACCGTGGGTGAAAGCCTGCCGGGCTTTGACACCGGATCCTGGATCGGCATGCTGGCCCCGGCAGGCACGCCACCCGCACTCGTGGAAAAAATTTCTGCCGATGTCCGCGAAGTGCTGGCGCAACCCGATACCCGCCAGACCCTGATCATGCAGGGGGCTACACCCCTGGGGCTCACGCCCGCGGCCTTCCAGGCACGCATCGATGCAGACCGGCAGCGCTACGGTCGCATCATCCGCGACAGCGGCATCTCGATCGAATAGAGCAAAACTCAAAAGCCCAAAAGTTTCAACCCCAATACCCACCCGCAACCCACAACCCATCCATAGGCCGAGAAATCAACATGAACAAGCTTTTTACAGCCATCGCCGTCACCGTCACCGCCCTGTCTGTCAGCGGCGCACTGAATGCGCAAACCTTTCCCAGCAAATCCATCACCATCGTCGTACCGGCTTCCCCCGGAGGCGCCATTGACCTGGCGGCGCGGTTGATCGGCCAGAAGCTGACAGAATCCACCGGCCAGCCGGTGGTGATTGACAACAAGGCCGGCGCCACGGGCATCATCGGCACCGACTTCGTGGCCAAGTCGGCCCCCGACGGCCATACCCTGGCCCTGGTGGCCAGCAGCCATGCCATCAATCCGAGCATGAAGAAAGTGCTGCCGTTTGACACGCTCAAGAGCTTTGAACCGGTGGTGATCACGCACGTCGTGCCCCTGATGCTGGTGGTGTCGCCGACGCTGCCGGTCAAGACCCTGAAGGAACTGGTGGCCTATGGCAAAGCCAACCCCGGCAAGCTGTCTTTTGCATCCAGCGGCTTGGGCGGCGCGCCCCATTTCAGCGGCGAACTGTTCAAGACCATGGCCGGGATCGACATGGTGCACGTGCCTTACAAGGGCAGCACGCTGGCCCATCCGGACCTAATCAGCGGCCGCACGTCCCTGATGTTTGACACGGTGGCAGCCATCAACACCCAGGTCAAGAGCGACAAGGTCCGCGCGCTGGCCGTGACCACGGCCAGGCGGTCCGCTGTTGCCTCCGACGTCCCCACCATGGCCGAGGCGGGCATGTCGGGTTACGAGACCAGCACCTGGGGCGGCATCCTGGCGCCCGCCGGCACGCCCAAGGCAGTCGTCGCCAAACTGAACGCGGAAATCAACAAGGCCCTCAGCGCGCCGGACGTGCGCCAGCGCCTGCAGGAAGCCGGAATTGAAGTGGGCGGCGGTACGCCCCAGCAATTTGGCAGCTTCATCCAGTCTGAAATGGCCAAGTGGGCCAAAGTGGCCAAGGACGCCGACATCCAGCCCGAGTAAGGCCCGAATAGAGATAGCCTGAGGACTGATTTGTGAATCACAGCATGAACCACAACACCGCCCCGGCGAGCACCCAGCTACTGGCCAATGGCTCATGCGAGCCCACGGCTGCTGCGGAAGCGGCCGTGCTGCAAGCCATGCACGCACTGAGCCAGGCTTGCCTGGATGCCAGCCGGGCCGACCTTGCGGAACTCACCATGGCCAGCCTGACCTACAGCCACACCGATGGACGCATCCAGACACGTGAGGCGTTCATTGACGCGCTGGTCAACGGTCAGTCGGTCTTCCGCGGCATCAAGTTGCGCAATGCGTCCGTACAGCTGGCGGGCGAGATTGCGCTGGTGAGTCATCGCGCGCTCTACGACATCTTCAACCGGGGCGAGCCCGGCACGTCTGACGTACAGGTCAGCCAGATCTGGCAATTGGACGCCGGTGCCTGGCGCCTGCGGCTGCGCCAGGCCCGAAAAACCCAACCACTGACTGTTTGACTCCTTGACTCCCTCTTCCAAACCCATGAAACCCAGACTCCTCCAGCACGTAGCCATCCCCCCCCTGCTCGCCACCGAATTCAACACCCGCTACGACGCGCATCCCCTCTGGAAAGAAGCCGACCCCTCGGCCTTCCT
Source organism: Polaromonas sp. P4_F9 (assembly GCF_056401235.1). Classification (NCBI taxonomy): domain Bacteria; kingdom Pseudomonadati; phylum Pseudomonadota; class Betaproteobacteria; order Burkholderiales; family Comamonadaceae; genus Polaromonas; species Polaromonas sp. P4_F9. The sequence continues at coordinate 152,961 of NZ_JBFUJT010000010.1, read as the reverse complement.
CGCCCGACATGGCCATGAATTCACCGGCTACGTGACCAGCGCACGCTTTGGCGTGGACGATGCCACCTTGGCGGCCATGCCCAATCTCCAGGTGATTTCCAGCTTCGGCGTAGGCACTGAAACCCTGCCTCTGGAGGCCGCCCAGGCCCGCGGCATTGCGGTGGGCTACACACCGGATGTCCTGAATGACTGCGTGGCCGACACGGCTTTTGGCCTGGTGATGGATGTGGCGCGCCGCTTCAGCGCATCAGACAGGTTCGTGCGTGCCGGGCGCTGGCTGCAGGGCGCTTATCCGCTGGCCACGCGCGTCAGCGGCAAGCGGCTGGGCATTCTCGGGCTGGGCCGCATTGGCCAGGTCGTCGCGCGCCGTGCCAGCGGTTTTGACATGGAAGTGCGCTATCACAATCGTCGCCCCAATCCGGCGGTGGCCTACACCTATGAACCCTCCATCGAGTCACTGGCCCGTTGGGCGGACTTTCTGGTAGTCGTGAGCGCCGGCGGCCCCGAAACCCGTCACCTGGTATCGGCCAGCGTGCTGCGCGCGCTCGGCCCCGAAGGCTTCCTGATCAATGTGTCGCGCGGTTCGGTGATCGACGAAGACGCGTTGATTGAGGCGCTGGAGGCCGGCACCATCGCCGGCGCCGGTCTGGATGTGTATGCGGATGAGCCGCGCGTGCCAGAGCGATTGCTGGCGTTGGATCAGGTGGTGTTGCTGCCGCATCTCGCAAGCGCCACGAATGAGACACGCCAGGCCATGGCCAAGCTGGTGGTGGACAACCTGGACTCTTTTTACGCGACCGGCAAGCTACGGGCCAGCGTTCCCCTGCATATCTGAATCTGAACTTGCTCCCCGGTTTTCGCATAGCGGTTGCGAACGAGGCCGGCGCAGCGATGTGTACATTTTTGCAACGGGATGCACCGCCCCGGCAATAACCTATTGAGGTTTGACTGGGGGCATGTGCTTTTCACGCAAAATCATGCCCATGCAGCTCAATTACATTGCCAACGCGTCCATCCCTTCGTCCTCCGGTAAAACCATTCCCGTTCTCGACCCGTCCGATGGCCAGGTCTTTGACGTCATCCAGCGCAGCAATGCCTACGATATTGACATGGCTGTCAGCGGCGCACGCAGCTGCCTGGAACTGGTTTGGCGGCGCTTCAGCGCCGCAGAGCGTGGCCGGCTGCTGATGCGCCTGTCGGCCAAGGTGGCGCAGCATGCCGATGAGCTGGCACTGATCGAGCAGCGCGACTGCGGCAAACCCGTCAAACAGGCCAGGGCCGATGCGGCCGCGCTGGTACGCTACTTTGAGTTTTATGCCGGCGCCTGCGACAAGCTGCATGGCGAGACCATTCCCTACCAGGACGGCTACAGCGTGATGACATGGCGCGAGCCGCACGGCGTCACGGGTCACGTCATACCCTGGAACTACCCGATGCAGATTTTTGGGCGCAGTGTGGGCGGCGCATTGGCGGCCGGCAATGTCTGCGTCGTCAAGCCGGCTGAAGACGCCTGCCTGTCGCTCATCCGTGTGGCCCAGCTCGCGGCCGAGGTCGGCTTTCCCGCAGGGGCGATCAACATCGTGACGGGTTACGGCCATGAGGTCGGCGACGCGCTGGCCCGCCACCCCGGCATTGACCACATCAGCTTTACCGGCAGCCCGGCGGTCGGCACGCTGATCCAGCAAGTGGCGGCCGAGCGCCATTGCCCGGTAACACTGGAGCTGGGCGGCAAAAGCCCGCAAATCGTGTTTGCCGATGCCAACCTCGACGAGGCCATTCCCACGATCATCAACGCCATCGTGCAAAACGCCGGGCAAACCTGCTCGGCCGGCTCCCGCCTGCTGGTGGAGCAGGCCATCTACGAGCCCCTGCTGGAGCGGCTGGGGCAGGCCTTCGAAAACCTGCGTGTCGGCCCGGCCTCCATGGACCTGGACGTCGGCCCGCTGATCCGGCAAAGCCAGCAGCAGCGTGTGTGGGATTTTCTAAGCGACGCACAGGTCGCCAACATCCCCATGGTGGCGCAAGGCCAGATCGTGGAAGAAGCACCCGACACCGGTTTTTACCAGGCGCCCACCTTGCTGCGCGACGTGCCGGTAATGCACCGGCTGGCGCAGGAAGAGGTCTTTGGCCCGGTGCTGTGCGCCATGAGCTTCAACAGTGAAGACCATGCAGTTGAACTTGCCAACGCCACCCGCTTTGGCCTGGTGGCCGGCATCTGGACCCGCGACGGCGCCCGCCAGTTCCGCATGGCCAAGCGCGTCAAAAGCGGCCAGGTGTTCATCAACAACTACGGCGCCGGCGGCGGCGTGGAGCTGCCCTTTGGCGGCGTGAAGTCATCGGGTTATGGACGCGAGAAGGGATTTGAGGCGTTATATGGATTTACGACTTTGAAGACGGTGGCGGTGCGGCATGGTTGACATGCCTGCCCGGCCCAGCCTGGCAGATGCACTAAGCTCACGTATCAATAGAAACCTGGAGATCATCCCATGCGGGTCAAAGACAAATCCATCATCGTCACCGGCTCCGGCGGCGGTATTGGCGAAGGCATAGCCAGACGGCTGGCGGCTGAAGGCGCCAAGGTCATCGTCAATGACATCAACGTGGCAATGGGCGAAAAAGTGGTGGCCGCCATTGTCAAGGCCGGTGGTACCGCTTCCTTCTTTGCCGCCGACGTCACGAAATCCGAGGAAGTCAAGGCGCTAGTCGATGCGGCCCTGCAGCGCTACGGCAAGCTCGACGTGATGGTCAACAACGCGGGCTGGACGCACCGCAACCGGCCCGCGCTTGACGTGAGCGAAGAAGAGTTCGACAAGTGCTACGCCATCAATGTCAAAAGCATTTACCTGGCCACCATTCATGCCACGCCGGTGTTTCGCAGCCAGGGTGGCGGCAGCTTCATCAATATCGCCTCCACGGCTGGCGTGCGCCCGCGGCCGGGCCTGACCTGGTACAACGGCTCCAAAGGTGCGGTCATCACGACCTCCAAATCCCTGGCGGCCGAACTCGGGCCTGACAACATCCGGGTGAATTGCATCAACCCGGTGTTCAACCCCGATACCGGCCTGTCGGCCGAGTTTGCCGGCGGCCCGCTGGATGAAGAACGCCGGGAGCGGTTCCGCGCCAGCATCCCGCTGGGCCGCTTTTCCACGGCACTGGATGTGGCCAACGCGGCCCTCTACCTGGCCAGCGACGAGGCCGATTTCATCAGTGGCGTGTGTATCGAGGTGGACGGCGCGCGCTGTGTATAGAGCCCCCACGCTCGTATAAAGCCCCCACGCTCCCCACTGCGTGTGGTTCGCTGCCCCCCGAGGGGGCGCTGCGCCTGCGGCCCGGCAAAGCCGGTTCCGCGGCCCCTGCTGGGAGGAGAGCCCCATGCAAGGGCGGGACGGCCCGGCGGTCAATAACGCTCAGCGCCTGGGGATAAGGGCGGAACTTTTCCGCTTGGCCGGGCCAATGGAGTAAATTCTCCCTTTAGGCCCTTTATGCCTTTCACCATGACCGACAAAGTAATTCCCCTGGCAGATATCCGCTACGCAAGCCGCGTGCCGCATATCCCTGCCCGGCTGCAGGCCCCCACGGGCCTGCTGAGCGACACGCGGGGCCGGCCGCTGCACGATTTGCGCATCAGCGTGACGGACCGCTGCAACTTCCGCTGCAGCTACTGCATGCCGCGTGAGGTCTTTGACAAGGACTACGCCTTTTTGCCGCAGAGCTCGCTGCTGAGCTTTGAGGAAATTACCCGGCTGGCCAAAATTTTTGTGGCGCATGGGGTGGAGAAAATCCGGTTGACCGGCGGCGAGCCGCTGCTGCGCAAGCACCTCGAGGTGCTGATCGAGATGCTGGCAAAACTGCAAACACCGGACGGCAGGCCGCTGGACATCACGCTGACCACCAACGCATCGTTGCTTGCCAAAAAAGCGCAGTCGCTCAAGGATGCGGGGCTCCAGCGCGTCACGGTGAGCCTGGACGGACTGGACGATGCCACATTCCGCCGCATGAACGATGTGGACTTTCCGGTGGCCGACGTGCTCAAGGGAATTGAAGCGGCCCACAGGGTGGGCCTGGCGCCCCTCAAGATCAATATGGTGGTCAAGCGCGGCACCAACGATGCCGAGATTCTCCCCATGGCGCGGCATTTCCGCAACACGGGTGCGGTGCTGCGTTTTATTGAATACATGGATGTGGGCGCCACCAACGGCTGGCGTATGGACGAAGTGTTGCCGTCGGCGCAGGTGATTGAGCGCCTCCAGGCCGAATTCCCCCTGGTAGCCGTCAACCCGAACTACACCGGCGAGACCGCCGAGCGCTGGCGCTATGTTGACGGCGCGGGCGAAATTGGCGTGATCAGCAGCGTCACCCAGGCCTTTTGCAGCGACTGCAACCGGGCACGGCTGTCGACTGAAGGCAAACTGTTTCTGTGCCTGTTTGCCAGCCAGGGGCATGACCTGCGCGCCCTGCTGCGCGGTGGTTTTGCCGACGACCAGATCGCCGCGGCAGTAGGCCACATCTGGCAGGCCCGCACCGACCATTACTCGGAGTTGCGCGCTGCCATGCCGGCAGACACCAGCCCGTCGGATGGGACACCCAAGCGGGTTGAAATGAGCTACATCGGGGGCTAAAAATATATGACCCCCACGCTTTTCACTTCGTGTAATACGCTGCCCCCCGAGGGGGCTAATTTTCCTTGGAGCGGCCCGGCGGAAAATTGTCGACTGAGGCATGACTGCGCTCATGCTTGGCAGTCCATTGGAGGCAGATTTGGCAAACATTGATATCACCGCCCCGCTCCATGCGGAAGCCATTACCGGCGTGATCCTCGCGGGTGGCCGCGGCTCGCGCATGGGCGGCGTGGACAAGGGCCTGCAAAACTTCAACGGCGTTCCGCTGGCGCTGCACACGCTGCTGCGGCTGAGTCCGCAGGTCGGCGGCATCATGATCAACGCCAATCGCAACCTGGCCGCCTACGAGTCGTTTGGTGTTCCCGTCTGGCCCGACAGCACCGACCTGGGCGACTATGCCGGGCCGCTCGCCGGTTTCCTGACCGGCCTGGAGCGCTGCGAGACACCCTACATGCTCACCGTGCCCTGCGACACCCCCCTGTTTCCGGAAGACCTGGTGGCACGCATGGCAGAGGCGTTTGTGCGGGAGGGTGCCGATTTTGCGGTAGCTTCTGCGCCCGAGGAGGACGGACAGCTGAGACCGCAGCCGGTGTTTTGCCTGATGCACACCGGCATGCTCGAGAGCCTGGTGCGTTTTACCAAGGATGGCGGCCGCAAAATCGACGCCTGGACCGCACAGCACAAAACAGTCCTTGTGCCATTCGACCGGCCCACCGACGACGCGCATGGCTTTTTCAATGCCAATACGCTGGCTGAACTGCACCAGCTGGAATCCCGCCTGCCGTGAAAACACTGGACCAGATTGCCGCGGAACTGCAGGGCTACGACCCCCAGTCCATATCCGCCGCCGATGTGCTGGTCTTCCTGTCCAGGCTTGTCGAGCCTGTTCAGGAAGTCGTTGAGCTGCCTTTGTTCGACGCCTTCGGCCGGGTGCTGGCCGACGACGTGATTTCGCCGTTCGACGTACCGCCTCATGACAACTCGGCCATGGACGGCTATGCCTTTGCCAGCCAGCAACTGACGGTCGATGCCGCACTTGAACTGGAGGTGGTGGGCACGGCGCTGGCGGGCAAGGCGTGGCAAGGCAGCGTTCTGTCGGGCCAGTGCGTCAGGATCATGACGGGCGCCATCATGCCGCCGGGGCTGGACACGGTGGTGCCGCAGGAGTTCGCCACACTGCAGCCTGCCGGGGAATCCGCTGAAAGCACCCGTATCAGCATCCCGCCCGGCCTGTTACGCGCCGGGGACAACCGCCGGCTGCGTGGCGAAGACCTGATGCAGGGCAAGCCGGCGCTGCGAAAAGGTGAGCTGCTGACGCCCGCCCGCCTTGGGCTGGCAGCATCTTTGGGCCTTAAAACCCTGAAGACCTGGCGGCCGCTGCGGGTAGCCTACTTTTCCACCGGCGACGAGATTTTGTCGCTGGGTGAGGCACCCCGCGAAGGCGCCGTGTACGACAGCAACCGCTACACCGTCTTCGGCATGCTGAGCCGCCTGGGGTGCCAGGTGATCGACATGGGTGTGGTGCGCGACGACCCGGCCCTGCTCGAAGCGGCATTTTCCCGCGCAGCGGCACAGGCCGATGCCGTCATTACCTCGGGCGGCGTCAGTGTGGGCGAGGCCGACTTCACCAAGGCCATGATGAAGAAGCTGGGTGATGTGGCCTTCTGGCGCATTGCCATGCGACCAGGCCGTCCCATGGCCGTCGGGCGCATCCTGCCATCAAAACCCGCACTCAGCCCAGGCTCAACCGGGCAAGACGGTTATCAACGACGTGGCAACCCTCACGGCGCAATCCTGTTCGGCCTGCCGGGCAACCCGGTGGCGGTGATGGTCACTTTTCTGGCGTTTGTGCGCCCCGCCTTGCTGCAGATGATGGGCGCGAGCGCACTGCCACCACCGCTGCTCAGGGCGCGCAGCACGGAAGCCATCCGCAAAAAGCCGGGCCGTACCGAATACCAGCGCGGCTGGGTATCCACAGCGCCCGACGGCTCGCTACAGGTCAGGACCACGGGCAACCAGGGCTCCGGCGTGCTCAGCTCCATGGCCGAGGCCAATGGCCTGATCATGTTGCACCACGGTCAGGGGAGCGTGGCGGTGGGTGACGAGGTTGATGTGATGATGTTCGAGGGCGTCCTCTAATCCGCCCAGTAAACCACTAAACCAGCCGCAGCACGGCGATCGGCGGCAAGTCCCGTGACAGGCACTGCCAGGAAACCCCGGCGTCTTCGCTGACCCACAGGCCGCCCGTCGTGGAACCCATGGCCAGCATCTGGCCGTCCTCGCTGGACGCCAGGGCGTGGCGATACACCAGATGGAAAGCAGCCTGCTGCGGCAGTCCTTCACCGTGGCTGGCGAACGTGGCGCCGCCATCGCGGGTTTCGTTCACGACCAGCCGTCCCCCAACGGGTATGCGCTGGGCATCCGAATGCGCGGGCACAAACCACGCGCGTGCGGGATCGAGCGGATGCGCCGCCACGGCAAACCCGAACCCGCTGGGCTGCGGCGCGGCGACCGCGTCCCAGAACTCCCCACCGTTGGTCGAGCGCCAGATGCCGCAATGGTGCTGGCACCACAGCACGTCCGGCTGCCCCGCGCAGTGCACGACGCGGTGCACGTCCTGGATGTTGGGGTCGGCGCGCCGCTCGGGCGGCATGTATCCGGCCTCCAGGCCTTCGGAGGTATTGCGCCAGCTGGCGCCGCCATCACGGCTTTGCCACACCCCGCCGCAGGAGATGGCCACCGTCAGATGCTGGGGGTCGCGCGGGTCGATCAATATCGAATGGATGCCGGCATGGTCATAACCCCCGCCAAGCCACTCCTTGCGCTCAGGCCGCAGCCACAGGTTTTCAGCCAGTTGCCAGCTGGCGCCGCCATCGGCAGAACTGAACAGCCCCGCCGGCAGGCAGCCGGCCCAGAGAATGCCAGGCCCCGCTTCCAGGCCCCACACCATGTCCACGCTCCACGGCGTAGGGTCGTCCTTCCAGAAACCATGGTCGGGTTTGGATGGGAACGCGGGCGCCGCGATGGCCTGCCATTGAACGCCGGCATCGACACTTTTCCAGAGCTTGATACCGAAGTGCCCCAGGCGCAGCGCCACGTACCAGGCCCCGTTGTACGGGTCTATGAGCAGTTGGCTGACCGGCTCACCGGGAAAGTGCGGCTCGCCGATCTGCCAGCCCGCATCGGACCGGCGCACGACAAACAAGCCTTTGCGCGTGCCCACCCAGAGGGTGTGTGCCGCCACAGGAGTCACGGGGGCGGCTTGCGCCGCCGGAGTCGGGGTTGCCATGTCTAACCTCCCGAGAGCGCCTGAATCACCACCACCTTGTCCTGCGGCTGCAGTGCAACGTCCAGTTGCGTCCGGCTGGCTATCTGGTGCGCATTGATGAACACAGCTACATGCTTGCGTATCGCGCCCTGCTCGTCAAGTACGTAGCTGCGCAAGGCGGGTGCCGCAAGGAATGCTGCATCGAGGGCCGCACCCAAGGTGGCCGCAGCCACCTGCTGGGGTGGGCATGCAGCATGGCGTGTGAGGGCCGGGGCGAACTCAACAGTGGGCATGACAGCCCTATTTTGCTACCAGATCGCCCTTGTGGTGTGACACCGCATCCTTGACCACGGCCTTGTTGGCACCCGGGATTTTGGCGCGGGCAAACAGCGAGTACATGGTCGGGACGACAAAAATGGTCAGCAAGGTGCCCAGCGACATGCCGCCCACAATGACCCAGCCAATCTGGATACGGCTCTCGGCGCCGGCGCCATGCGCCATTGCCAGGGGCATCGCTCCCAGCACCATGGCACCGGTGGTCATCAGGATTGGGCGCAAGCGTTGCGACGATGCCTTCACGAGCGCATCAATCATCTCCATGCCCTGCCCGCGCAGCTGGTTGGTGAACTCGACAATCAGGATACCGTGCTTGGTGATCAGCCCCACCAGCGTGATCAGCCCGATCTGGGAATAAACGTTGAGCGAGCCGCCGCTCCATTTCAGGGCCAGCAGCGCGCCAATCATGGACAGCGGCACCGACAGCATGATCACCAGCGGGTCCACAAAACTCTCGAACTGCGCAGCCAGCACCAAAAAGATGAACACCAGCGCCAGCACGAACACGATAGCCAGCGCACCTTGGGAGTTCTTGAATTCGCGTGAGGTGCCGTTCAGGTCGGTGCTGTAGCCCGTCTTCAGCACTTTGGTCGCGGTCTGGTCCATGAACTTCAGCGCCTCACCCAGCGAGTAGTCGGCCGCCAGGCTGGCGGTAATCGACACCGACCGGCGCTGGCCGAAGTGGTTCAGCTCGCGTGGCGACACGCTTTCATGCACCTTCACCAACGCCGACAGCGGTATCACCACGTCGTTGCGGCCGCGCACATAAATACGGTCAATGTCTTCGGGTGTGCTGCGCCCGCTGGCCTCGGTTTGCACGATCACGTCGTACTGCTCGGCATCGCGCTTGTAGCGCGTCACATTCCGTCCACCCAGCAGGGTTTCAATCGCCTTGGCCACCACTTCGACACTCACGCCCAAATCAGCCGCCTTGTCACGCTCCACCTCGATGCGCAACTCGGGCTTGTTCAGGCGCAAGTCCACATCGGGAGAGACGATGCCGGGATTCCTGGCAATCTCATCGAGCATCTGGCGCACGACCGTGTTCAGGTTCTGGTAGCTGTCCGACGTCTGGATCACAAAATTGAGGGGCCGCTCGCGAAAGCCCTGACCGAGCGAAGGCGGCGTGATCGGAAAGGCCGTGACGCCGGGCAGCGCGTTGAACTTCGGTTGCAGTTCGCGCGCCATCTCCATGGTGGTGCGCTTGCGGTCATCCCAGTCCACCGTCCGGTACACCACGCTGGCCTGCGCGACCGTCGGATTGCCCACGTTGGCGAAGATGCGGTCGAACTCCTTGAAGGACTGCCCCATTTTCTCAAGCGCCTGGGCATAGCGGTTGGTGTAGTCCAGTGTGGCGCCGTCGGGCGCATTGACGTTGGCCAGGATCACGCCGCGGTCTTCGATTGGCGAGAGCTCCTGTTTCATGGACGGGAAAACCAGCGCGATCGCCAGTCCGCTCAGCAACATCACCGCCACCACCATCCAGCGCGCCTGAAATACCCAGCCCTTGATCCGCTGCCCCATGCCACCGCCAGCCTCTGGCTGGTAGCGTGTGGTGACCAGCCAGCGCAGCACAGCCGCATAGCGGTCCGAGGTGGACGTCAGCACGCGCTCCATGGTGCGGTCAAACAGATTGGGTTTGGGGTTATGCCTGAGCAGCTGGGTACACAGCATTGGCGTCAGCGTCAGCGCCACAAAGCCGGACACCACCACGGCACCGGCCAGCGCCAGCGCAAATTCCACAAACAGGCGCCCGGTGCGCCCCGGCGTGAACGCCAGCGGCGCATACACCGCCACCAGCGTTGCGGTCATGGTGATCACCGCAAAGCCGATTTCACGCGCGCCCTTGATGCCCGCAGAAAACGGGTCCATGCCCTCTTCAATGTGGCGGAAAATATTTTCCAGCATCACGATGGCATCGTCCACCACCAGACCGATCGCCAGCACCAGGGCCAGCAGCGTCAGCGTGTTGATGGTGAACCCGGCCAGCGCCATCAGGGCAAACGTTCCTATCAGGCTGACAGGAATGGTGACGATGGGAATGAGCGAGGCGCGCAGTGTGCGCAAAAACACAAAAATCACCAATGCCACCAGCGCCACCGCTTCGGCAATGGTGCGATAGACGTTCTTGACCGAACGGTCAATGAAGACCGAGTTGTCATTGGCAATATCAATCAGCATGCCCGGCGGCAGATCGGCCTTCAGCCTGGGGATGACGTCCCGTACACCCTTGGACAGGTCGAGCGGGTTGGCCGTGGCCTGGCGAATCACGCCAACCGCCACTGCCGAGCGGCCATTGAGCCTGACAGCGGTGCGCTCGTCTGCCGGGCCTTCTTGCACCCGGGCCACATCGCGGACCTTGACGGAAAACCCGTTGACGTTCTTGATCACAATCTCGCCAAATTGCGAAGGCTTCACGAGGTCGGTTTGCGAGGTCACGCTGAACTCGCGCTGCTGCGATTCGATCCTGCCAGCGGGCAACTCCAGGTTGCTGCGGCGGATCGCATCCTCGACATCCTGGGTGGTCAGCCGGTAAGCGGCCAGCCTGTCGGTGTCCAGCCAGACCCGCATCGCGTACTTGCGTTCGCCAAAAATGCGGACATCGGCCACACCCGTGACGGTCTGCAAACGTGGCTTGACAATGCGGTTGACCAGGTCGTTGATCTGCAGCGGCGTCATCGAATCGCTGGAAAAAGCGATTTGTATGACGGGGAAGGCGTCAGCCTCGACCTTGGCAATGACGGGCTCGTCAATCGCTTGCGGCAGGCGGTTGCGCACACGCGAGGTGCGGTCACGCACCTCGGCGGCGGCTGAGTCGGCATCTTTTTCGAGCCGGAAGCGCACGCTGATCTGCGCCTGGTCGGCCCGGCTGATGGAGGTGATCACGTCCACCGCATCAATACCCGCAATGGAGTCCTCCAGCGGCTTGGTCACTTGCGACTCAATCACCTCGGCGGAGGCCCCGGCGTAGCGCACGCTCACGGTGACCACGGGCTCGTCGATCTTGGGATATTCACGCACCGTGAGGCGGTTAAAGCTCACGGCGCCAATCAACACGATGAGCAGCGACAGCACGGTGGCAAATACCGGGCGGCGTATGGAGACTTCAGCGAGTTGCATAGGGGTCTGGGGTGTCAATCACTCGGGTTCGCGCTCAGGCAGGATCGCGGCCCGCCGGGCTGGCGGGTCGACGCTCCGGCGTCGCGGCGTTACGGGTCGGCGCAGGCGTTGCCGGGGCGACTTCGGAGACCAGAACCCCACAGGGGTTGGGGCCCGACAGCACCGCCGGGGCATTGGCAAGCGCGCTATCAGGCCGAGGTGCCGATGCGGCGGATGCTGCGCCGGCCGCCGGGCGAGCCGCGCGGGCACTGGCCAGATCCACCACCGTCACCACGGTGCCATCACGCTGCACGCGCTGCTGACCGGTCGTTACCACGGTTTCGCCGGGCTCAAGTCCGGAGAGAATTTCCACCTTGCCGGGGCTGCGCAAACCCACTTTCACTTCCACGCGCTGGGTTGTTCTCGTCTGCTCGTTCGGGTTGCCCTGCAGCTTGATGACGAACTGCCTGCCGCCCAGCGGCACAATCGCCTCTTCGGGAATCACCCTGGCGTTGTCGCGCACGCCAAAGACCGTGTTGACGCGGGCAAACATGCCGGGACGCAACTGCAGCTGACGGTTGTCAATGCAGCCCCGAACCCCTACAGAGCGGCCATTGGCGTCGATGAGGGGATCAATGGCCTGAATCTGCGCCGTGTAGGGGCGACCTGGTAGCGCATCGATGTCCAGCACCGCCGTCTGGCCGCGCTTGATCTTGCTCTGAAAACGCTCCGGCAGCCGGAAGTCAACATAGATGGCCTCAATGTCTTCAATGTTCACGATGTCGGCACCGTCCTTCAGGTAGTCCCCGACGTTGACCTGCCGGATACCGGCTATGCCGTCAAATGGCGCCACGATCTTCAGGCGCGCCGCGGTGGCCTTGGCCAGCGCAAGCTTGGCTTCGGCGACCTGCAGATTGGCCGCACTTTCATCGAGAGAGCGCTGGCTGATGAAGTTTTGCGCCACCAGTTCCTGGTTGCGCTTCTGGTTGGCCCGGGCAATCGACAGCTCAGCCAGGCTTTGCTGGACTTGCGCCAGCGGCAACTGGTCATCAAACTGCACCAGCACCTGGCCTTTGCGCACACGCTGTCCATCGACGAAATTGAGTTGGGTAATACGCCCGCTGACCTCCGGACGCAACACCACTCCCCTGCGCGAACGCAAACTCCCCACGGCCTGGGTATCGTCCACGAGCCGGGTGAGCTCCACACTGGCAACCTCCACAGTCGGCGGCTTGCCGCCTCCATTTGCGCTGGCAGCGCCCTGAGCCGGCGCAGCCGGCGGTGATGCCGCCGAGGACCCCCCTGCGGAGCCCTCACTGGATTTGGGTTGCTGGTACCACCATGCAACGCCCGAGGCAACCGCAATGCCCGCAACCGCGACCGCCGTGTAAATTGCTTTGGATGCCATGAACGAAGTAACTTGTTAGGAAAAGAAACAAGCTTTCAATGTAGCAGGACGCGGCGCCGGGTGCAGCTTATCCGGGCCCTTGACCACGAAGTTGTGGACAGCTTTACAACGCCTTTACCAAACCGCAGACACACCGGGCCCGGTCGGGCCGGGGCAATGCTATGTACGCATACTTGTGGTGCGCCTTTCCCCCTTTTATTTCCCCTTTTTTCCTCTCCTGCCCGGGATAATCCGTGGCAGCTCAAGGAAGTCAGCGACGGCCGAGGGCACGCTCCACGCCCCGGTTGGCCAACGCATCAGCGCGCTCGTTGCCGGGATCGCCCGCATGGCCCTTGACCCATCGCCAATCAATTTTGTGACCGCTGGACGTCACCAGCGCATCCAGCCGTTGCCACAGATCCACGTTTTTGACGGGCGCCTTGGCGGCGGTACGCCAGCCCCTGGCCTTCCAGCCGTGGATCCACTCGGTGATGCCCTTGCGGACATATTCGCTGTCCAGGTACAGCGTGACACGGCATGGCCGCTTCAATGCGGCCAGCGCCTCGATCACTGCGGTCATTTCCATGCGGTTGTTGGTGGTGACGGCTTCACCGCCAAACAGCTCTTTCTCGGTATCGCCCATCGCCAGCAACACCCCCCAGCCACCGGGCCCGGGATTACCCTTGCATGCGCCATCGGTGTAAATCACTACCTGTGTTTGTGTTGTTGTGCCTGCTTGTGTGTCGGTCATGAGTTGTCGTGAATTCCAGGGGGACTCGAAGGTCTGGCCCACGGGGGTTGAAAAATTCAGGCCTGCGGCCTGGAGCGCGTTGCCGGCTGCTTGTTGGCCACGGCGGTTGGCGCCGCGGCCGGGTTTTTGCGCGCCTTCCAGGCGGGCTCCAGCAAACGGACACCCCGCACGCGCTTGACCGCGACCAGGAAGTAAACGGCCCCAAAGATGGGCCACCAACGCTCTCCCGCCGCATCCATCCACTCAAAACGGTCCAGCCATTTCTGGCTGGTGAGCGCCGGTCGGTAGCAGCCAAAGCGCCCCGACTCTACCTCAAAGTCAAGCAGCCTGAGCCAGTCGCGCAAACGCCAATAGCCAATGAACTCACCGGTTTTTGGCAGAAACAGGTCCTGATAACCCAGGCGCTGGTAAAAGTGGCCGCGCGACTGGCGAAAACCCCAGAGGCTGGTCGGGTTGAACCCGCTGATGACCACGCGCCCTTCGGGCACCAGAACCCGCTCCACTTCACGCAGCGTGGCGTGGGGGTCGCTGCTGAGCTCGAGCGTGTGCGGCAGGACCACCAGGTCCAGGCTGTTTTCCGGAAACGGCAGTGCCGCGGAATCCGTGATCAGGGCGGCACACGGGGAACTTCGAATGGCGGCCGAGGTCGCATCAGGGGCGCCGTCAGCCACAGGTGCCGAAGAAGTCGTTGTCAATGGGGAGTCCAGCGCCAGCCACTTGTGCGGCATGCGATTGGCTTGCAGGGTGTCGAGTTCGGGCAGGCCCAGCTGCAAGGCATGGTAGCCAAAAATATCATTGACCACCTGGTCGAAATGGGTACGTTCCCAGCGCAGCAGGTATCTGCCAGGCGGGGTCGTCAGCCAATCGGTCAATCCTATAATTTCCGAGTTCATCGAAGCCATTGCATGTATTTGATCCCCATTCCCGCGTTGACCGACAACTACCTCGGGTCGTTGCATGACGGCAAGCGCGCCCTGATCGTGGATCCAGGTGATGCCGGGCCGCTACTACACGCACTGAAACAGCACGCATTGCAATTAGAGTCGATTCTAGTCACGCACCACCCTGCGGACTACACGGGACGTGTAGACGCTCTGCCTAGTGCCGCCGGGGCCGCGGTGTTTGGGGGCACGCCGACGCCAATACATTCAGCGCCCGATCAGCGGGCGGCCCCGCCACCCTTGCCGACGTCCGTCGGCCGGGAACTCCTCATTAACCCGTTTCTTGCCAAGCAAACCACTATCATGGCAGCTGCCCGCCGCTTTGCTGCATCGGCCCATGATGACGCCACGGTATTTGCCGCCACAAGGCAGTAGAAAAACCAATTCAAATGATGCCTTCCCCACCAACCGCAGTTGCCCCCCGCTTTTTCATCCCGCACGCCCGCCTCGTGTCTCTTGCGTTCCTTCTCGTGCTCGCAGTGCTGGCGGGCTGCGCCAGCCCGCCGGGCATGCCAGGTGATCCGGTGCTCATGACGGGGCAACAGGGGACGGGACAACAAGGCCCGGCGAAGGATCCCGGCCCCAAGCCGCTGGTCCCCAATGGCCCACTACAGGTCATCACGCCGGGCCAGGCCGGCTCGCACCAGATTGCGTCCACCGAGYCACCCAAGGAGTTGTGGGACCGGATTCGCCGCGGCTTTGCCATGCCCAACCTGCAGAATGAGCTGGTGACTGACCGTGAGCAATGGTATGTCAGCCGGCCCGACTACATCCAGCGCATGACCGAGCGCTCCAGCAAGTATCTCTTTCATATTGTTGAAGAACTCGAGCGCCGCCAGATGCCTACCGAACTGGCCCTCTTGCCCTTCATTGAGAGCGCCTTCAATCCCCAGGCAGTCTCCAGCGCCAAAGCCGCCGGCATGTGGCAGTTCATGCCTGCCACGGGCAAGTACTTCGACCTGAAGCAAAACGCTTTTCGCGATGACCGCCGGGATGTGCTGGCCTCGACCCGGGCGGCGCTGGACTATCTGCAAAAGCTCTATGGCATGTTTGGTGACTGGCACCTGGCGCTGGCCGCCTACAACTGGGGCGAAGGCAGCGTGGGCCGGGCCATCGCCAAAAACCAGCGAGCCGGCCTGGGCACCAGTTACCTTGACCTCAACATGCCGGCGGAGACCCGGCTTTACGTTCCCAAGCTGCAGGCCGTGAAAAACATCGTGGCGAACCCGCAGGCGTTCAGCACGGAATTGCCGCTGATCGAAAACCACCCCTATTTCCAGCAGGTCATGATCACCCGGGACATTGACGTTACCCTGGCCGCGCGGCTGGCGGACGTCAAGCTTGAAGACTTCAAGGCGCTCAATCCCTCGGCCCATCGCCCGGTCATCATCGCGGCAGGCACCCCCCAAATTTTGCTGCCGTGGGACAACGCCATCGTCTTCCTGCGCAATTTTGAAGCCTACAGCCAGGGGCAGTACGCCAGCTGGACGGCGTGGACAGCCCCGAAGACCATGAACCCGGCCGAGGCAGCGCGCCGCACCGGCATGAGTGAGACCGATCTGCGCAGCGTCAACAACATACCGCCGCGCATGCTGATCAAGGCAGGCTCTACCCTGCTGGTGCCGCGCTCGGCAAAAATGGAAGACGATGTGACGGGTCACGTGGTCGACAGTGCCCAGATGTCATTGGCGCCTGAAATCGTCACGCGGCGTACCACCGTCAAGGCGCGCAAGGGTGAATCGGTAGCCACCATCGCCAGGCGCTACAAATTGAGCGCGGCCAACGTGGCCGAATGGAACGGTGTCAGCACCTCTGCCGCCTTCAAGCTGGGGCATCAGGTGGTTGTGTTTTTGCCGGTCAAGAGCACGTCCTCCGGCCGCAACAACGTCAAGGCCGTCAAGCGCAGCACCAGCAAAACCGTGGTCAAAACCAAAAGACGCTGAGCACGCCGACGAAACAGCCACGACGCAATACGGCGTCAGGAGTTGATGGCCTGAAGATCGACCGCCAGGGCCCTGACCGAAGCGTCGTCCCGCAATTTGAATTTGGCCACCCGGTGCGTCGGCGTGTGCGGCAGCGTCTCGACCAGCGCCACATAGCGTGGCACCTTGATGGCAGCGAGCCTTTCACGGCACCACTGGGCAATCTCCTCGTGCCTGAGCGCCATGCCCGGCCGCACCACCACCGCCACCAGAATCTCGTCCTCACCCAACTCCGAGGGGACCGGTATGGCTGCTGACTCAAGTACGGCCGGATGGTTGCCAATCACGCGATCCAGCTCCGCGCCAGAGATGTTTTCACCACGCTTGCGGATGATGTCCTTCTTGCGGGCGACAAACCAGAAATAGTGATCCTCGTCGACATAAGCCAGGTCTCCCGTGAGAAACCAGCCGTCGCGGAATGCCGCGCGGGTTTGCGCCTCGTCCCTGAAATAGCCCTGCATCACCATGGGCGTGCGCACAACCAGTTCACCCACCTGCCCTGCCGACAAAAACTGACCGGCATCGTCGGCAATACGCAGTTCGGCGAGCGATACCGCCGGGTCAGGATGCCGGCTGGGCTTGCCCATGCTGAGTACCTTGTGCGGACCGCAAAACGGGTTGTTCAGGGCGCCCGGGATTTCCGACATGCCGTAGCCCTCAATCAGGGTCGGCACATGAAACTCCTGCTGGAAGACACGAAAGGTTTCCTCGTCAAACGGTGCGCCGTACATTTTTTGCAGACGATGGCCCGGCACGTATTCGGTGCGGGGTCGCCGCATCAGAATGCTGCTGGCCGCCGCGATGGTATTGACCTCGGTCGCGCCGGTGTCCTTCACGGTTGTCCAGAATTTCGATGCAGAAAACCTGGGCTCCAGAATCAGGGTCGCGCCAGCCGCCAGCGAACCCGCCAGCGAATAAAAAATCGCATTGACATGGAACATCGGGAGCACGCACAGCAGTCTGTCATTCGGCTGCAGGTACATGCGCTCCACGAAGCCCTCGCCGGCGGTCAGGAAGCTGCGCTGGCTATGCATCACGCCTTTGGGAAAGCCCGTTGTACCCGAGGTGTAAATGAACACGCTGGTCGCGTCCGGACTCTTCAGCGGCACCGGCGCCACGTCAGGGTAGGCCCTCGCCTCCACCGACAAAACCGGCAGGGCTTGCAGCTCGGAGCCGTTCCCCGCTTCGTTCAGCATCAGCCAGGGCATCGCTTCCAGCCGGTCGCAGGCCGCGCGCACCGTCGGCAACGCCACCGGGGAGCAGATTACGCCGTATACCTCTGCATGGGTGAACACATAACGCGTTTCTTCCACGCCGTAGTCGGGGTTGACCGGCACCATGATGGCCCCCAAGCTGGCCAGCGCAAAAAAAGCAAAAACGGTAGACGGATGGTTGAGCGACATCACACCCACCCGGTCGCCCGCCCTCACCCCTTTGGCTGCGAGCACGGCCGCCGTACGCCCGACCTCGTCCAGGAC
This sequence comes from Polaromonas sp. P4_F9, assembly GCF_056401235.1. NCBI lineage: Bacteria > Pseudomonadati > Pseudomonadota > Betaproteobacteria > Burkholderiales > Comamonadaceae > Polaromonas > Polaromonas sp. P4_F9. The sequence continues at coordinate 135,100 of NZ_JBFUJT010000010.1, read as the reverse complement.
CTCGGCATAGCTGATGGAACGCCCCTGGTAGACAATGAATTCGTGCGCACCCGCGACGGCAACGCGACTTCGCAGCATCGATGCCATCGTGCCGTCATGCGGCGGATACAGCTTTAAAACATCGAGTGGTGACAGCATGGCTTCAGGCATTCTTGCCACGCAGGTGACCACGCGAATGGGTTGTGGCCTCCTCCTCGGTACGATGCCAAAGCTCCATGGCCATGGGCTGCCGCGCCTCTTCCAGCACATGGCCGACCAGCCCCACCGCCCGGGCCATCACGCCCAGGCCGTGCGAAACCTTCCAGGACAGGCCCATCTCACAGCACAGCGCACCAATGGCGCCGGTGGCATTGATAGGCAGCTGCTTGCCGTAGGAAGCACCTGCAGCGTCGGCCACACCCTGCATCAGTTCAACATAGCGTCCGTGAAAACCGGTCTGCTGCGCAATGGCAAACAGACGCAGCGTGCGGGGATCCACCGGCTTGTGAATCGGATGGCCCAAACCCGGAATGATTTTTTTCTGCTCCCTATGGGTTTGCACGATGTCCTGCGCGAGCTCCTGCAGAGAGGCTACCGGCGGCTCATCCGGCCCGCCCTTTGGCTGCGGCAAAGCGGCGGCCAGCATGCGCGCCGATCCTTCTGTCGAGCCGACAAAGACGCTGCCCAGGCCAAGCAGGCCCGCAGCCACAGCGGCCTGCATGGCCTCCGGTGCGCCGGCGTACGTCATGCGGGCCGCGAGGGTAGACGGGACAATGCCGTGCTCCACCAGCGTGACCAGGATGGCATTGAACATCCTCGATTCGTTGGTGTTGGGCAGGCGCCCCGTCACCTCGAGAAACGCCATGTCGCCGAAATTGACCTCACCCATCAGGTCATTGCACAGGTCATAGCCATGCACACCAATGGCTTCGGGCGTGCTCCAGGCAATGTCCGAACGCAAAGGGGCTCTTTTACTCATATGTGTCCTCATGTCCTCATGTCCTCATGTGGTCTATAGCTCTGTAGCTGGATGGCCGGGGTCGGCCCTCCGGCGCCAAAGGGCGAACCCTTTTCCTGCCAACGGTTGCCTTCGGTCAGTCAAGCTTGGCGCCGGACACCTTGACCTTCTGCGCGCCGAGTTCACGGTCGGAGGTGAGAAAGGCCGCGAACTGCTCGGGCGTGTCGCCCACCGCGTCAAAGCCCAGCGGCTGCAGGTATTTGCTTTTGAAGTCCGCGGCGTTGATGATCTTGCTCATGTCGCGGGCAAAGCGGCTGGTGATGTCGGCCGGTGTTCCTTTGGGAGCCACCACGCCGAAATAGTACGAGGCATCAAACGAGGGATAACCGACTTCGGCGAAAGTAGGCACGTTCGGGGCCGCGGGTTGTCGGTTGCGACCCGAAACCGCCAGCGCCTTGATCTTGCCCGACTCCAGGAAAGGCGCCACGCCGCCCGTCACCGCAAACATCGCGTCGATGCGGCCGGCCATCAGCTCCTGAACAGCCGCAGGCAAACCCTTGAACGCGACATGCTCCATCTGCAAGCCGTTGATGCTGTTGAACCAGGCCGAGGCCAGGTGGTTCACGCCGCCTGCACCTATCGAGCCGTAGTTGAGCTTGCCCGGGTTGCGCTTGACGTAGTCGATGAACTCCTTGACGTTGGCGGCCGGAAAGTCGGGACGCGTCACCAGCATCAGATTGCCGACGGCCAGCTTGGCGACCGGCACGAAGTCCTTGACCGGGTCATAGGGAATCTTGGGGTAGAGGTTCTGGTTCAGGCTGTAGGCGCCGTCGGAGGCCACCAGGAAGGTATAGCCGTCTCCCGGGCTTTTGGCCACCAGGTCGGCGGCAATGATTTCATTGGCACCCGGCTTGTTGTCGACGATGAAGGGCTGGCCCCAGCTGTCACCAAGCTTCTGGCTGATGGCGCGCACCATCACGTCAGCAGGACCGCCGGCGCTATATGGCAGAACGATGCGAATCGGTTTGGAGGGATAAGTCTGGGCCTGCGCGATACCACCCCACGCCAGCCCCGCCAACACACCCAGCACCATCGAACGACGCAGTAATTTCATGTTTGTCTCCATGTATATGATTAATAAAAAATGAGGTTTCAAAAATAAGTCCTATATATGAACTTATTTTTCAACTTAAATTTTATGAATTTACGAGTTAACACCCTAGGAACAAGATCATTTGTTTCATCGTATTTTTCAATTTCTTATAAAAACGTACGTTATTTGGACTTTTTTTTGATTTACCCCTATGCTCCAGGACATGAAACATGAACTTGAACCTGAAGCCGAGCTGGTTACCGGCGCGCAGACTGTCGACCGGGCCTGCGAGTTACTGCGCGAAATCGCGCGCACGGGCGGGCGCGGCATACGCCTCCTTGATCTGTGCAACGCCGCGGGACTCAGTCGACCGACGGCGCACCGCATCCTGCGTTCATTACAGATGGCCGGGTTGGTGCAGCAAAGCACCGAGAACCGCCGTTATGCATTGGGTAGCGGGATGTTCGAACTGGGGCTGGCGGCGCCCAACCCGATCACCCAATTTCCGCAGGTGCGCAGCATCGCGGAAGAACTGGCAGCCAGCACCAATGACACGGTCTACCTGATGCTGCGGAGTTACGACGACGTGGTGTGCGCATGGCGAGCCCAGGGGGCCTACCCCATCAAGGCCAATGTGGTGGCACTCGGTGATAGACGCCCGCTCGGCGCGAGCGTGGCCGGACTCGGCATTCTGGCTTGCCTGCCACGGGAAGAATCCGACGCATTGATTGATACCCACGGCGCCAGTCTGGCGGACTTTTGCAGAATGACACCCGCTGACGTGAAGCGTCACGTCGAAGAGGCTCGCCACAAGGGCTACGCGGTCGGGGTGAATGCCGTCATGGAAGGCGTGACAGCGGTCGGGATGGCCGTGCCGGCGAGCTACCAGCGGCCCTATATGGCGTTAAGCGTCTCAGCGATCTCATCGCGGATTCCACCGGAGCGGATCCCCGAACTGGTCACCCTGCTAAAGCACTCCACCGCAAAGATAGCCGCGGTGACGGCAAGCAACCATGCTGCGCGGTAAATGCTGCCGCAGTGCTTCAGGACGGTCAAGCTGCCGCGCACGGAACCCGGCGAGGGGTTAAAGCCGAAGCGTCCCCACCCCAAACAGGCCAATGAGCCCGATGACGATCAGGTAGATCGCCACGATGTAGTTCAAAAGGCGTGGAATGAGCAGAATCAGAATGCCGGCTGTCAGGGAGACGATCGGACCGATGCTGATTGAGGCGTTCATGGTGTCTCCTGTAGTCTTGGGGCGGGCTCTGGAACTGTCTCCGTCTTGTACGAAGGCGATTCCCGGAGAGGCCTACCCTCAACTGTACTGAACCGCGCGAGCCATCGCTGTAGGACGGCAGGATGAGCTTCGAAAACCGGCAGACAGCAGGTGTTTGCTGAAAAATTCAGCGCATTCGGATCAGCGCTTTCCGGCTGCGTTGGTCAGCGGCCCCTTTACCGAGCCAGAACCGCCCCACTTCCCACCAGCTGGTGCGGATAGCAGTCACCGAACTCGCCCAGGCCGACCCGTCCCAGCCAGGCCTGCGCCCGTGTGCGTGCCTCGCTGTCGGGCACACCGCGGTATTGCAGGCCCATCATGACATTGCCGATGGCGCTGCGCCAAGGCATCAGGGCGTCCGTCTGGAACATGTAGCCCGCACGCGTGTTGATGCCTTGCAGCGGCTGGCTAAATACCCTCACTTCACCCGAAGAAGGTTGCAGCAGGCCCGCGCCCATATTGAGCAGCGTGGACTTGCCGCAACCCGTCGGACCAACCACCGAGACAAACTCGCCCGCCTTGAAGCGCAGTGTGGTGTTGCTGACAGCTGTGTAGCGCGGGCCGCCATCATTCTGCGACACGAAGGTGCAGGTGATGTCGTGCAACTCAAGCGCGCAGGCGTCAGCTATGTCTGACATGGCGCGAGCCTGCCCCATGCTTTCCGCCCGGCAGAGGCCAGTAGAGGCCGGCACCGGGAGCCTGCAGGGTATTGCTTAAGCCTTGAACCGCTCTTTAGCCCGGCGCGCGAACTCATTGGTGTAGGTTTTGGCCAGGTCTATCCTGTCGGCTTTGATGCTGGGGTCAAAACTGGCCAGCGCCCTCAGGGCCGTACGCGCACCGTCATCAGGAATGATGCCGTCAAGCGCGATCGACTCGCGCACCTTGTTGAATGAGGCGAGGTACAGCGCACGGTCACCCAGCAGGTAGCTTTCTGGCACGGTCTTGATGATGTCGCCGGGACCAGCCGTCTGCAACCACTTCAGGCCGTGGACGATGGCATTGGCCATCGCCTGGCAGGTATTCGGATTTTTCTGGATGAAGTCCGCGGGCGCGTAGAGGCATGCGGCCGGCATCGGCCCGCCGAATACGTCAAGCGTCCCTTTGAGCGTGCGTGTGTCTGAAATGATTTTTACCTCGCCCTTTTGCTCCAGCATGGTCATGACCGGGTCGGTGTTGCTCATGGCATCAATCTGGCCGGAGCGCAGCGCAGTGAGCGCCCCGGCAGCGGTTCCCACACCGATAAAGCTCACGTCGCTGGCCTTGAGGCCGCCGCGCGACAGCACCAGATTGGCCATCATGTTGGTGGACGAGCCGGGCGCCGACACACCGATCTTCTTGCCCCTCAGGTCGGTAATCGATTTGTAATTGGGGAGGTTTTTGGTAGAAACGCCAAACGCAATTTGCGGCGCCCTGCCCTGCAGCACGAAAGCCCGGAACATCTGGTTCTTGGACTGCAGGTTGATGGTGTGCTCGAAGGCACCCGAACAGACATCGGCCGAACCACCCACCACCGCCTGCAGCGCGCGCGCGCCGCCAGCGAAGTCACTGATCTCGATATCCAGACCTTCGGCCTTGAAGTAACCAAGCTGCTCGGAGATTGTCAGGGGGAGGTAATAAAACGCGGCCTTGCCGCCCACGGCGAGCGAGATTTTTGTTTTTTCAAGCTTGGGCTGTGCACGCAGGGCCGACAATGACAACGTAGCCGCGGCCAGCGCGGCGCCACCGGCAAAGATCCGGCGCGAAATCAAGGGTGGGCGGGTCATGCGAAGTCCTCTCTTTGGTCAAAAAGAAGGATATCGGGGCGTTAAAAAACCCGCATCGGGGTCATCCCGTGCGGGTTTTTACCGAAGGGCGGCGCTCGGTTACCAGTGGTTACTAGCCCTTGCCAGACATAACAGCTCAGGCGCGCCGGACACCTCGTTTCATCGATAGCCGGAGAAGAGGATGCCGATGTTGACCAGCATCGCCAGGGCCCAGATTGCAGAGCGGGCTTGGGCCAAATCGGCGATGTACATCATGATGTAGGCGATACGCAGCACGATGAACAGCAAGGCCAGAATGTCCAGGCTTGTCTGCCCGGCCTGCAACAGGTGCGCAATGATGACCGCGGCAAAGAAGAAAGGCAGCGCCTCGAAGGTGTTGGCCTGGGCTGCATTGGCCCGACCGCGCCAATCAGTCTGTCGGGCCAGCCAGCCGCGCGGGTTGTTGTTGTCAAAGCCTCCCTGGCGTTTGGGGGTGGTCATCATGCCGTACTTCGCAAGCCCGGCGCAGGCCAGGGGCAGCAAGGCAGCGATCAGTACACACCAATAGGCAATGGTGAAACGTGCAAACGTCATGGTGAATCCCTCGTCCAGTTTTTTTGGGCTTAGTTTTTTTCGCTTTCGCCCTGTTTTTATTCAATGCATCGCGCAGACTATGAAAATGATAGCAGCCTGCCCCTCCACTGTTTCAGTTGCATCTATCGCCATCGCCGCCGTCATCGGCGGTCCACCAGCGCGTGGGCAATCGTGCCCAAATCCACGTACTCCAGTTCACTGCCTACGGGAACACCCCGGGCCAGGCGCGTCACCTGTACGCCGCGGCTTTTCAGCGCCTGGGCAATCACGTGCGCCGTTGCCTCGCCCTCGGCGGTGAAGTTGGTGGCCAGAATGACCTCTTGCACCTCACGCGAGGCCGGCGGCACCGGCTCGCCATGCTCGTCCCGGGGCACGACACGGTCAAACAGTTTTTGCAGGCCGATGTCGTTCGGTCCAATGCCATCCAGCGGACTGAGCTTGCCCATGAGCACGAAGTAAAGGCCCCTGTAGGCCAGCGTCCGCTCCAGTGCCGCCTGGTCTGCCGGAGTTTCCACCACACACAGCTTGCTCCGGTCGCGTTGCGGATTCGCGCAGGTGGCACAAACCTCCTGCTCGGTCAGGGTGTTGCACAGGGTGCAATGCCTGATGCTGCTCACCGCATGCTCCAGGGCCCGCGCGATCTGCAAAGCGCCGGGCTTGTCGTGCTGCAGCAGATGAAAAGCCATGCGCGCAGCCGATTTGACACCCACCCCCGGCAGCTTGCGCAGCGCCTGGGTCAGGCCTTCGAGAGCGTTGGAGTCAGCCATTGGAAATGCGGGTCCGCCGTGGGTGTCGAGTTCGCACAAATACCCGGCTACAAGCCCGCAACGGCAGCCTCAGCCAGACCGGAGACGATCAGAATGGAAACTTCATGCCCCCAGGCAGTCCCGGCATGCCGGCTGTCAACTTGCCCATTTTTTCCTGGCTGACTTCTTCGGCCTTGCGTACTGCCGCGTTGAAAGCAGCCGCCACCAGGTCTTCGAGCATGTCTTTGTCATCAGCCAGCAAACTGGGGTCAATCTCAATGCGCTTGACGTCGTGCTTGCAGGTCATGGTGACCTTGACGAGGCCGGCGCCGGCTTCCGCCGTCACTTCGACAAAAGCCAGTTCTTCCTGCGCTTTTTTGAGGTTGTCCTGCATCGCCTGCGCCTGTTTCATGAGGCCTGCGAGTTGTCCTTTGTTGAACATGGTTCTTTCCTTTAAATTCCGGCTTTACAACGGGTGTCGATCATATCGGCTTGGGGGCAAGGGGCCTGATGCTGCCCGGAACGATTCTGGCCCCCCAATCGCGAATCATGTCCTGCACAAACGGGTCGTTCTGAATCATCTCTTCGGCAGCCCGCTGGCGCTCGGCCGCCGCCGCAGCGTTGCGGCGTGCCGGGGTATCACTCACGGGGCCTATTTCCACCGTCAGCCTGATGGCCGTGTCGTCGAGGGCCTGTTGCAATGCAGCCTGCAATTTCTCGCGGGCTGCGGTCTGGTTCAATGACTCCCGCTCCACACGCAAGATCCATGAGCCGTCGTCCCGGCTGCGCAGCTCTGACTGCAGCGCCAGCTCGCGTGTCAGCGCGGCAACCGCCTCGGCCACCACCAGTTGGTTCACGGTCTGGCTCCATACATCGCCCAGCGGCGTGATGGCCAGGGGTACGGCTGCGGGTGCGGTTGGCTGCATCCGCTGTGCGGTCGTCGGCCCGCGAGGCGGCTCCACAGACGCTTCTGAATTGATAGCAACAGGCTCAGATTTTACTGTAGCTGGAGCCTCTTTGCGTCCTTGTCCCTGGCTTGGAAAGCGTTCTGCCACCGTGTCAGGCACCGCCCGGGACATCGGCGCCGCCACAGCCGGCTCAGGAACCGCATGCGCGGCAGCAACGGCCGGCTCAGGTTGCGGCTTTTTTTCGGGCTCGGCGGCGCTCCCCGGCGAGGGGCCTGATGACCTGGGCTCTGCGGCAGGCACCGGAGCGGCCGACGGCTTGAACGCCAGCAAGCGCAACAGCACCATGGTCAGACCCGCATACTCATCGGGCGCCAGGCCCAACTCGCCGCGGCCATGCAGGCACAGGCTGTACAGCAGCTGTGTTTCGTCGGCTGGCAAGGTGCGGGCCAGCCGGGCTGTTTCGGCGATTTCGGGGTCGGCATCATCGCCGGCCCCCCTGTCCGGCACAGCCTGCAGCACCGCCATGCGCTGCAGCACGGCGGTCATCTCTTCGAGCGTGGAAGCGGCGCTCAGGCCATTGAGCCGCAAGGCTTCGGAGGTTTCCACCACCGTCTTCCCGTCGCCGCGCGCCAGCGCATCCAGCAGGCGAAACACATAGCTGCGGTCCACGCTGCCCAGCATGGTGCGCACACTGGCTTCCAGCAATTGGCCAGAACCAAAGGCAATGGCCTGATCAGTCAGCGAGAGCGCATCGCGCATGGAGCCTCGGGCCGCACGCGCCAGCAGGCGCAGGGCCTGGGGCTCGGCGGGCACATTTTCGGTGCCCAGCACCTGGGCCAGGTGCTCCAGCACCGTCTCAGGCGCCATGGGACGCAGGTTGAACTGCAGGCAGCGCGACAGCACGGTGGCCGGCACCTTCTGCGGATCGGTTGTGGCGAGCACAAATTTGAGGTACTCGGGGGGTTCTTCAAGCGTCTTGAGCATGGCGTTGAACGCCGTGTTCGTGAGCATGTGAACCTCGTCAATCATGAAGACCTTGAAGCGTCCGACCACCGGCTTGTAAACCGCCTGCTCCAGCAACTGCGCAATTTCATCCACCCCCCGGTTGGACGCCGCGTCCAGTTCGGTGTAGTCGACAAAGCGGCCGCTGTCGATGTCGATGCATGCCTGGCAAACGCCGCAGGGCTCGGCGGTAATGCCGCCCTGCCCGTCAGGTCCTGTGCAATTGAGCGACTTGGCGAGAATGCGTGACACAGTGGTTTTGCCAAYGCCCCGCGTGCCGGTGAAGAGATAGGCGTGGTGCAAGCGCCGTGTGCTCAGCGCATTGCCAAGTGCCTGCACCACATGCGACTGACCCACCATTTCAGAGAAATTTCGGGGACGGTATTTGCGGGCAAGAACTAGATAGGACATTCAGCCATTCTAAATTGCCGTGGGATTATGCGGTTGAAACTGCTGAGGCGGCGGGCGCCCGGCATCAGCCCCCGCGAGACGGTGTGGGCGATAGTTTTTTATTCAACACGACACGCCAAGCTCCCTTGGACCATGGGTAAACGACTGGTAAAAATGGTTTGACAGGTGTCGCGGCTTGCAACGCCGCAGCAAGGTCATTCCCAACTCCCTTACAATAACCGGTGACGGGCCTTCCCGCATGATAAAGCGGCCAACCGGGTCAGGTGGGGAACCAAGCAGCCCTAACTGTGGAGTCAGTGCCGGGGTCAAGGCTCGTCACCTTATTCATCAAAAACCGTGTATTCATGCGGTTTCCAAGCCCATCGGGGCTCTCGCTTCGGCTTTTGTATCACTTCGTTGTGTCACTTTCTTAATCTATGACTACGGATAAAGACATGGCACAGATAGAAGGGCTTCCCTCACGCGCGCTGCGCGGCCTGTGCAACCCATGGATTGAACCCCTTGCCCAACGCCGGCGACCATCTGGCGGACGGCCCCAAAGACAAGACGTCGCGCCGCTATCAGCGTAAAAGCTCTTCGATGGCCGCCGTGGTGTTCAGCGCGTGTTCGGCGATCTGCGCCGACATCAGCGCCAGCGAAGCCAGGGGGTAAGTGCCGCTGACAATGCCGCAGTAGGCGACCTCGGCGGCCACCGCATCCTGGCCCAGTCCTTCGGTGGCGGCGGTGATGCACTCCTCGGCACTCGCCAGGCCTGCGTCGCCGAAGAGCTCCTGGCCTTCATGGCTTACGCGGTAGTCAAAACGTCCCGCCCCGTCAGGGTCAATGGAAAAACGAACAATCATGCCAGCAGGTCTTTCTCAGGAAATCCATCGGCCTCGGGCATGACCACCACGGTCAGCCAGTAACCGGCCAACTCGCCGATCACTTTGACAAAGCTCTCAAAATCGACGGGTTTGGTAATGTAGGAGTTGCAGCGCAGACTGTACATTTTCTGGATGTCGGCGGCTTCGTAAGAGGTGGTCAGCACCACCACCGGCAGATGGCGAAGTTTTTCGTCCTTGACGATTTCAGACAGCACTTCATGACCATCCATTATCGGCATGTGCATGTCCAGCAGGATCAGGTCAGGGGTGGGAACATTGGCATAAGGACCTTGCTTGCGCAGAAACTGCATGCATTTTTTGCCGTCGTCGACATGATGCAGATTGACGCGCAGACTGGCCGAGTCAAACGCTTCGCGGGTTAAAAAAACATCGTCCTCGTTGTCTTCAACCAGCAAAATTTCTGCAACGCGGCTGCCGGCGAGGGGTCGGGTCTTCATGAAGGGCTGCTCTTGGAAAGCATATCCGGGATTGTGAAGCAGAAAGTGCTTCCTTCACAGGGGGCTGACTTTATCCAGATTCTGCTACCGTGGCGCTCAATGAGCGCTGCGGCAAACAGCCAGTCCAATGCCAGAGTCAAAAAGCAATTGAAGAAGTTGAAGCAATTGAAGCAATTGAACCGCTATCAAATCTGCGGTCAGATCAACAGCGATGGGTCAATTGCGATTGCTAGCGTCCTTCTGCTGGAGATCAAAATGACGCAGGACGCCCTGCCCGGCCACATATCCGCTGGCAAAACAGGCCGTGAGCAGGTAGCCGCCCGTGGGCGCTTCCCAGTCAAGCATTTCGCCGGCGCAAAATACGGGTTGGGCTATACCTTTGGGTGCCTGAAGTTGCAGCTGTGCGTCCATTGCTTCAAAAGGCACGCCACCGGCGCTGCTGATGGCTTCGTCGATCGGCCGGGGAGCGAGCAGCGTCACCGGCAATGCCTTGATGGCGTGGGCAAGCTGGACGGGGTCGTTGATGGCGTCCTTGCCGAGCAGTTCATGGAGGATGGCGGCCTTGATGCCGTCGAGGTTCAGGCGGCTTTTCAGGTGGCTGGACAGCGAGCGCGAGCCACGCGGGTGACGCACCTCAACCAATACCTGCTCGGGTGATTTGTCCGGCAGCAAATCGAGCTTGAAGGTGGCACTTGCGTGCGTCGCAATCTCATCACGCAACAGGCTTGAAACGGCATAAACGAGGCTGCCCTCGACACCTGTGGCGGTCGCCACGAATTCCCCTTTGCGGTGGAAAGTGCGGCCGCGTGAGTCCGTGAAGTGGATGGCAACCGACTTGAAAGGCTGGCCGGCAAAGCGGCTGGTGAAATGTTCGGTCCAGCCCACTCGCGGCAGCGGTGCGCTGCCGATCAGTTCCTTCAAAAACTCACGGCGGCTCTCGACAGGCCCCGTCATGACCGGCTCCGCCTCGCCGGCCGGCCGTGCGACCACGTCAAAGCCACAGTTCGAAGGCTTCAGCGGTGCAAGCGCTACGCCGCGCTCGGCCAGCAGCGGCACCCACGCACCGTCCGATCCCAGGCGCGCCCAGCTGGCGCCGCCCAGTGCCAGCACCACGGCGTCCGCCTGTACCAGCACCTCACCGGCGGGTGTTGAAAATTTCAGGGCGCCGTCCAGGTCGCCGTCATCGGCCCAGCCCAGCCAGCGGTGCCGCATGGAAAATTTCACGCCCGCACTGCGCAGGCGGTGCAACCAGGCGCGCAGCAACGGCGCGGCCTTCATGTCCTTGGGAAACACGCGGCCTGAACTGCCGACAAAGGTTTCCACACCCAGTGTTTCGGCCCAGGCGCGCAGCTGGGTCGGACCAAAAGCGGCCAGCAAGGGCTGCAGCTGGCCGCTGCGCTCGCCGTATCGGCCCAGGAAGGCCGGCGGCTCTTCAGAATGCGTGAGGTTGAGGCCACCCTTGCCGGCCAGCAGGAACTTGCGACCGACCGAAGGCATGGCGTCATAGACCGTGACCGACACTGCAGCGCCGGCGCCAGCCAGCACTTCTGCAGCCATCAGGCCCGCGGGGCCGCCACCAATGACGGCAACCCGCAACGGGCCCTGATGCGGTGTGTGCTGCGGGGACTGCAGCGATTTATCAGTAGGCATCAAGTGGTTCAAGTAATTTCCGTCTGCCCGGGGGGCATTGTTGAGCGTCAAGGTCAAATAGTGGCCGCAGCCGCAGCGAACCGGGGCCATTTCGTGCGGCACAAGCTGTCACGGTTTTACTCCGCTCTCTGCTCTTGATCTGGAAGCCCGTAAATCAAGGACAACAGCGCAAAAAGGTGTGTAACTCCGGCCAGGGGCGGTACGCCGCCAGCCTGGCCATTGCCTGACCATTGGTTCAATTATTGCAGGCTGGCCGCGCATCGCTCCGCGCAATGCACCAGCCCGGTCAGGAAAGTTCCACCACCGTTCCCGATCCCGTCAGGAAAGCGGCCTTCACCATGGCCGCCGGGTAAATCTGCTGCACCGCCGCGCGGTAGGCCTGCATCTGTGCCAGCAAGGTCGGCTGCAGTTGTGGCGCGCCGGCCGACTTGTAGTCCAGCACCCACCAATGGCCCTCGTGGCCGGCGTCCTTGCGCTGCACCAGACGGTCCAGCCGCAGGGGCTGGCCCTGGTAGACCAGATCAACCTCGTTGCCCTGCCAAGCCACCACCTCGGGGTTCCAGGCCCAGGCGCCCTCACCCGTCACAATGCGCCGCGCCAGCTCGGCTGCCCGCCCGGCCTGCGCCGGGCTGAGGTGAAATTCACGCGTGACAGCCGCCACCTGCTGAGCGGAAAACGGCGCGCCCCATTCCAGCATGCGGTGCATGGCCTTGCCGACACGGGCAACGGCGCTGTCCTCTTGCCCAGGCAACGCCGCCAGGGCCCTGGGGGTCGCCGTGTCGGGCAAGACGGGCAGCTCGGGCAGGTAGAAAACGCGGCTATCCACAGCGCCAGCGGATTCAACCACAGACTCAGCCACCGGCGCCGGCAACTCGCTGACCAGCCCGCGCAGGCGCTGCCACCAGCTTTCGCTGGTCTCGCGGTGCGGTTCAATTGACGAGATCACCAGCGTGTGGCGCGCCCGGGTCAGGGCCACATACAGTGCATTGAGCTCTTCACGCTTGCGCGCCAATAGTTCTGCGGCCAGCAGCTCTTCCGCGCAGGCCGGCGGCCGGCTTTCACTGACCAAAAACACGAATTTATGCGGCGCGGCAGCTTCGCCGGGCCAGTCGACCAGCACGCCCATGCTGTCGGCATTGCGCTCCACCGTGTCGGTATCCAGCAGCAGCACGGCATCGGCCTCCAGTCCCTTCGCGCCGTGAATGGTCAACAGCCGGACGGCATCGCTGCTGACGGCTGCAGGGGCCAGCGTGCCGCCCGCCTTCAGCGCCCGCACAAAGGCATAGGGCGTGGCATAGCGCCCGCCGTCGCGGTCCAGCGCCACACCCAGCAGCGCGCGCAGGTTGGCCAGCACGGTGCTGCGCTGGGCGGCCGGTGCGGCAGCCGCAAAACGCGCCAGCACATCGCCGTCGTCGTAAATGCCTTGTAGCGCGTCATGCGGCGGCAGCTGGTCCAGCCAGCCCTTCCATCGAATAAAAATTGCGCCCAGCCCTTGTAACTCGCCGGTGAGCAGCTCTGTTTTTTGCAGCACCTGGTACCACGAAACCCGCAGCTCACGCTGCAGCAGGGCAAGCTGCACCAGGCTGGTATCGGCCACGCCAAACAGCGGCGAGCGCAGTGCACGCGCCAGCGACAAGTCGTGCTGCGGCGACACCAGCGCATCCAGCAGCGCCACAATGTCCAGCACCTCGCAGCAGTCGATGAGGTCGGTTTTTTCACCAATCTGCGCTGGAATGTGCAGCGCGCGCAACTCATCCTGCAAGGGCAGCAGACCGGCGCGCTTGCGCGACAGCACCATGATGCCGGACGGCTTGAGCCCGCTGGCCAACTGCCCGGAGATCCATGCGGCGGCCTGCCGCGCCTCGCGCGTGCGCAGGGTTTCCTCGGGCAACTCGCGCGGCGTGGTCAGGCTGTCGCGCCAGCCCGAATCCAGACCATCCGGAGCTGCTTCACCCGTGTCTTTCTGCCTCGGCTGCCTCGGTACTGGCGGCAGGCGTCCCGTCGCACCGGCCTGTCCGGACGCCGTGGTGTGCTCGCGAAAGCCCTCATACCCGTCAGCCTCGCGAGCCGTGACCATGGCGGCGTTCACCATGTCAATCACCCCTTCGGCATTGCGGCGGGTGTGGTCGCAGCTCAGCAGGTCGCCGCCGAGGCCCTCAACCACAAAGGCCTGCGCAGCGCGGAACACCTGTGGTTCGGCGCGCCGAAAACGGTAAATGCTTTGCTTGGGGTCGCCCACCAGAAACACGCTGGGCGCCGACCCGGCGCCGGAATAACCGATCAGCCAGGAATACAGCGACTGCCACTGGAGCGGATTGGTGTCCTGGAACTCATCGATCATCAAATGCTTGATGCGCGCATCCAGCCGCTCCTGCACCCAGCCCGACAGGACCGGGTCGCCCAGCATGACGAGCGCCGCGCGCTCAACGTCGTTCATGTCGACCCAGCCGCGCTCGCGCTTGAGGCCGGTGAACTGCGCGATCAGGGCACGGGTCAGGCGGACCATGCGTTGCTGGTGCATCCAGGCCTCATGCTGCTGGCAGGCCGCCATCGCGCGCAGCGCCAGGTCCTGCGCCTGCCGCACGATGTCGATGCCGGCGATTTTCACGCCGAACTTGCGCGGACTTCCCTTCTCGGTCAGCAGCGCACCGAAAACGGCGGACATATCCATATCCTCCGCCGACAGGGCCTGCATCAGCTCCACGCCCTTGGCCGAGAAGGTGGGGGCACTGGCCCGGCCCAGCGCCTTCGCCGCTTCCAGCAGAGTCTGGCGGCGCATGGGATGGACCAGCCATTCCCCGGGCGCATCCAGCCCGGCGAAGTCAGGGTACTGCACGCCAAAAGGCAGCACCGAGGCATCGATCACGCCCTGCTCGTCGGCCAGCGTGAATTCGGTGCGCTTGTCGAGTGCGGTCTGCAGGGCCTTGTCGGTCTGGAAACGGCCATGTGTCAGCACCACCGCCTCAAAGTCCGCCTTCAGCGAATCATGGGCCGCCACCGCGGCGTAAAACCGCCGCCACACCAGCGCGCGTGCCGGGGCATCGTCCTCCAGCAGTTCGTAATTGACCGGCAGGCCCAGCCTTTGCATCACGGCCACGGGCGCGCTGCGCAGCAAGGCGGCAAACCAGCTGTGGAAGGTGCGGATCTGCACCGAACGCCCACTGGTCAGGATGGAACGGTATAAATTTGACAGCCGCTTGCGCATTTCAAGCGCAGCTTTCAGGCCTTTTTCGTTTGCATCTCCAAACCGGACACCGCGTATTTCCAGCTCGCGCTGCAGCATGGCATCGTCGGCGTGGGTAAAAACCTTGAGCCAGTCGTCCAGCCGTTCACGCATTTCACCAGCGGCCTTTTTGGTGAAGGTGATGGCGAGTATTTCGTGGGGCCGAACTTGCGCATCGGGATCGCTCCCTGCACCGTCCAGCAGAGCGCGCACGATGCGCGACACCAGCATCCAGGTTTTACCGGCGCCGGCGCACGCCTCGACCGCGACACTGCGGCGCGGGTCGCAAGCAATGGCGTAGAACGCGTCAGCGGAAATCGGCTCGCCGTTGCACTCGTAGGCGGCATGATGGACGACCTTCATCGCCCGAACCTCCTGACGGGCGCAGGCATCCCATCCCAGCAGGGACAGCGGAACCGGCCTTGGCCTGCCCTGAGCCCGTCGCAGGGCCGAGCCGCAGGCATCCCATACCAACAGGGGCCGCGGAACCGGCTTTGCCGGGCCGCAGGCGCAGCGGCCTCCGAGGGGCTGGAGCCCGCGGCTCCAAAGCTGCCTGCGCAGCTTTGGACGGGCGACAGAGGCGAAGCGTCTCGCGAGCCGCGGCCTGCAAGGCCTCGCGTAGTACACGAAGTGACAAGCGTGGGGGCTCTACTCATTCCAGAAATCCTTGCGGCACAGGCCCCGCGCCGCACAGTATTCGCAGGCCTTGCCCTCGCCCAATGCAGGCAGCGGAGCGCCGCGCGCAATGCGGCCCATGTCGGTCAGAATGCTGTCAATCAGCGCGTCGCGCAGGCCCACGATCTCCGGTTGCCCGTAGGTGCGGGTGGCCTCTTTCTCGCCGAGGTTGACATAAGCGGCCGCCAGCGTGTCGTCATCCATCAGCGCGGCATAAAACGCCAGCTGGGTGTCTTCCTGCCCGTCCTTGATGCGCTCGGCCGTCACTGTGCGCGGCTCGGTCTTGTAGTCAATCAGCAGCGTGTGGCCATCGGCCTGGCGGTCGATGCGGTCCAGCTTGCCGATCAACTGCAGCTTGCCCAGGGGCATTTCACGCTCGGCTTCCGCCTCCTCAAAACGGGCGCCCACCGCCTCGTGATCGGTGAGCCAGGCCAGGTAGCCCTCGCGCACGCGCGGCCAGATCGCGGCGAACGGCAGGAACTCGCTGTCGCTCAGGGCCAGCTCCTGCGTGGCCCGCTCTGCCGCTGCATTGATCATGGCTACCCGCGCAGGTAAATCCTGGGCTGGGGCCGCTTTCAGTGCTTCATGAAAGTGGTGCAGCAAGCTGTGCAGCCAATTGCCGAAGTCGCGCTTGCCCAGTTCGCCCTCCAGTTCCTCGGGCTCCTGCAACCTGAGCTGGCGCAGCGCAAAGAAACGGTAGGGGCAGCGGCGCAAGTCTTCATAGGCGCTGGCCGACAGCCGGGTCACCGGCAGGGCCTCGCCCGTGGGCATGGGATGCGGCGTGGGTCGCACGGCGATGGCGCGCAAACGGCGGGCGTCGCTCGCCAGGGCCGGGCTTTCGCCATGCCCGGCACCATGCCCGACTTGGGCGAGCAGCAGTTCCTGCACAAACCCACTGGGAATCAGGTGCTCACCGCCCTCGCTGGTGCGCCAGAGCAAATCCACATGCGGCAGCTGCAAGGCATAGTGCCAAGCCTGGCGGGCTGCCCCGGCCAGGGTTTCACGCGAGGGTAGGCCGAGCACTTCGCGCTGTCCGGGTGTCCAGAGACCCGCAGGCTCGGGCGAAACCGGCAGGCGGATTTCATCGCAGCCCGGCAACACGACTGCCTGCATGGGCCGCCCCAGGAGCTGCGCCAGCGGCAGGATCACCACCTGCTCGCCCTGTGGATGCTCGGGGGAAAACTTGCCACCCTCCAGCGCCTGGTTAACCCAGCTGGTGAAGACAGCCAGCGTCATCGTGGGTGCGCTGTCGAACTCCGCCTCGGCGCCTTCGTGCAGACGGAGCACGTCGAGGACCGTCTGGCCGGCCTCATCGAGCGCCAGTGCCTCCCACTGCCCCGCTGACTGCAGGGCGGCGCGCAGGTCGCGCAGCCACACGGCCAGCGGACGGGCGCGGGCCAAGGCCTTGCGCAGCCCATCCACCCGTGGGGCGAGCTGCTGGATGGCGGCGAAAGCCGGCTGCGGCGTGGCGGGCAAATCGCGCCAGGCGCGCAGGCCGGCCTTGCGCAGTTCGATTTCCGTTGCAGTTACCTCGCCTGGGCTGAATGCGGGCGCGTTCTTCAGCCAGTCCAGCACCGCATCGGTGGAAGCGTCCCAGGGCATGGCGCGCAGCAGGCCCATCAGGCTGGCCGCAGCACGCGTGGTGGACAGCTTCCAGCCCGTTTCGTCGCGCATCGCGATGCCGCGCTCGGCCAGCATGGCGCCAACCCGGCGCGTGAGGAGCCGGTCCTGAGCAATCAGCGCGACGGGACTGCGCCCCTCGGCCAGGTGCGTCAGCACACAGGCAGCGGCCCGCCAGGCCTCGTCTTCGGCGTCCGTCGCGGCGTGTAGCGACGGCAAGGGGAATTCGCCCCTGGCCAGCAGGTCCTCCGGCAGGCAGAGCGCAATGGAGACAGCCCGCTCTCCAAAATGCGCCTTCAGTGCGTCAGTCAGCGGTTCGGCCTGAAAGCCCTCGAGTACTGCAAACAGCGCCGGCCGGGCCTGGAACAGGCGATCGGATGCGTAGGCCGAGGTCGCCGCCCAAGCCAGCGCAATCTGTCCCACAGCTGCTTCCAGCGCCAGCACCGGGGAATCCTGGCCAGCCTGCAGCGAGACGGCCAGGCGTTGGCTCCAGGCCTGGCGCTCCGCGGGCAACACGGCCGCCGCCACCCGCGCCAGGCTCCATGCGGCGTCGACGAGTCGCCCGGCGAGTGCGTCCTGTTGCGCCCCCAAACCGGCCCGCTCCAGCAGCGAGGCGGCAGTCAGCATGTCTACCGCCACATCCATGCGCAAATCGTCGCCCGATGGCGTGAAAAGCCCCAGCGTGCCACCCAGGCTGCTGGCCCAGTTCATGGTGGTCTCAAACCGTGGCACAAAAAAAGTCTCGCCTGCGGCGGCTGCCCAGGCCTGCCGCGCCTGTTGTATCAACTGCACGTAAGGCAGCAGCACCACAGCCTCGGCGGGATGCACATTGCGCGCTTTCAGCGTCGCGGCCAGTTGCGCCATGACGCGCTGCCAGCAGAGCACATCCGGGGAAGTCACGGCGTTCCCGGCGATATCAGCGGTCTTTGGGGTCTCTGGCGGCATGGATTGATCAGGGAACTCGGAAACAGGAAAAACGGACGGCGAGCGATACGCAGGGCATGTTTCAGAGGACGGCTATCGGGGCCATAGCGGCTGCATAAGCGACCCGGTTACTTGCTTTCTGACACAATGACTGCAACTTTAGCCGTATCTCGTAACTAGACCAAAGGAGCCGTCATGGCGAGCGAATTGATCAAACATACCACCGATGCCACTTTTGAAGCCGACGTGCTGAAATCCTCGACGCCCGTCCTGGTGGACTATTGGGCCGAGTGGTGCGGTCCCTGCAAGATGATTGCCCCCATTCTTGACGAAGTGGCCACCGGCTATGACGGCAAGTTGCAGATCGCCAAAATGAATGTCGATGAAAACCGCGACATTCCCGCCAAGTTCGGCATTCGCGGCATTCCCACGCTGATGCTGTTCAAGGATGGCCAGCTGGCGGCCACCAAAGTTGGCGCCATGAGCAAGGCCCAGTTGACCGCGTTCATCGACCAGCAACTGGCCTGAACATTTCGCATTGCCATCAGGAAACCGGGCCTGCCCCGGTTTCCTGATCCGGCACTGGCTTGTTTCTTGCCCAGCGCAAATCCCCTGTCCCTTTGAGCCCGCGCCCCGGGCGCCTGCCGGGGACGCCTCGATACCCCCGATTTACATCCTGATTTTCCTGTCATAATGCGCTTTATTCGCCAGACGGTTGTTACCGGCTGGTTCGAGTTCCCGGTTTGTAAGCCTTTCTCCTCTGCGGCTTCTTTTCAAACCTCCCCCGTTTTTTAAATGAACTCCGCAAGGAGTAATTCCATGCACTTAAACGAACTCAAGGCACTGCACGTGTCTGAAGTCCTCAAGCAGGCCGAAGCCCTGGAGATCGAAAACGTTGGCCGCATGCGCAAGCAGGAGCTGATGTTTGCCATCATCAAGAAGCGGGCAAAAACCGGCGAAACCATCGTCGCCGATGGCGTGCTGGAAGTGCTGCCAGACGGTTTTGGCTTTCTGCGTGCGCCCGACTCGAGCTACACCGCCAGCACCGACGACATCTACATCAGCCCAAGCCAGATCCGCCGCTTCAACCTGCACACCGGCGACATGATCGAAGGCGAAGTGCGCACCCCCAAAGACGGCGAGCGCTACTTTGCACTGAACAAGCTCGACAAAGTCAACGACGGTGCGCCGGAAGACAACAAGCACAAGGTCATGTTCGAGAACCTGACGCCGCTGTTCCCACGCGAGCAGTTCAAGCTCGAGCGCGACATCAAGGCCGAAGAAAACCTGACCAGCCGCATCATCGACATCATTGCCCCCATCGGCAAAGGGCAGCGCGCCCTGCTGGTGGCGCCGCCCAAATCCGGCAAGACGGTGATGATGCAGAACATCGCCCACGCCATCACCGCCAATTACCCCGAAGCGGTGATGATGGTGTTGCTGGTGGATGAGCGTCCTGAAGAGGTCACCGAGATGCAGCGCAGCGTGCGCGGCGAAGTGATTTCTTCCACCTTCGACGAACCCGCGGCGCGCCACGTGCATGTGGCCGAAATGGTGATCGAGCGCGCCAAGCGCCTGGTCGAGCTCGGCAAGGACGTGGTCATCCTGCTGGACTCCATCACCCGCCTCGCCCGTGCCTACAACAATGTGCTGCCCTCATCGGGCAAGGTGTTGACCGGCGGTGTCGACGCCAATGCACTGCAGCGCCCCAAGCGTTTCTTTGGTGCAGCCCGCAAAATCGAAGAAGGCGGCAGCCTGACCATCATCGGCACGGCGCTGGTCGATACCGGCAGCCGCATGGACGAGGTGATCTTTGAGGAATTCAAGGGCACCGGCAACTGCGAGATTCACCTGGATCGTCGTTTGTACGAAAAACGCGTGTTCCCGGCCATCCACCTCAACCGCAGCGGTACCCGCAAGGAGGAGCTGTTGCTGGCGCCCGAAATTCTCCAAAAGTCGCGCATTTTGCGTCAATTCATGTACAACATGGATGAAATCGAGTCCATGGAGCTCATGCTGAAGAACATGAAAGCGACGAAAAACAACCACGAATTCTTTGACATGATGCGGCGAGGCGGCTAAAGCCGACTCGCCAACTATGGCCCCCACGGTCGCTCACTTCGTGTAGCTTCCTGCCCCCCGAGGGGGCCGCTGCGCCTGCGGCCCGGCCACGCCGGTTCCGCGGCCCCGGCTGGGTTAAATCCAAGCCCTTCGAAGCCCCCGGAGCTGCTTTCGCCACAAAATCACCCCTCATGAGGCCAAAACCGCTGTAAGTGGTTGATTTCATGCCATAATATTAGGCTTAGCGGAAAGTGCCCAGGAATGGCTTGAGTGGCTCCCGCAACGAATAAGGAAAGATCATGAAAGAAGGCATTCACCCCAACTACCGCGAAGTTTGTTTCCTGGACCTGTCCAACAACTTCAAGTTTGTGACCCGCTCCTGCGTAAACACCAAAGAAATGGTGAAGATGGAAGACGGCCGCGAACTGCCCCTGTACAAGCTCGATACGTCCAGCGAATCGCACCCCTTCTACACCGGTACCCAAAAATCCGTGGACAACATGGGTGGTCGCGTTGAGAAATTCCGCAACCGCTTCGGCAAAACCGCTGCCAAAGAGGCAACGCCACCAGCTGCCGAGTAAGCTGCGAAACATTCTTTCGCCAGCCTGCAAGAAGCAGCCTGAATTTCAGGCTGCTTTTTTTTCGGCTAAAACTGCCCTTACTTGCCATGAAAATCGCTATCCGGCCCCCCTGCAGACATCTTTCCTGAGCACCAAACCGTTTTGAACAAACCTTCGCCCGCCATCATTGCCCAGTCTGCCGTGCGCCGCCTGCCGCGGCTGGCGCTGTTGCTGTTTTGCGCGGCCTACGTGCTGCCGGGATTTTTTGGCCGCGGTCCGTGGAAATACGAGGACATCGCCGCCTTCGGCGTCATGCGGGAGTTGACGTCCAGCGCGGCCAACTGGCTGCAGCCTCAGCTGCTCGGACAGGTCACCGATTTTGAAGCACTTGTGCCCTATTGGCTGGGCGCCCTCGCGATCAAATGCCTGCCTTTTCTGGACCCGGCCCTTGCCGTGCGCATTCCGTTCGGCCTGCTGCTGGTCCTGACGCTGCTCACCACCTGGTACGCCATCTACTACCTGGCCCGCAGCCCGCAAGCGCAGCCGGTAGCCTTTGCCTTCGGCGGAGAAGCCGGCCCGGTGGACTACGCCCGCGCCATTGCAGACGCCGGTTTGCTGGCGCTGATTGCCAGCCTGGGCCTGGCACAGTTGTCTCACGAGACGACCCCCGCGCTGGCGCAGCTGGGCTTTACGGCCCTGGTGTTTTACGCAATGTCTGCCAGCCCGTACCGCCGGGCGACCAAAATTCGGGGCCCTGCACTGGGCCTGTTGATCGGTCTTGCAGGACTTACCCTGAGCGGCGCCCCTACACTGGCCCTGCTGCTGGGCGTAGGTGGCGTGCTGGTCGAGGGGACTCATCTTCGCTGGGGCTACAACCAGGACAGCCAGGGCAGCCAAGCCGACGCTGACAGCAGGCGGCAGTCCTGGCATTGGGTGCTGCTGATTGCCGGCGCCACGCTGCTGGCCGCACTGCTGGCGTACAAGCTGGACCTCTGGCGCTGGCGAATTCAGCTGCCCGGCGCCAGTGATCAACCGGCCTGGAGAGACTGGCGCCGGCTGGGTCGTCTGCTGCTGTGGTTCACCTGGCCGACATGGCCGCTGGCGCTGTGGACACTGTGGCGCTGGCGCAGACAGCTGGCGAGCCGCCACGTGGCCCTTCCCCTGTGGTTCGCGGGCATGGCTGTGGCCGCCACGCTGACCACCACAGCCTCCGACCGCAGTCTGCTGCTGAGCCTGCCGCCGCTGGCGGCACTGGCGGCATTTTCCCTGCCAACGCTCAAGCGTAGCTGGGCCTCGCTGATTGACTGGTTCACGCTGCTTTTTTTCACGGGCTGCGCCACCATCATCTGGGTGGTCTGGATTGCCATGCAAACCGGCGTGCCGCGGCAACCCGCGGCCAATGTGGCCAAGCTGGCGCCGGGATTCGAACCCAGCTTTTCGTGGTTTGCTTTTTTGGCAGCAGTGGCAGCCACGCTGGCGTGGACCTGGCTCGTCAAATGGCGGGCCGGTGCACAGCGCGCAGCCATCTGGAAGTCGATGGTCCTGCCTGCCGGCGGCGCCACCCTCTGCTGGTTGCTGCTGATGACACTCTGGATGCCCTTGCTCGACTATGCGCGCAGCTATGCACCGATGTCGCGGCAGATCGCCAGCCTGGTTGACAAAAAAGCCTGCATCGAGATCTATGGGGTGGACAGCGCCCAGGCTGCCGGGCTGCAGTACCACGGCCAGCTGGAGCTGCGCCAGGCGACGCCTCATGCGAGCTGTCCGTACCTCGTCGTGGATGTCGATGCCCAGTCGACCCTCAGCAGCACCGTGAATATGCCGGACTGGGCGTTCCTGGCCACCGTACGCAGACCAACGGACAAAAACGAAAATGTCCTGGTGTTCAAACGGGTCAGCACAGATACACAGGCCCGGGCGGCCAAGCCAGCCAGCTCGCCTACCCACCCTTGAGCGAACTCAAAATCATCAGCCAGCACGCGGGAACCGTGCTGGTGGGCCAGCTGGCCGTGATGGCCTTTGGCGTGGCAGACACCGTGATCGCCGGGCGCTACAGCGACGAGGCCCTGGCAGCGCTGTCGGTAGGGTCGGCCATTTACATCAGTGTTTACGTCGGGCTGATTGGCATTGTCCAGGCCCTGCTGCCCATCTGGGCCGAGATGCGGGGCGCCCGCGAATACGAAGCTGTCGGCAGATCCTTGCGGCAAAGTCTTTACCTGTGCAGCTTGATCACTGCCGTCGGCATGGCTGCGCTGCTGTTTCCCGGCCCGCTGCTGCGCTGGGCGCAGGTGCCCGAACTCATGCAGGATGAAGTGCAGCACTATCTCGCCATTCTGGCCTTCGGCTTTCTTCCCTCGCTGTTGTTCCGGGTTTACAGCACCTTCAACCAGTCGCTGGGCAAACCGCTCCTGGTCACCTGGCTTCAGGTCGGTGCCCTGGCGGTCAAAATCCCGCTCTCAGTCTGGCTGGTGGCCGGCGGTGGCGGCGTCGCGCCCATGGGTGCCGCCGGCTGTGCCTGGGCCACGCTGACCGTCAACTACCTGTTGCTGGTACTGGCGCTGGTGATGCTGCGCTCGCAAGCGCTGTACAAGCCGTTTTGCCTCTGGCGACGCATGGAGCGGCCCGACTGGCCGCAGATTCGCGGCTTTGCCCGGCTCGGTATTCCGGGTGGACTGGCCTATCTGGTGGAGGTGACCTCCTTTACCTTGATGGCGCTGTTCATCGCGCGATTGGGAACCACGGCCTCGGCAAGCCACCAGATCGCGGCCAGTGTGGCGGCCGTGCTTTACATGATGCCGCTGTCCATGGCCATTGCCTGCAGTGCGCGCGTGTCGTTCTGGTTGGGTGCCGGACGGCCTGACTACGCCACGCGGGTAGTTGTTCTGGGCCTGAAACTCACAGGCCTGGCGGCCCTCGCGCTGGCCGCTACTATTTCGGTAGCAGGGAAGTTACTGGCAGGCTGGTATTCGGGCAACCCGGCGATCATTTCCCTCGCATCATCCCTGCTGGTATGGGTGGCTTTTTATCATGTGGCCGATGCAACCCAGGCGCTGTGCGCATTTTTGCTGCGTTGCTACCGCATCACGCTCACGCCGCTGATGCTGTATGGAGTTTTGCTGTGGGGGCTGGGTCTGTTTGGCGGTTACCAGCTCGCCTATGAAGGTGTTGCAGGCCGGACCGCCACGCAATCGGCCGGCAGTTTTTGGGCTGCCAGCACCATCGCCATCGGACTGGTAGCCACCTGCCTCCTGGGTTTGCTGTGGCACGCCGTCCGGCAGAGCCAGCGGGCAAGCCTTCAGAAAATTCAGGCAGTGTGAGCCCGGCGTATGCGTGCCGCCGGAAAAATGATTGAAAAACGCGAACCGTGCCCCGGCTGGCTCTCGATATGCAGTTCAGCGCCGTGGCGCTGGACTACATGCTTCACGATGGCCAGACCCAAGCCCGTTCCGCCGGTTTCACGCGAACGACTGCGGTCAATGCGGTAAAAGCGCTCGGTCAGACGCGGCACGTGTTCGGGCTCAATACCCGGCCCGGTGTCCCTGACCTGAAACTGGCCACGCCCATCCTTGAGCAGCGTCCAGCTGACGCTGACCAGGCCYGTCTCCGGYGTGTAGCGCACGGCATTGGTCACCAGGTTGGACATGGCGCTGTAAAGCTCCGTCTGCACGCCCGCGATCTCACAGGCCGGCCCCGGGTCAAACTCCAGCTGATGCCCCTGCGGCGTAATCACGGCCGACAGCGCCCTGGCCTCCTGCTCGCACTGGGCCAGCAGTGCACCGGTGGTGATCCAGTCATTGGCGCCGGGGAACGGGCTTCCTTCCAGGCGCGACAGGGTCAGCAAGTCACTCACCAGCGTTTGCATGCGCTGGGATTGCTGCGCCATCAGCGCCAGGTAACGGGCGCGCTCCGGCTCCTCCAGCGGCAGGGTTTGCAGGGTTTCGATGAAGCCGGACAACACCGTCAGCGGCGTGCGGATCTCATGCGACACATTGGCCACGAAATCCCGGCGCATGGCTTCCGCCAGCTCGACGGCGGTGATGTCCCGCGACAGCAGCAACTTGCGGTCTTTGCCGTAAGCGTGCACATGTACCGACAATTTCACGGGTCGCGCCGGTGTACTCAGGCTGCCAGGAATCACCACGTCATGCGAATAATTGCCCGAGGCCAGGTAGGCCTTGAAGGCAGGCTCGCGAACCAGGTTGGCAATATGCTGCATCACGTCGCGCTGCGCGTCGAAACCGAAATGCTGGGTTGCCATCTGGTTGCACCACTCGATGCGTCCCTGCGCATCCAGCAACACCACCCCGCTCGGGGAAGCCTGCATGGCCGCCAGAAACTCGTCCAGGCGCGCCTGGCTTTCCTGCAACTGCTGATCGCGGTTCTTGAGCAGCCGGCGGGTCCGGTCAACCACCTCCCCCCAGACACCGGGCAAGCGGGGTAGCTCCTGGCCATTCATCACTGCCGGCACATCCCTGCCCTGTTCGGTACGCAGCCACCGGAGAAGTCGCCCCATGTAGAGGCTGTCGATCATCAACCAGACCAAAGCGCCCAGTGCGAGGCCCCCACCCAGACTCCACGCGAGTCCACCCTTCGCTGCAGTCCACCAACCCAGGGCTCCACCGGCCAACATGCAGGCGGCAAAAGCAATCCAGCGGTTGATCATGTGCCGGATTGTGCCGCAGCAGCGACCCGACTGGCGCTCGCCGCCGCTGTCAGACGGTAGCCCGCCCCGCGAACGGTTTCGACCATCGCACCGGCAGCGCCCAGCGCTTCCCGCAGGCGCTTCACGTGAACATCCACCGTACGCTCTTCAATGAACACATGGTCACCCCACACCTTGTCCAGCAAGGTACTGCGGCTGTGCACACGCTCCGCATGCTTCATCAGGTAATGCAGCAACTTGAACTCCGTGGGGCCCAACTTCAGTTCCTGGTTCTGGAACGAAATACGATGGGTGCCTGCATCCAGCACCAGCGCCCCCACCGTCACGCTGTCGTTCACCGACTCGGGTGCACGGCGGCGCAGCACTGCGCGAATACGGGCGAGCAGCTCCTGCGTCGAAAACGGCTTGGTGATGTAGTCGTCGGCACCGGCATCCAGGCCCGCAACCTTGTCAGGCTCATCGCCGCGGGCGGTCAGCATCAGGATGGGAATGGCCTTGGTGCGTACCTGCTTGCGCCAATGGCGCGCCAGCGCCAGGCCGCTCTGCCCTGGCAGCATCCAGTCGAGCAGGATGGCATCGGGCAGCACGGCGTCGAGTTCGCGCTGGGCCGCCACACTGTCCTGCACGACAACAGGTTCAAAACCGCCATGCCTCAAGTTGACCGCAATCAGTTCGGCAATCGCTGGCTCGTCTTCAACAATCAGTATGCGGGCTTGGTGTTTCATGCGGCCTTACTTGACGGCGGACTCGATCTGGTCCATGGAGGTATGCCTGACATCCGCGCCTTTGACGATATAGATGATGAACTCGGCGATATTCTTGGCGTGGTCGCCCACACGTTCGATGGCCTTGGCGACAAACAGCAAATCCAGGCTGGCCGAAATGGTGCGCGGATCTTCCATCATGTAGGTGATCAGCTTGCGCACAAAACCGTCAAACTCCTGGTCAATCAGGTCGTCCTCCTTGAGGATGGATACCGCCGCAGCGGTATCAAGCCGGGCGAAGGCGTCCAGCGCCTTGCGCAGCAAGCCGGAAGCCAGTTCTGCGGCAACGCGAAGATCTGACGACGGCAGGACGCGTGCCGAACCGCTGTCAATGATCGAATTGACCATGCGCGCGATTTTTTCGGCTTCATCGCCGGCACGCTCCAGGTTCGCCGTGGTCTTTGAAATCGCGATCAGCAGGCGCAAATCGCGGGCAGTAGGCTGTCGGCGGGCAATGATGGAAGACAGCTCGCGGTCAATGTCGATTTCCATTGCATTGACACGCGCCTCAGCCTCTATCACCTGGTTGGCGCTCTCGGTGCTGAATTGCGACAGCGCATAGATGGCCAGACGGATCTGGGATTCAACCAGGCCGCCGAGCTCCATCACACGCGAGGACACGCCGTTGAGCTCGCTGTCAAACTGAGTGGATAGGTGTTTATCAGGCATATTTTCCCTTTGGATTATTCGCCGCTGCAATCAGAACCGCAACGCATGAGGCGCTCTGCGCCAAGCCAGCGGGCGTCGCGGAACCGGCTTTGCCGGGCCGCAGGCGCCGTCCCCCTGAGGGGGATTCCGGCTACACGCAGTGAGCCGAGACAGGGGGCAATTTTGTTCATCCGAAACGGCCGGTGATGTAGTCTTCCGTCTCTTTACGCTTGGGTTTGAAGAAGAGGTCTTCCGTGGCACCAAATTCAACAAGATCGCCCAGGTACATATAGGCCGTGTAATCACTGCAGCGGGCGGCCTGCTGCATGTTGTGCGTGACGATCACCACCGTGTAGTCGTTTTTCAACTCGGCAATCAGTTCCTCCACCTTGGCCGTGGAAATAGGGTCCAGCGCCGAGCAAGGCTCATCGAGCAGCAGCACCTCGGGCTTGATGGCAATACCGCGGGCAATGCACAACCGTTGCTGCTGGCCTCCGGACAGGCTGGAACCGCTCTGGTTCAGCTTGTCCTTGACTTCCCCCCAGAGAGCCGCCTTGCGCAATGCCCACTCGACCCGCTCGTCCATGTCCGAGGCGTTGAGGCTTTCAAACAGCTTGACCCCAAAAGCAATATTGTCATAAATCGACATGGGAAATGGCGTGGGCTTCTGAAAGACCATACCGACCTTGGAGCGGATCAGCGCCACGTCCTTTTTGGAGGTCAGCAGGTTTTCCCCGTCAAACGTAACGTCCCCCTCCGCACGCTGCTCGGGATAAAGTTCATACATGCGGTTGAAGATCCGCAGCAGGGTGGATTTTCCGCAGCCCGAGGGGCCAATGAAGGCCGTGACTTTTTTCTCGGGAATTTCCAGATTGATGCCTTTGAGGGCATGAAATTTCCCGTAATAAAAGTCGAGGTTTTTGACCGATATTTTCGATTTCTCGGCCAGCTTTTCGCGTGAGGCAGTGAGGGTATCCATCTTTGACCTTGTCTTGGTATGTGGGTCGACCGTCGGTCAGCCCATCAATGTTTGGTGCGCGTCAATATACGCGCCAGAATATTCAGGCCGAGTACCGCGAGCGTGATCAGGAACACGCCAGCCCAGGCAAGTTGCTGCCAGTTCTCGTACGGGCTCATGGCAAATTTGAAAATCGTCACCGGCAAGCTGGCCATAGGCTGGCTCAGATCCGATGTCCAGAACTGGTTGTTGAGCGCCGTGAACAGCAAAGGCGCTGTTTCCCCCGCGATACGCGCTACGGCCAGCAGGATGCCGGTCACCACACCCGAGCGGGCCGCCTTGAGCGTAATGCTGGTGATCACCTTCCATTTGGGCGCACCCAGCGCGTAGGCAGCCTCGCGCAGCCCGGCCGGAACAAGCTGAAGCATGTTTTCCGTGGTCCGGATCACCACCGGAATCACAATCAATGCAAGCGCTATCACACCGGCCCATCCTGAAAAGGACTTGAAGCGCGACACCACCACAGCGTACACAAACAGGCCGATCACGATGGAGGGTGCCGAGAGCAAAATATCGTTCACAAAGCGTGTGACCGATGCCAGCCAACCCTTGGTGTTGTACTCAGCCAGGTAAATGCCGGCCATGATGCCGATCGGTGTGCCAACGCACGTCGCCAGGAGCACCATCAGGAACGAACCATACAGCGCATTCGCAATGCCGCCGGATTCATTGGGCGCGGGCGTCATTTCGGTGAAGGTCGCCAGCACAATGCCGCCGATGCCCAGGCGTATCGTCTCCCACAGAATCCAGAACAGCCAGAACAGCCCGAACGACATGGCCGCCAGGGAGAGCACCAGCGCAATCTGGTTGACACGTTTGCGGCGGGCAAACTTGGCCAGGCGCGCATCATGCATCACGGCACTCATGATTTGGCTCCCTCGTTTTTCCTCAACTGGGCCAACAGGAGCTTGGACAGCGAAAGCACCACAAAAGTGATAAAGAACAGCACCAGGCCCAGGTAGATCAATGCAGCCTGATGCAAGCCATCAGCCGCCTCGGCAAACTCATTGGCCAGCGCTGACGTGATGCTGTTGGCTGCCTGAAACAGGCTCAGGGAATCGAGCTGGTTGAAGTTGCCGATCACGAAGGTGACCGCCATGGTTTCGCCCAGCGCACGCCCCAGGCCCAGCATGATGCCACCCACCACGCCGGCTTTGGTGTAGGGCAGCACCACCTTGAAGACCACTTCCCAGGTTGTGGATCCGAGGCCGTAAGCCGATTCTTTCAGCAGCACCGGCGTGACCTCGAACACATCACGCATCACCGAAGCGATGAACGGAATGATCATGATCGCGAGAATGATGCCGGCCGACAATATGCCAATACCCACCGGCGGCCCCGAAAACAGTGCCCCCAGATAAGGCACATTGCTGAAAAGACCTTGCAGCGGCTGCTGCACGTAGGTAGCGAGGATGGGCCCGAACACCAGCAGGCCCCACATGCCGTACACGATGGAAGGCACGGCGGCCAGCAGTTCAATAGCGGTGCCCAAAGGCCTTTTGAGCCAGGCGGGCGACAGCTCGGTCAGGAACAGCGCGATACCAAAGCTCACGGGCACGGCAATCACCAGGGCAATCAGCGACGTGGCGAGCGTGCCATAAATCATGATCAGTCCGCCGTACTCGTCTTTGACGGGGTCCCAGACGCTGCTGGTCAAAAACCCGAGTCCGTACTTGCTGATGGCTGGCCACGCTCCGACGATCAGCGACAACAAAATACCGATCAGCAAACCGAGCGTCAGCAGTGCCGCCCCCTGGGCAGCCCAGCCGAAAAGCCGGTCTGCCAGGGAGCTTCTGCGCATTGCCTTTACAGGAGGAGGATTGGTCATGTCACGTCCGGTCGCATTCGCCGGGTGATCAAAAGCGGCCCGGCTAGCCGGAAGTGTAGAGGACACTTAAAAAACCCCCATGGTTCGTCGTCACTTTCAGGGAAAACAGGCTAAGCAGCAGGCTTACTTGTAAGCAACAACCTTGCCCGACGTGTCCTTGATGTCAGCCCATGATTTTTCGATGATCGCCTTCACGCTGGCGGGCATGGGCACATAGTCCAGGTCATCGGCGATCTTGTCGCCATTTTTGTAAGCCCACTCAAAGAATTTGAGCGAGGCAGCAGCCTGCGCGGGCTTGTCCTGCGCCTTCTGCATGAGGATAAAGGTGGCGCCCGTGATGGGCCATGCATCCTTGCCAGGCTGCTCGGTCAGGATCTGGTAAAAACTCTTGGACCACTCAGCGCCTGCAGCAGCAGCCTTGAATGCCGCATCATCCGGCGACACGAAATTGCCGGCAGCATTCTTCAGCTGGGCAAACGTCATCTTGTTCTGCTTGACATAGGCATACTCCACGTAGCCAATCGAGTTGGGCAGACGGCCGACGAATGCAGCGACGCCCTCGTTACCCTTGCCGCCAGCACCCACCGGCCAGTTCACAGCCGTGCCTTCACCCACTTTGGCCTTCCACTCGGCGTTGGCCTTGCTCAAATAATTGGTGAAAATGAAACTGGTACCCGAACCATCAGCGCGGCGGACCGGCGCAATGGCCGCATCCGGCAAGGCCAGCGCAGGATTCATCGCCTTGATGGCGGGGTCGGTCCACTTGGTGATCTTGCCCAGGTAAATGTCACCCAGGACCTGACCGCTCAGCTTCAGTTGGCCCGGAGCGATGCCCTTGATATTGACCACGGGAACCACGCCACCAATCACTGTCGGAAACTGCACCAGCCCTTTTTTGGCGAGCTCTTCATCCTTCAGGGGCGCGTCTGATGCGCCGAAGTCCACGGTCTTGGCCTCAATCTGCCGCAAACCCGCGCCAGAGCCGACCGACTGGTAATTAATCTTGATGCTGGTGGCCTTGTTGTAGTCAGCAGCCCATTTGGAATACAGCGGAGCGGGGAAACTGGCTCCGGCGCCCGTGACATCCTGTGCCGCCGACAGCGTGGCAAACGACATGACGGCAACACCCATCACAGCAGTCATGGAAGCTTTGAAACTCAATTTCATCGAAACACCTTTTGGGTTGGTAGGAAAGATGCACGAACTGTAAAAAACTTGTGTGACAACGATGTGACAGACACTTTCCCGGGTCAATGCATGGCAATCCACGGCGTTGTCACAAAACCTTCAAATTTTCGTCACGGATCTGTCATCGACTGCTCCTACGCTTGGCGTTGTCTTAATCAGGAGAATTTCCATGCCCAATTTCCGCATTCTGTTCGTCGCCGCAACCGTTGCCGCCCTCGCCGGCTGCGCTACTTCCAGCGCCCCGGTATCGGTAGCGGACACTATCGCCGCCAAACCGCAATTGAGCACCCTCACCAGCCTGGTCGCCAAATCAGGACTGACGGACACCCTCAAGGGTACGGGCCCCTTTACCGTCTTTGCGCCTACCAATGAGGCCTTCGCCAAGGTTCCGGCAAAAACCATGGACGATCTTGCCAAGGATCCAGCCAAACTCAAGGCCGTGCTGACTTACCATGTACTGCCCGTCAAGGTCATGGCTGCCGACGTCAAAAATGGCAACAGCAAAACCGTCAATGGCGCCAATGTCGCGATCTCCAAAGCGGGTGATTTCGTCACGGTGGAAGAAGCCATGGTTCAAACCGCCGATATTTCTGCGACCAACGGTATGGTGCATATCGTCGACAGCGTTTTGATTCCTCCTGCGACCCGCTAACGCCAAGTCACCACAAGGCTCGAGGGCCTTGTCTCCCGGCTGTTCCAGGCCAACGCCAGCGCTGGAACAGCGCTGGCCGCTTCAAATTCCATAGCATTTCAAACCGGACGGCGGGAACTGCCCCGCTTGGGGATTCACTCATGTCTTCACAAAATCCAGTCATCAGCCGTCGCCAATTGCTGCAGCGTGCCAGCATGCTGACGGCGGGTGCGGCCACGACGGGCTGGGCGCAGCCTGGCAAACCGGCTGCATCACGCAGCGTCGTCGTTGCACAGGTGGTTGATTTCTCGCCCGCGCAACAGGACGTGTCCAAAGACTTCCTGATCGGGTCACGCGCCGCCTGGCAGGACATCAACTCCCGCGGGGGCATACGCGGCCGGCAGGTGCAGCACCTTGCGCTCGAAACCGACGGCACGCCAGCCAGCCTGCGCGCGGCACTCGACTCTGTCCGGGACAATCCATCCTGCGTCGTCCTCTCCGRCAGTGTCGGCGACCAGATCGCCAGCCAAATCGCTACCCCATCGCGCCAGGGGGGTCTGGATATTGCTCACGCAGCGCCCTGGCTGCAAAACTCCAGCCTCGAAATCGATGACAAGACATTCCCGATTTTCGCGGCGCGCCAGGAACAGATTGCCTATGCACTCAAAACCCTGTCGGTCATGGGCCTGAAGGAACTGGGCGCAATTTATGCGACTGCCAAGGACCACGCGGCCTACCGCGTCGAGGTCGAACGCATTGCTGCCGGTATGCAGCTCCAGCTGCAGTCGTTTCAGGGCGACGGGGACTTGCGCGTGCTCGGCCAGAAGCTGACGCCCAGCACACCGGCTGTGCTTCTCTTTGTGGGAGGCACACCCGAACTTGCCGCGTTCACGCAAGGCCTGGAAAAGCAGGCACGCCAACGCTACATCGTCGCGCTGGCCGACGTCAACCTGCAGACCATGCTGCAAATGGGCGCGGCGCGCAACACACCGGTCATTGCAACCCAGCCGGTGCCGCTGGTCAATGCCAGCCTCCCCGTGGTCAGAAGTTACCGCGATACGCTCGCACGCCTGTTTGACGAGCCCCCCGCCCCGTTGAGCCTGGCCGGCTTCATTGCTGCCAGGTACACCTATGAAGTGCTCCATGACATTGATGGCCCGCTGACGCGCCAGAGCACGTTGGCCGCCTTTCAGCGACGCTCCAGCATGGACATAGGAGGCTTTCGCATCAATTTCAACCCGCAGCGCAGAAGCGGCAGCTATGTCACGCAAAGCATGATGACCGTCGATGGCCGGCTGATTGGCTAAGCGGCAGGAACGCCGAGGTAAGTGCCGATGCGAGTGCCGCGTGAATGCTATGCTGGGCCCGGAAAAAGAAACTCAGACATGCAAAATGGAACACTGCTCGCGGCTGTGGATCTGGGATCCAACAGCTTTCGCCTTGAAATTGGCCGCTTTGACCACGGCCGGGTGCACCGCACGGAATACATCAAGGAAACGGTCCGCCAGGGCAACGGGCTGGATGGCGACCGCAACCTGACGCTGGACGCCATGCAGCGCGGCTGGGACTGCCTGGCCCGCTTCGCCGAGCGGCTGGCGGGGTTCAAGAAGACGCAAGTCAGGGCCGTAGCCACGCAAACCTTGCGGGAAGCACGCAACCGGGAAGAATTTCTGGCCCGAGCCCACCAGATCCTGGGATTCCCCATTGATGTCATCTCAGGCCACGAAGAAGCCCGGCTGATTTACCAGGGCGTAGCCCATCTGCTGCCGCAGTCGGATGAACGCCGGCTGGTCGTGGACATCGGCGGTCGCTCCACCGAGATGATCGTGGGCAAGGACCTGGAGGCACTCACGATGGAGTCTTACCGCGTAGGCAGCGTGGCCTGGTCCATGAAATACTTTCCGCACGGGCAGTTCACGCCCCGTGCTTTCGAAATGGCCGAAATCGCGGCCAAAGCGGTGCTCGATGAGGCGGTCAATGCCTACCAGCCGGGCTTCTGGGATGTCGCTTATGGTTCATCCGGCACCATAGGCGCCGTCAGCGATGTACTGACCGCCTCAGGCTGGCCTGCCGGCCTGGTCACGCGCGATGGCCTCGATTGGCTGCTGGATCGCCTGATCAAGGCGCAAAGTGCCGACCGCCTCAAGCTCGACGGCATGAGGGATGACCGGCGCGCCGTCATCGGTGGTGGTGTCAGCGTGCTGCGGGCTGTGTTCGGGCTGCTGGGCATTGAACAGATGGAAACAGCCCAGGGCGCCCTGCGCCATGGCGTGCTTTATGACCTGCTCGACCGGGAGCAGGATTTGACCGATTTGCGTTCCACCAGCGTCCAGCGCCTGGCCAGCAAATTCGATACAGACGCTGCGCAGGCCCAGCGCGTCAGCAGAGTTTCGCAGCATCTGTTCCTGATGGCTGGTGCGGGCCTGCCCGATGCGGCATTGGAACGCTTCCAGCGCAAGCTGCAGTGGGCCGCACAGCTTCATGAGATTGGCAGCCAGATTTCGCATAGCGACTACCACAAGCATGGCGCCTATATTCTGGACAATGCCGACGCGGCCGGTTTTGCGCTGCCCGAACTGCACCGGCTGAGCCTGCTCGTGCTGGGCCATCGCGGGAAATTGCGCAAACTGGAAGTCGACTTTGAAGACCGGGTGTTTATCCAGCAGCTGCTTTGCCTGCGCGTGGCCGTCATTTTGTGTCATGCCCGGCGAGACCCTGACCTCAAGGGCCTGCAGCTCGAATGCGGTGCAGAGCCCGGCCGGATTTTTGTGCTCAACTGCAGACCGGGCTGGGCTGAAGCCTTTCCTCAATCGGCCCATTTGCTGCGCGAAGAAGTGCTGGCCTGGCAAAAAACGCCGTGGACCCTGATCGTCTCCGGCCTGTAGACCGCGCAAGCCTTGGCGGCAGGGGTCTTGACGGCTCTTTTTTAAACGGTATAAACTGTATATACGGTTTATATCGTTTATTCAAAAGGACAAACTCATGGCAACCTCGAAAAAAGCTTCTGCATCACCGGCGACCAGGAGCCCGGCCCAGCCAAAGATGGCCAAGCCTGCGCTGAAAAAATCGCCTATCCGCAAAGCCGCCGCGGGCAAGCCCCTATCCCCCGCTCCCCTTGCCAAAAAGGCTGGTGCAAAAACTGGCGCCAAAGCTGGTGCGAAAGCGCCGCTGTCCAAGGTGTTGACGGCAGCAAAGCCTGACAAGGCAGCCAAGCCCAAGAAACCCAAACTGGTACGCGACAGCTTTACCATTCCCAAAGCCGAATACCTGGTGCTTGAGGGTCTCAAACAGCGTGCAGCCCAGTTAACCCGCCCAGCCAAAAAAAGCGAAGTGCTGCGCGCCGGCATCAAAGCCCTGGCAGCCCTGTCCGATGCCGCCTTCCTGATGGCGCTGGAGCAGGTTCCGGCCATCAAGACTGGCCGCCCGACCCTGTCCAGTTAAGCAGAGGACGCTGACTGCGGCCGTCGAACGCCGTCGAACGCCGTCGAACGATCTTCCTCCCGGCACGCCCTTAGAGCCCCCTTTTAAAGCACTTCAGGCGACTGCACGGTGACCACGACGGTCTGGCTATGGCCGTCACGATCGCGGTTGCGAAGCCACCAGAGAGAGCCCTTTTTGACGGGGCAATCGCTCTCCTGCAGCCCCAGCAGTTGGGCAATCGTCTGCCCCAAGGTAGGTTGATGCCCCACCACCAGGATGGGCGACCGGCTCAGGGGCCATTGCACCAGCTCCAGCAACTGCGCGGGCGTTGCATCCGGTGCGAGTTCGGTCCGTATCTTGTACTTGCGCCCCAGCGCCAGCACCGTCTGCTCGCAGCGCCGCGCCGGGCTGACCAGGATGCGCGCGCCTTCCGGGAGCTGCCGGTCCAGCCAGCCGGCCATACGGGCCGCCTGCTTCTCTCCTCGTGACGTGAGCGACCGGTCCAGATCACTGCCTCCCTCGGGATCACCTTCAGGCCAGTCTTCCGCCTCCGCATGACGCCACAAGATGAGGTCCATGGCTATTTTTCCCTTTGGTGGGCTGGCAAATAACGCGCCATCAGGGCCGCTTGAGCACCGTGCCCTCCTGCCTTGGCACGTTGATCCACCCGCAGGTAGGTACCATCAGGCTGCAAGTCCCAAGCATCGCACCCATCATGCAAGTAGGCCACCAGGCATTCATCGATGATGCGCTGGCGAATGACAGGATCGATAACCGGCCAGGCCAGCTCTACGCGGCGCAGCATGTTGCGGTTCATCCAGTCTGCGCTGGAAAGATAGAGCGATTCTTCCGCGGCACAGCGGAAATAAAACACCCGCGAGTGCTCCAGAAACCGGCCAATCACCGAGCGGACCCGGATGTTGTCCGTCACGCCCGGAACCTGGGCGGGCAGCATGCAGGCGCCGCGCACGATCAGGTCTATTTTTACGCCACGCTGCCCGGCCCTGACCAGGGCCAGCATCAAGTCTTCGTCGGTCAGCGCATTCATCTTCGCCACAAGCCGGGCATCCTTGCCCTGCAGGGCCGCTTCACCCAGTGCGTCAATTTTTTCAATCAGTTTGCGCTGCAGCTGAAACGGCGCCAGCCAGAGGTGATGCAACTTGGGCAGGCGGCTTTGGCTGGCCAGGTGCACAAACACATTGTCCATGTCCAGCGTCAGCAATGGATCGGCGGTCAGGTAGCTGATGTCGGTGTACAGGCGTGCCGTGCGCGGGTTGTAATTGCCGGTAGACAGGTGTGCATAACGCACGAGATGCCGGCCCTCGCGGCGGGTGACCAGCAGCATCTTGGCGTGGGTCTTCAAGCCCACCACCCCGTAAACCACCTGCGCACCAATCGACTCCAGCATCTCCGCCCAGTTGATGTTGGCCTCCTCGTCGAAGCGTGCCTTGAGCTCCACCACGACGGTGACTTCCTTGCCGCGCCGAACAGCTTCCCGCAGCAACAGCATCAGTTCGGAATCAGAGCCAGTGCGGTAAATGGTCTGCTTGATTGCCAGGACCTGCGGGTCGTTGACCGCCTCGCGTAAAAAAGCCAGAACACCATCGAAACTCTCGAAGGGCTGATGAATGGACACATCGCCCTGCTTGAGCTGCTCAAAAAATGATTGCCCGGGTTGCAACTGCGTGGGGTAGCTGGCGCTGTAGTGCGGGAAAAGCAGCTTGGGATCATTGACCAGATCCACCAGCTGGGTCAGCCGCACCAGATTGACCGGCCCCTGGACCCTGTAGAGGGAAAGCTCCGGCAAGTCGAACTGCTTGAGCAAAAAGTTCGCCAGGTATTCCGAACATCCAGCCGCGACTTCCAGCCGGACAGCCTGGCCATAATGGCGCTGCTCCAAGCCCTGGCGCAGGGCCGTGCGCAGGTTCTTCACATCGTCTTCGTCCACCGCCAGGTCGGAGTGCCGGGTCACGCGGAACTGGGAAAACTGCCCGACCTCACGGCCCGGAAACAGCTCCGTCAGATGCGCCCGGACCACACTGGACAGCGAGACGAACAGCCTGCCCTTGTTGGCGCCGGGCGTTGGCATGGGGATCATGCGCGGCAATACCCGTGGAATCTTGACGATCGCGATTTCGTTCTGGCGCCCGAAGGCATCATGGCCACCGAGCCGGACGATGAAGTTCAGTGACTTGTTGGCCACCTGCGGAAAGGGATGGGAAGGGTCGAGCCCGACCGGCACCAGCAGCGGCCGGACTTCCCTTTCAAAATAAGCCTTCACCCAGCGACGCTGGGCGGCGTTGCGCTCGCCGTGCGAGACGACGCGAATGCCCAGCCGCTCAAATTCCGGCATCAGATCGTCGTTGTAGAGGGAGTACTGGCGCGC
This sequence comes from Polaromonas sp. P4_F9, assembly GCF_056401235.1. Classification (NCBI taxonomy): domain Bacteria; kingdom Pseudomonadati; phylum Pseudomonadota; class Betaproteobacteria; order Burkholderiales; family Comamonadaceae; genus Polaromonas; species Polaromonas sp. P4_F9. The sequence continues at coordinate 97,811 of NZ_JBFUJT010000010.1, read as the reverse complement.
CACCATGTCATGCGCGGCAGCCGACAGGGCCGCGAAGGACTCTACGGTGTACAGGCCTTTTTGTTCGTTGCCCTGGGCCGCCGTCAGGTGAGGTGCCGCGCGAACCTCAAAAAACTCGTCCAGGTTGGACGACACAATGCACAAAAACCTCAAGCGCTCGAGCAGCGGCACATCCGGGCGCCTGGCCCAGTCCAGCACCCGCTCGTTGAAAGCCAGAATACTGTGGTCACGGTCGAGAAACCTGACAGGTCGCGCAGCATCGTGGGGTTGAGCAGGCAAAGAAAATGAAGGGAGCAAATCAGACATCAACAAGACAAGTCTTTGTAATCAAAGGTAATCTCCGAGTGTTTACTGGTTTGATGACAAAGGTGTGACAGTACTTTTAACTGATGCTATGCCCCCGCCGACCGGCTTGCAAGAGCTACCTCTGGCAGCCAACACCAGGTAGCTTTCAAACAGGTGTGCGGCCTGCTCCCAACTGAAGTCGAATGCCCGCCTGCGGGCCTGATGCCGCGGTACCGCCAGCGCGCTGTAGCAGGCTTGCTGCAAATCGGTGTTCATGACACCGCCGTGACAGCTTCCCCCTACCCCCTCCTCTCCCTCTTCTTTACCCAGCACCTCCAGCGGGCCATCCACCGGATAGGCCGCCACAGGCGTGCCTGTCGCCATCGCCTCCAGCATCACCAGGCCGAATGTTTCCGATCTGCTGGGAAATACAAATACATCGGCCGCTGCGTACACCTTGGCCAGCTCATTGCGGGGCATCACCCCCATCCATCGCACCTGTGGATAGCGCTCCCTGAGCGCGACTTCCAGCGGCCCCACGCCGCAAACGACTTTGGTGCCGGGAATGTCCAGCTTTAAAAATGCCTCGATGTTTTTCTCGTACGACAAGCGCCCCACGAACAGCGAGACCGGGCGAACCAGCGTGCCCATGGGCGGGTACAGCTGCGGTACGGGCTGGAACGCAAACAGTTGCGTGTCCACGCCGTGCGTCCAGCTCCGCAGATTGCGAAAACCCCGCTGCTCCAGCATACGCAACACGCCTTGCGTGGGCACCATCACGCCGGATGACGGCTTGTGAAAGTAACGAAACAGCGCGTAGCCCCACGACAGCGGGATTCTGAGCGCTGCATGGAGGATTTCAGGAAACTTGGTGTGAAATGCCGTCGTGAAGTTCAAACCGCGTTTGCCGCAATAGCTGCGCGCCGCCCAGCCCAGCGGCCCCTCGGTCGCGATGTGAATGGCGTCAGGCTCAAAGGCATCGAGTTTTTCAGTCAGGCCGCGCCGGGGACGGACCGCCAGGTCAATGCCCGCATAGCCGGGGCATGGCCGGGTCTTGAAAAGACCGGGGTGAATCACCTCGACCACATGCCCCAGTTGCTCCAGTTCGCGCACCAACTCCACAAGCGTGGTCACCACTCCGTTGACCTGGGGCTGCCAGGCGTCCGTAACCAGGGCGATCTTCATGCGGTCACCGCCTGCACGGCATGGCCACGGCCCTGGGTTTCATGGGCGGGTGCCCAATGCACCAGTTCCAGGCTGCCGTCAAAATTTTCAACCAAAGCCGTGCGGCTTTCGACCCAGTCGCCGTCGTTGCAGTACAGGACGCCGTTGATGTCGCGCATCTCGGCACGATGGATATGGCCGCACACCACACCCTGGTGGCCGCGGCGGCGCGCTTCGCTGGCCACGGCCACTTCAAAGTCGGTGACATAGTTCAGCGCACTCTTTACCTTGTGCTTCAAGTAGGCCGACAGCGACCAGTAGGGCAAGCCCATTCGGGCGCGCAGGCTGTTGAGATGGCGGTTAAGTTTGAGCGTGAATTCATACAGGTTGTCGCCCACGTAGGCGAGCCATTTGGCGCATTGCACGACCGCATCGAAATAATCACCGTGGATAACCCACAACTGCAAGCCGGCGGCCGTGGTGTGCACCGCTTCTTCCATCACTTCAATGCCGCCAAACTGGTGGCCCATAAATTCACGCGCAAACTCATCATGGTTACCCGGCACATAAATCACGCGGCAGCCTTTGCGGGCGCGCCGCAGCAGCTTTTGCACCACATCGTTGTGGGACTGCGGCCAGTACCACTTGCGGCGCAGCTGCCAGCCGTCAACGATATCGCCCACCAGGTACAGGTTGTCGCAGGGATGGGCTTTCAGGAAGTCCAGCAGCGCGGCAGCCTGGCAGCCTGGCGTGCCCAGATGTAGGTCGGAGATGAAAATCGTGCGGTAACGCTTGCGCAACGACTCATCGTCGCTGTCGTCCTCGCCCGGCACATCCCCGTTGCCAAATGAACCGAGGGCATCGAACATGTGCCGCATCAAGCCTCCGCGGAATTGGCAGGAAGGGGCTTTCCCGAAAAATGCTTCAGGTAGCGCGGCGGCAAATCGGCGATGCGCATCATCATGGGCAGATCGGCCGAGTTGAAGTCCGGATCCCAGGCCGGCGCCCCGAGCACCTTGGCGCCCAGGCGCAGGTAACCCTTGATCAGCGCCGGTGGCTCCACATCCAGCGAGTCGTCGAGCTGCTCCACCGGCAAGGCCAGGCGCGGCGTCACGCGGTATTCGATGGCGGCCAGGTGGGTTTGCCGCACCTGGCGCCAGATGCTGGCTGCTGCATGCCCACTGGAGACACCGTTGTGCTGCATCGGGATACTGGCACAACCAATCATGGTGTCGAGCTGGTTGCGCGCCATGAATTCGGCCAGCGCGCCCCAGAGTGCCAGGATCACGCCGCCATGCCGATGGTCTGCATGCACGCAGCTGCGCCCGAGTTCCACCATGCGCTCGCGCAGGGAGCGCAGCCGGGTCAGGTCGAATTCGGTGTCGCTGTAGGTGCTGCCCACGCGCTTGGCCTGGGTCGGGGTGAGCACGCGGTAGGTGCCAATCACGTCGCCGCTTGCCTCGTCACGCACCAGCAGGTGTTCGCAATAATCATCAAACAGGTCAATGTCGTGACCGGGCAAGGTCCTTGACAGGGTGGCGCCCATTTCAAGAGCAAACACCTGGTACCTCAGGCGTTGCGCCTGCCGGACCTCGTCCTGGTGCCGGGCCCAGCTGACCGAGATTTTCCCCACTGGAGCCCTTTGAACAGGGGCTGGACTGACAGCATGACCGCTTTGATGAAGTGACCCCCGTGGCATTGCGACGGGCGACAATGCAAAGGTGGGATTGGGCAGTTCTTTCATGGCTAACTCCTTGGTTCCTTGTGTCAACAACTTCAGCGACTCCACGACTCAACATCACGCGCGCTGTAAAAAAGCCCCAAAAAAGGGGCTCTGACTCTCAATCGCTGGCGGCCAGCGACACCGCTTTATTCCGTCGCCCCAGACTGGCAATCAGCACTGGCCGTGCATTCGAAAGGCCTTCGAGCCAGGGCCGGGTGCCCGCCTTAAAGCGAAAACCACCAGGACTGTTGGCCAAAGCCTGGGCCGTGCAGCGCAGGATGCGCAGGCACTGCTGGTTGAGGTCATGGATGCCGGCGCTCAGGGCGCTGGCGGCGCCTTGCTCGTGCTTGCCCTGTTCACCGGCGTGGTTCAAATACCGTCCCATCGCGTGCTCCGTCATGCTGGTCATGGCGTGATTCTGAAAGCCGGGGGTGACGTGTTCGTGTCAGTTCGATGGCAGTTGTGTGACACCGAAAGCAATACGCCTCGCGTGGTGGCAAAGCATCAGTCGCAAGTTGCGACGTAGGGGATTGGCGACTTTTTTTCGGGAATGCCGCATGCGGCAAGGCGCAGCGGTATGCAATATCTTCGGATCTCGTCATCACAGCGCCGGCGCACAGACAAGGAGAACCGACATGCCCAGAGGCGACAAATCTACTTACAGCGACAAGCAAAAGCGCAAGGCTGAACCAGGCGAGCGCTGCCATCGGCCAGAAATGGACCTCACAGAACACTGCGAGGCAACCCAAAGGGCAGCTACCTACGACTTATGCTGGTCAGCCACTCGCTCATGCAGCTTGCCAAGAAAGGCGTCAACAAGAGGATTGGCGAGACCGCTTTTTCGGACTGCGAGAACCTTGCTGCAGATGTGCAGATCGGCAATGGGCACGAAGCGAAGGTCGGTGCGGTTGTTCCCGGCAACACTCCGACCCACCACTGTCGTGCCCAGGCCCGCGGCCACCAGCCCAAGCGCTGTGTGGATCTCCTTCGCCTCGTGGCCGACCTGGACCTTGGCACCGGCTTGTTCCAGGAAGTTGAGCACCTGCCGGGAGAAATGCGCATTGGCCACCTTCGGATAACTCACGTAAGGCAGGGCCTCCAGGTCTGCAGCCACCAGGGATTCGCGCGCTGCCAGCGGATGCTGGATGGGAAGGGCCGCAACGAGAGGGTCGTCAAACAGCTCCGTGTAGTTCAGGTCTGGCTCACGAGTGAAGGCACCCAACGTTCGTGCGATGGCGAGGTGGATGGCGCCGCTGCGCAACGCGGCGGGCTGCTCCTCGGTGAGGATCTCCAGCAGATCGATCCGCACGTCGGGAAAGGCCGACTGCATCGCACGCACGGCCTCGGGCAGGATCGAAAAGATCGTGGATCGCGTGAAGCCGATGCCTAGCCATCCAAGGTTGCCTGCCGCGATGCCTTTGGCTTCGAACTCCAGCCGGCTGGTTGTCGAGAGCAACTCCTTGGCCTTGGGATAGACGAACTGGCCCAGCGGCGTCAATGTCATCGGCCGGGTTCTCCGGTCAAACAAGGAGCCACCGAGCAATTCCTCCAGCTGGCTGATCTGCATGCTGATGGCCGTCGGCGCGACGAATAGCTTCTCGGCCGCAGCCCGGGCGTTCCCGGCATCCACCACTTCGCAAAAGTACCGCAGTTGTCTTAAGTTCATAATTTTTGAATATTAGTTCAAAAATCGGCGATTGCATTCAGATATTCACTGCCTCATGATTCTTCCCCATGAGCAATGACATCACCCAATCTGACTGGCTCCAGCAGGCCAGGACCCTTTCCACCGCTGAAATCTCCGATGCACTCGACGCGCTGAAGCTGCCCGGCAGCGCCTTCGGCATCCGCCCCGTGGCCGGACCCGACAAGCTGTTCGGATTCGCGTTCACCGTGCGCTTTGCGCCGATCGACCGCGCCTCGCCCGGAACAGTGGGCGACTTCATCGACACGCTGAAGCCCGACACCGTCGCAGTGCTCGACAACGGCGGGCGCCTGGACTGCACGGTATGGGGCGGCATCATGAGCCGGCTGGCTGCCCACAAGGGCCTGGCCGGTACGGTGATCCACGGCGTGTGCCGCGACACTGCGGAAGCCGACGAAGTGGGATACCCGCTGTATGCCAATGGCCGCTTCATGCGCACGGGCAAGGATCGCGTGCAGGTCGAAGCATACGAACAACCTGTGACGCTCGGCGACGTGCGCGTGTGCCCAGGTGACCTTGTCGTCGGCGATGCCGACGGCGTCGTGGTCGTGCCGCGAGCCCGCATGCAAGACGTGCTTGCGAAGGCGTTCGAAACCCGGGCCATCGAGGAGCAGATCCTCGCCGCAGCTCTGGCCGGCATGCCCCTGGTGGAGGCCCGCAAGCAGTTCAAGTACCACACCCTGCAACGCGCGGCCGATTCTCCCCTGGCTGCCTAGCGCAACAACTCCTGGAGACAAGCACAATGAACCCCGTCCGTATCCTTTCAGCCATCGCCGCTTCCGCGGCCCTTGCCGCAGCGTCGAGCGCGGCCAGCGCGCAAGCTGCCTACCCTTGCCCCACGGTGAGGCTCGTATCGCCGTACCCGCCGGGTGGCACCACCGACCTGCTGGCACGGCTGATCCAGCCAGGCCTGACAAAAGAACTCGGGACCGTTGTGATTGTCGAGAACAAGGCAGGCGCGAGCGGCAATATCGGCACCGAATTCGTGGCGACCGCGGCCCCGGACGGCTGCACCCTGCTTCTGGCCAACAACACAGGTGTGGTGATCAACCGCAACCTGTACAAGCTGCGCGTGGACCCGGTGAAGGGACTCGCGCCGGTTGGACCGGTCGCATCGGTTCCCCTGGTGCTCTATGTCAGTTCGGGCGTGCCGGCAACGAGCCTCAGCCAGCTGGTTGACCTCGCGAAGAAGAATCCGGGCAAGCTTAGCTATGCGTCCGCTGGCAGCGGCAGCCCGCAGCATTTGATGGGTGAACTGCTCAAGCTGGAGCAGAAGATATCTCTCGTTCATATTCCGTACAAAGGCTCGGGCCCTGCGATCCAGGATGTCGTGGCGGGACAGGTGCAGATGTCTTTCGAGGCCATGAGTGTGATCGTGCCGCAACTCGCGTCGGGCCGCGTCCGCGCACTCGCCACGACGGGTGCCGTGCGCTCCGCGAGCCTGCCAAACGTGTCCACCATGAAGGAGCTGGGCATGCCCGACTTCGTGACGGAGAACTGGTACGGCTTGTTCGCATCGGCCAATACGCCGGCGGCGCTCGTGCAGCGCCTCAACGCCGCGCTCAACACCGTGCTCGATTCGAAGGAAGTCCGTGCGAGCCTCGACAAGATGGGCTCCACCGGCGTCAAGAGCACGCCCGAAGCGTTCACGAAATTCATTGCCGCGGAACTGCCCCTGTGGGAATCCGTGGTCAAGCGCTCCGGCGCGAAGGTGGACTGACCATGTCGGCATTCAACGGCATCGAGATCGCTCCTCGAGTGAAAGAAAACGTCGCTGCGCTGGAAGCCCTGCGCGGCTTGCCGACTTCCGTGCTCGGTGACGTGATGGGAGGTCGCCTTATCGGGACGACCGCATTGCGGCCGGTGAACCGCTCCGCAGTCAGCACGTGCGGAAATGCGTTCACGGTCCGGGTGCGTGCCGGTGACAATTTGCTGATCCACAAGGCCCTCGACCTGCTGCAACCCGGAGATGTTCTGGTCGTCGATGGCGAGGGAGACGTTTCGCGCGCACTCGTGGGCGAGATCATGATGACAACGGCGCGCGTGCGAGGCGCCGTGGCGTTCGTGATGGACGGCGCGATCCGCGACGTCGACGCGTTCGAGGAGCAGCGCTTCCCCTGTTGGGCCAGGGGCGTCAGCCTGCGCGGTCCTTACAAGGACGGCCCCGGTAGCATCAATGTACCCGTCACTGTGGGTGGCATGCAGGTCCGGCCCGGGGACGTGGTCGTCGGCGACTCGGATGGCATCGTCGCGGTGCCTGTCGCACTCGCCCGGGAAGCCGCGGCGAAAGCGCGCGACAAGGTGCGCGACGAGCAGGCAACAATAGGCGCCATCCTCGCGGGTACATACTCATCGGCCTGGGTGGATGCAATCCTCAGTCAAAAAGGCGGTTGAAAATCATGGAAAACCCAATTCTGCAGCGCCTCGCTGCGCTCGACACCAACACCGTTTCTGACGCCCTGGATTTCCTGGGATTGCCTGGAGCCACCTACGGGCTGCGGCCGCTCTGGAACTGCCCGAAGGTTGCAGGCCGGGCGAGCACTGTCCTGCTGGGACCGAAGACCGAGGCCAAACCCACCGTCCATCTCATCTCGCCCGTGATCGACGCCATCAATACGGACGACAGGGTGCTGGTGATCTCCGGCGGGCTCGAAGGGATCTCGTGCTGGGGTGACATTCTTGCCAACGCGTCTGCTGCCAAGGGAATTCGCGGCACGATCATTGATGGCTGCAGCCGTGACATCGAAGGCAGCGAATCCATCGGATATCCGGTGTACGGCAAGGGCATCACGATGATCAGCGCGCGCAACCGCGTGGTTCAGATCGCCTCCGCAACGCCAGTGCAAATGGCAGGCGTGACCGTGCGAGAAGACGACTACGTCATTGCGGATAGTTGCGGCACCGTCTTCATACCCCAGGAGCGGATCGGGGAAGTGCTCGCCCTTGGAGAGAAGATTAACCGCCGCCAGGATGGAATGGTCGCCGCCGTACGAGCAGGCCGCTCAGTCGCTGACGTGATGCATGACAAAGAGTTCGAAGCCATCGCTGTGGAGCCTTCCAAGTGACACACACTCACCACCCGTTGAACTCCCGGCTCGCCGCCGCACAACCTTCGGCAACCTATCGGATGATGGATCGCGCCGCGGCACGAAAGGCAGCCGGGAACGCGGTGATTTCACTGACAGCGGGTGAGCCCGACTTCGACACGCCGCGGCACGTGTGCCAGGCAGGGATAGCCGCCATTCATGCAGGGCACACGCGGTATACGCCGGTTGCTGGCTTGCGGGCACTGCGCGAGGCAGTGGCTGAAAAATACAGGCGCGAGAACGGGCTCGAAGTCGGCTGGCAGGACACTATCGTCTGCTCAGGCGGCAAGCAGGTGCTCTACAACGCACTCGCCGCCACGCTGAACGAGGGCGATGAGGTGATCATTCCGTCCCCGTATTGGGTCAGCTATCCGGAGATGGTGCAGATCTGTGGTGGCCGGTCGACAATCGTCCCGTGCACTGCGGCTACCGGCTTCAAGCTGACGCCTGCCGCACTCGAAGCCGCGATCACACCCAACACGCGGTGGCTGATTCTGAATTCCCCGTCGAACCCTACCGGCGCGGTGTATACCCGTGAGGAGCTCGAGGAGCTCGGGCGCGCGCTGCTTGCGCACCCCCATGTGCTCATCCTGTCCGACGACATCTACGAGCACCTGATCTTCGACGGAGCGGCGTTTCACACGATGGCTCAAGTCACACTGGAGCTGCGGGAGCGAACGCTGACGATGAATGGCGTGTCCAAGGCGTACGCGATGACGGGCTGGCGCATTGGATTTGGCACCGGCCCTCGTTGGCTGCTGGAGGCCATGGAGAAATTGCAAGGGCAACAGACTTCTGGTGCTTGTTCGATATCACAGCACGCAGCCCTCGCGGCGCTCACCGGCCCCAAGGGTTTCATTGCGGAAACCCGTGGCCATTTCCAGCGGCGCCGCGACCTGCTGGTTGGACTCCTTAACAATGCGTCAGGACTGCGGTGCGAGACGCCCGCCGACGCGTTTTATGCGTTTGCTTCATGTGCAGGACTGATCGGCAGGCGCAGCGCAGGGGGCGTGCTGCTCAATTCCGATGAAGCTGTTGCGATCGCGCTGCTGGAGGAAGCGAACGTCGGTGTGGTGCACGGCTCTGCCTTCGGCATGGCGCATCACCTGCGGTTCGCCTATGCGATCAATGACGAGTCCTTGCAGAAGGCAGGCGCTGCGGTCAAGGATTTCTGCGCCTCGACCTCTCCCGGCTGACAGTGCGCTGGCCACGCCCGCCCCAAAGGGCTGAAGCCAATTTATCCTGGAAATCTCACAGACTCCGCTGATTCACCCGCTTAGACAGCGCCTCGGCACTTTCCTTGCGCTCGCTGTACCGGTCAACCAGATAGGGCGACACGTCACGCGTGAGCAGTGTGAACTTCACCAGCTCTTCCATGACGTCGACGATGCGGTCGTAATAGGCCGAGGGCTTCATGCGGCCGGCCTCGTCAAATTCCAGGAAAGCCTTGGCGACCGAGGACTGGTTGGGAATGGTCAGCATCCGCATCCAGCGGCCCAGCACCCGCATCTGGTTGACGGCATTGAACGACTGCGAGCCGCCCGAGACCTGCATCAGCGCCAGCGTCTTGCCCTGCGTGGGGCGCAGCGCACCGTCCGCCAGGGGTATCCAGTCGATTTGCGATTTCATGATGCCGGTCATGGCGCCATGCCGCTCGGGCGAGCACCAGACCATGCCCTCGGCCCATTGCGCCAGCTGCCGCAGTTCCTGCACCTTGGGATGCGTGTCGGGTGCATCGTCGGGCAGCGGCAGGCCGCTGGGGTTGAAGGTCCGGGTCTCCGCGCCCATGGCCTGCAGCAGGCGCGCCGCTTCCTCGCAGGCGAGGCGGCTGTAGGAGCGCTCGCGCACCGAACCGTAAAGCAGCAGGATGCGCGGCGCGTGCGTGCCGGGCGCCGGGCCTCGCAGCCCGGTTACCGGCTGTACAAAAAGCGCCGGGTCGATGTTCGGCAGATCCATCGGCAAAAGACTAACGGCCTGCAACATGCTCTCCCCGCTCATTGACGACCTGTTCGCCGTCTTCCTTGGCGAACGCGTCGCGCTGCGGCAGGGGCAGGATGTCCAGCACGGCTTCCGAGGGGCGGCATAGGCGCGTGGACAGCGGCGTGACCACGATGGGCCGGTTGATCAGGATGGGGTGGGCCAGCATGGCGTCGATCAACGTGTCATCGCCCAGCGCGGGATCGTCCAGGCCGAGGTCCTTGTAGGCGGCTTCCTTTTGCCGGATCACCTCGCGGACGGGCACCGCCATCTGCGCGACCAGCTCCCGCAGCTTGTCCCGCGTGGGTGGCGTTTTGAGGTACTCGATGACTTCGGGTTCGATGCCGGCATTGCGGATCAGCGCCAGCACATTGCGCGAAGTGCCGCATTGGGGGTTGTGGTAAATCGTGACGGGCGGCATGCGTTTCACTCCTGGTAGTAGAAAACTGGCAGTAGAAAAATTGGGGCAATAAGGCAGGCGGTTGCCTCGATTCAATAATTCAATTATATTTGAACTATGGAATCTTTTACGCACCCCCCCGAACCGGGCACTCTCGATGAAAGCGCCGCCGTCAAGGCGCTGGCCGCCCTGGCCCAGGCCCAGCGCCTGCGGGCTTTCCGCTCCCTCGTCGTGGCCGGCCCCGATGGGTTGACGCCGGGGGCCATGGCCGAACAACTGGGCGTTGCGCCCAGCGCGCTGTCCTTTCACCTCAAGGAGCTGTCGCATTCAGGCCTGGTCAGCAGCGAAGCACGCGGCCGCAACCTGATCTACCGCGCCAACTTCAGCCAGATGAACGCGCTGCTGGGCTACCTGACGGAGCACTGCTGCGAAGGCGGCGCCTGCGAAGTGGGCCCGCGGGCCGATTGCGCTGCCTGCTAACCATCACCACACCCCCACACATCACCACTCCCAGGAGAGCACCATGAAACGCTTCCATGTCCACGTCCACGTGCAAGACCTCGCGCAGAACATCGCCTTTTATTCGGCCATGTTCGACCAGCAGCCCGCGCGCACCGAAGCCGACTATGCGAAGTGGATGCTCAGCGACCCGCCGGTCAACTTTGCCATCTCCACGCGTGGAAGCGCGCCCGGCGTGGACCATCTGGGCATCCAGGTCGACAGGCCCGAGGAACTCGAAGCCCTCAAGGCCAGCGCCACCCGCGCCGACATGACGCTGCTGAATGAAGGCCCCACCACCTGCTGCTACGCCCGCAGCGACAAATACTGGCTGACCGACCCGCAAGGCATCGCCTGGGAGCAGTTCCATACGCTGGACAGCATTCCAGTGTTCAGCGAATCAAAACCCGCATCAAATGAGGCTGACGCCCAATCCTGTTGTGCGCAATCCGCTACAAATAATGTAGCGACCATGCAATTTTCCAACATCCCGCAACAGGTCAAGGGCGCCAAAGCCTGCTGCTGAGAGACATCAAAAACATGATCCCGCAACCCATCAACGTCCCCATCAATGTCCTTTTCCTGTGCACCCACAACTCGGCCCGCAGCATTCTTGCGGAAGCCACGCTGAACCACATCGGCAAGGGCCGGTTCAAGGCCTATTCGGCGGGCAGCAGCCCGCGCGCAAACCAGCAACCCAATCCGCTCGGACTGCAGGTCCTGCGCGCCGCGGGCATTTCGACGGAAGGCCTGCGCAGCAAAAGCTGGGATGAATTTGCCCAGCCGGATGCACCGCACATGGATCTGGTCATCGCGGTTTGCGACAACGCAGCGGGTGAGGCATGCCCGTTCTGGCCGGGTCACCCCGCCACCGCGCATTGGGGTTATCCGGATCCGTCTGAAGGCGACGGCACCGAGGCGCAAAAGCTGGAGGCCTTCCGTAACACCCTGCACGCGATTCGCCGCCGCCTGGATTTTCTGGTCAATCTGCCGCCAGCCGGGCTCGACAAGCTGATGCTGCAGACCCAGGCACGCGATCTGGCCCGCTCATGAGCCACGCATCGTCCCGCCCAGCCCCTGAAATTCTCACCAAAACCAGCAGGCCTCAACTCAAGCACCAACTGCTCGCGGAGTTCCTGGGCACGGCTGCCCTGCTCTGCGCCGTGATTGGCTCGGGCATCATGGCCGAGCGCCTGAGCGCCGGCAACATGGGTGTGGCGCTGCTGGCCAACACGCTCGCTACCGTCTTTGCGCTCTATGTCCTGATTGAAGTGTTCGGCCCGGTGAGCGGCGCCCATTTCAACCCGTTGGTGACCCTGGTCTTATGGTCAAGAGGCATGCTGCCCCAGGAAAGGCGGGCGCAAGTCGCCATGCTTTTCATAGCGACTCAGTTGCTGGGAGCCATGGTGGGCGCCTGGGCTGCGCACGCCATGTTCGACATGAACCTGCTGCAGTTCAGCAGCAAGCTGCGCGGCGGCTGGAGTACCACCGGTGCGTTCAGCGGCTGGGGCCAGTGGCTGGCCGAAGCCGTCGCCACCGCCGGGCTGATCCTGGTGGTGTTGCGCGCGCCTGCACACAAGGCGCCAGCGCTGGTAGCCTGCTACATAGGCGCGGCCTACTGGTTCACCGCCAGTACCTCGTTTGCCAATCCGGCCGCTGTGCTGGGACGCATGCTGTCAGACAGCTTTGCCGGCATTGCACCCGCCAGTGCACCGGGTTTTGCGATGGCTGAAGCCGCCGGGGCGGTGGCGGGTGTGCTGCTCAACCGATGGCTGGGTGCCACGGGTACGCCATCCCACCCGGACTGAATGCAGCACCCTTGATCAATCCTCAGGGACGCCGATGGCCTCAGGTGCGCATCATTCCAGCCACTTCTGGAAAAACTGCGCCCGCCCCATGGCCGGGTCGAGCTGGTAGCCGGCAAAGCCCACGCGTTCATAGAGTCTGATGGCGCTGCGGTTGCCCTGCAGGACTTCCAGCGTGAGCTTGCAGGCACCCCGTTCGCGTGCAATCTGGTCGACCAGTGCCAGCATGCGCTCGCCCACCCGCTGGCCGCGGTGGCTGGGCAGCACGGCCACATCGTGGATGTTGACCAACGGGCGGCAGGCAAAGGTGGAAAAGCCCTCGATGCAGTTGATCAGGCCCACGGGCTGATCTCCATCAAAAGCCAGCACGCTGAACGCCTGGGGACGCGCGGCCAATTCCTTCACGAGGTGGGTTTTCGCATAGTCGCTGAGCGGCTTGGCGCCACCCGCCGCGTCCTGCGCGTAGGCATCCAGCAACTGGACCAGTGCGCTGGCATGCACAGGGTTGGTGTAGTCAGCCCGGCAGATGCGCAGGCAGGATGCTGAAGATTCAGTCACGCGGTCGTGTCTCCATGAAATGAGGACGTGATTTTAGGGCTGCACCGGTGTCGCCGCGCAAGAGCGTTACTTCGTCAGGATCGAAAGCCTCGAACGACTCCCGCACGAAGTCGAGAAAGGCATTGATTCGCGGCGCAACACTTGCACCTCGCCGGTGCAGCGCATAGACGTTGAAGCCATCGGTGCATTCCCAGTCGGGCAGCAAGCGGCGCAACCTGCCGCTCTCGATCAGAGCAGGGTCGAAGCAGGCCATCCGAATGACGCCTGCGCCACCCATCGCGGCAACAATCAGCCCTTCGCGGTCTGGCGTGACGACCCGCGGCGTGACGCGTACTGTGCTGGTGGCGCCGTCGCGCCTGAAGCTCCACTCGTAGGCGGGAACCTGCATCCACGGCCCGTGGAAGACCAGGCAGCGATGCGCGGCGAGATCCGCAGGTTCTTTGGGCTCCCCGAACCGGCGCAGATACTCAGGTGCTGCGTAAATGCCGGGCCGACCGAGTGCGAGGTGCCGCGCAACCAGGCGACTCGGCGGTGGCTCGCCGGCCATCAGCATCACATCGAAGTTTTCTGTCTGCATGGCCTTGGGATCCTGGATCGGTTTGCAGTCCAGTTGCACCTCCGGGTACCGGCTCAGGAACAGTGCCAACCGCGGCCACAGGATATAGCGGCCAATGGGTACCGGCATGCCGACCCGCAGTTTGCCGCTGACCCTCTGCGTCCGGCTTGCAACGGCTGACTCCAACTCCTGAAGGCGCGCCAGGATGTCGAGCGCGCGCTCGTACACCTGTACCCCGTCTTCCGTGAGTTGGATGCGCCGCGTGCTGCGGTGTAGCAATGTGACACCCAGCGTTTTCTCCAGGTCGGCCAGGCCGCGACTCACGGCAGAAGACGTCAGGCCCAGACTGCGGCCAGCGGCCACGAGGCTGCCTTGATCCACCACCCGCACCAGCATCTCAAGTCGGCCGCTCTTGTCCATGCAAACTCCTTGTTTCGTGGGCTTACCAGATTATTGAGAATATCTCACGATCGGTTTGCGCCAAGTTGGCTCGACAGGCGCGGCATCAGTGCCTACAGTGGCGCTAATACTCATTGCTGTACCACCATGGATACCTGCCGAACACCTCCAGTGCAGTCGCGCCGCCAGGCGATGGTTGCCGTCGCGGGCACGTTTGCCAGCCTGTGGGCACCGTGCCAGGCACAGACTGGCAAGCCCCCGCCGCTGCGCATCCTGGTCGGCGCGGCGCCGGGCACGGTGATGGATGTCGCGGCCCGCCAGATCGGCGATGCCCTGGAGCAGCAAACCGGTCAGGCCGTCGTGATCGACAACCGGGTTTCTGCCGGTGGCATCCAGGCCCTTATCGCACTGCGACAGGCACCTGCCGATGGCCTGACGCTCAGTTTGGTTCATGCGGTGCAGATGACCGCCGCGCCTAGCCTGTTCACGACGCTGCCCTACGACACGCTACGGGACTTCACGCATCTGGGAATCCTGTTCACCGGCCCTCAAGTCCTGGTCGTGCATCCTGCCGTGCCGGCGAAGTCCTGGCAAGAACTGCTCAACCTGCTGAAGGCGCACCCCGACAGGTACCGCTACGCGACACCGGGCAACGGCTCACCCGGGCATGTGACGATGGAGCAAATCAAGGCCACGGTGGGCGCCGAGGTACAGCACATCCCTTATCGCGGAGCAGCTGCGACCACGGCCGTGCTCGCCGGCGAGGTGGAACTGATGCTCGAAGGCGTCATGCCGTTGCTGCCGCACATCCGGGCCGGCAAGCTGCGACCGCTGGTCATCGGTGGCGCGCACCGGGTGCCGGCGCTACCCGACGTCCCGACGTTCGCGGAACAGGGGGTGGCGGGCATAGGCACCGTGTGGGTGGGCATGGTCGGGCCGCCGAACATGGCACCAGCCCTGGTGCGGCGCCTGAACGGCGCTTTGGCGCGCGCCGTGCTGTCGCCTGCGCTGCGCGACGCCTTCGAATCCACGGGCCGGGTGGTTGCGCCCGGTTCACCCGAAGCGATGGCGGACGCGATCCGCAGCGAGACCCCCATTTGGCGCGACGTGGTTCAGCGCGCACACATCAAGCCCGGCTGACGTCGCCCGACAGTCACAACTGCCCCTTCACTGTGCAGCCCCCTGAATGCAGCGGGTCGGGCTGCTGCATGCCTGCAAACCCCGCTGCGAAAGCGAAAGGACCAACGCATGTATGCCATCACGAGAGTTACCCTGGCCACGGCCCTTGCCGCCGCGGCCGGTCTGGCACCGGCCCAAGTGCCGCCGGACCTGGCCGAAAGGCTCAAAACCATGGGTCCGGTGGTGAACCCGGCCGCAACCGCCCAGCTGTATGCGGCCCGCAGCCTTGCGAAGGAGCCCTATGTGGAAACGCTGGTCGAACGCGACATCGCCTACGGCCCGGACGAGCGTCATCTACTGGACGTCTTCAGGTCATCGGTCGGCACCAATGCCGCCAAGCCGGTGCTTGTGTTCGTGCACGGCGGCTCCTTTGTCGGTGGCAATCGGCGCACGGGCCCGGGCAGTCCGTTCTATGACAACGTCATGCTCTGGGCCCTGCGCAACGGGATGGTGGGGGTGAACATGAGCTACCGGCTGGCGCCAAAGAACCCCTGGCCGGCGGGCGCCGAAGACATCGGCCAAGCCATCCGCTGGGTGCATGAGAACATTGCTCACCGAGGCGGCGACCCGGCGCGCGTCTTCCTTTTCGGCCATTCCGCGGGCGCGTCACACGTCGCTGCCTATGTCGCCAAGCCGGAGTTTCATCGCGTGCCGGGATCCGGCCTGGCCGGCGCAATGCTCCTGTCGGGCGTCTATCGCATCACCCCCGAGCTGGTGGCGCAATCCCCAACCTATCCGCGCTACTTTGGCACCGATACCGACAAGTACGCCGAGCGCTCCTCGCTCGAGGGCTTGCGGGCCACGCCTGTGCCCTTGTGGGTAGGCAGTGCGGAGCTTGATCCACCGCCATTCCGGGAGCAGGGCGAACTGCTTCGCGACAGTTTGCGCAAGGCGGGGAAAAGCTTCCGCTCTGTCGAATTTGCAGCCCACAGCCATATGTCGGAGGCGTACTCGATTCACAGCGACGACCACTCAGTGGGTGATGCGCTGTTGGGTTTTGTTCGGGGGCAATAAGCGGCTATCGACCCGAGCGTCGTATGCGCGCACGGCAGGGGCAAGAACCTGGGCTTCCTGCGGCCCTTAAAGCCGGTAAAGCCGTTTGGCGTTTCCCCCCAGGATGGCGGCCTGCTCCTCCGCGCTCAACCCGGCCAGGAGCTGCCGTGTTTCGCTTCGCCACTGGCTGTAGCTGCCGGCGAGTTCGAGCACCGGCCAGTCGCTGCCCCATACCAGCCGCGAGGCACCGAAGCAAGCCAGCACATGCGCAGCCCAAGGCCGCACCGTGCCGGGCAGAGGTGACGGGCCGGCCTCGGTCATCAGCCCGGAAAGCTTGCACATCGCCTGCGTTTCAGCAGCGATGTGTGCGATGCCGTCGGCCCAGGGCTGCCACTCGCCCGCCGCAATGGCGGGCTTGGCCGCATGGTCAATCACCAGGCGCAAATCCGGGTAGCGCAGGGCCAGCGTGAGGATGTGCGGCAGATGGGCCGACTTGACCAGGGCATCAAACACCAGGCCGCAATCCGACATGGCACGCAATGCGGGTGCCAGCGCGGGCTGCAGTATCCATTCGGCGTCATCGATGTCCTGCAGCATGGGTCGCAAACCTTTAAGGCGCGGATGCCGCGCCAGCGCCTCAATGCGGGCTGGCGCATCGGCAGCCAGCAAATCCACCCAGCCCACCACGCCCAGCACCGCCGGATGGGCATCGGCCTGCGCCAGCAGGAAATGCGTTTCAGCTTCTGTTGGTGCGGCCTGCACCAGCACGCCGCCGGTCACACCATGCGGGGTGGCTTGGGCCTGCCAGTCGCTCACGGCCACGTCACGGTAGATCGGCGCCAGGGCGGGATTCAGCCAGCCGTAATCGCCGCGGGCCAGTTGCCAGCAATGAAAATGCGCGTCGATGCTCATGGCGTGGGGGCCTCGGCAGGCAGCAGGCCCTGCTCACTCAGCTCCGCCCAGAAATCGGGCGGAATCCGGTGTTGCAGCATGGCCAGCGCGTCCTCCCACTCGGCCACCTGCCGGGCGCCCAGCATCACGATCTCCACCGCCGGATGCGCCAGCGGAAATTGCAGCGCTGCTGCGCGCAGCGGCACGCCGTGAGCCTCGCACACCGCTTCGATCTGCGCGGTGCGCTCCACCCACGCCCGCGCGGCCGGCGCGTAATTGAACGTCGGCGCGCCGCGACGGGTTCCGGTGGCGAGAATGCCCGAGTTGAAAACGCCGCCCAGCGCAATGCGCACGCCGCGCGCCACGCATTGCGGCAGCAGTTCGGGCAGCGCACTGTGGTCCAGCAGGCTGTAGCGTCCGGCCAGCATCAACACATCCAGGTCGGCCTCACGCAGCACCTGCAGCACCACCTCCACGTCGTTGGTGCCCAGGCCGATGGCGCGTACCAGGCCTTCCTGCTGGAGCTGGCGCAGGGCGGGCAGGGTTTCGTCAATGACCTGCCGAAGCACCTCTGGCGCACGCGCGCCGTGGGTCGCGGCATCGGGGTCATGCACATACGCCACGTCCAGCCGGGACAGGCCGAGGCGCTGCAGACTGTCTTCCACACTGCGTCGGGTGCCCGCCGCGCTGAAGTCCCAGGCCTGCCGGAAAGGAAGGATGTCGACATAGCCATGCTGGGCGCGCGGCGCGCTGGCATCCGGCTGCAGCACACGCCCCACCTTGCTGGACAGCACAAATTCGTCACGCGAATGGCGGCGCAGTGCGTCGCCCAGCCGGCGCTCCGACAGGCCGTTCCCATAGTGCGGCGCGGTATCAAAACTGCGGCAGCCGCTGGCCCAGGCGGCATCGACCAGCGCCCGGGCATCGTCATCGGTGACGGCGGTAAACAGGTTGCCCAGGGGCGCACCGCCGAGGCCAAGGCGTAGCCGGCTGGCGGCGCAAGGAGGAAAAAAAGACGACATGGCAGGGTAAATCCTGATAAAAGTTCAACTATGTTATAGCTAACATGTCAGTCATGAACACGGGGAAATCCCGTGGTTCGACCACTTTATTGATCACAAGCGCCCAGCTCACGCAAAACCGGCCCCTCTCTGCGCCACTCCATGCTGAAAAACATTCCGCCACTGCTCACACCCGACGCCCTCCACGCGTTGGCCAGCATGGGTCATGGTGATGATGTGGCGATTGTCGATGCCAATTTTCCGGCGGCGCGTGTGGCGCAGCAAAGCGGCGCCCGCCTGGTGCAGCTCGCGGGCGCCAGCGCACCGCAAGCCCTCAAGGCCGTGTTGCAGTTGCTCCCGCTGGATGATTTTGTGCCCGATGCCGCCTGGACCATGCAGATGGTCGGCAATGCCACCGCCATTCCCGAGCCGGTGGCCGAATTTGCGTCGGCGCTGGCCCAGGCAGGCGAGCGTCCTGCGGTATCGCTGGAGCGCTTTGATTTTTACGAACGCGCGCGATCAGCCTACCTGATCCTGCAGACCGGCGAGCAGCGCAAGTACGGCAACATCGTGCTGCGCAAGGGCGTCATTGCCAGCGACAGCGAGTGAGCGCGGGATATGAACAGCACGACCCACCCCGCTCCCACCAGCCTGCGCGCGCAGGCCTACGAGAGCTTTCAGCAGCAGATCGTCGACGCCAACATCCGGCCCGGCCAGTTCATCTCGCAGCGCGAGCTGATGCAACTGCTGGGCATGCCACTGGGCGCGGTGCGCGAGCTGATTCCACGCCTGGAGGCCGAAGGCCTGCTCAAGACCGTGCCGCAGCGCGGCCTGCAGGTGGCCCATGTCGACCTGAAGCTGATCAACAACGCCTTCCAGTTGCGCCGGCTGCTTGAGCGCGAGGCGGCGAGCCGCTTTGTCACCACCGTGTCCGATCGCGACCTGGCCGCCATCGAGCAGGCGCACCTGGACATCGTGCGGCGGGCACGCAAGGCGGCGATCGACGACGACCTGCTCAAGGATGCCACCGCAGTGGACTGGGGTCTGCACGACCTGATGATTGACGCGCTGGGCAACGAGCTGATTTCCGAGGTCTACCGCATCAACAGCCTGCGCGTGCGCCTCATCAAGCTCGAAGGCTCCACCCTTTCACCCGAAGTGCTGATTCCCGCCATGGAAGAGCACCTCTGGTTTATAGACGCCCTCAAGCGGCGCGACCCGCAAGCCGTGGTCGACCGCCTGAGCCACCACATCGAGAGTGCGCACCGTCGCGTACTCGGACTGCCGCGGCCGGACATGCCGTGGTCTTTGGAGAAACTTGTATGACCGAACCCCAAACTTCCACCAAATCGCGGGCTTTCCGTGGCATCTGGCCCGCCCTGCTCACGCCGCTGCATGCCGACCTGAGCATTGACCATGCCAAATTCGCAGCCCACTGCAAGTCGCTGATCGCCAGTGGCTGCCCCGGCGTCACCGCTTTTGGCACCACCGGCGAAGGGCCTTCGTTTTCCCTGGCCGAGCGCAAGGAAGCGATTGACCAGTTGATTAAAAATGGCATCCCTGCTGCTCAGATCATGGTCTCCACCAGCTGCGCAGCCCTGCCTGAAACCCTGGAGCTCACGCGCCATGCCGTGAATGCCGGCGTGCACGGTTGCCTGATGCTGCCGCCCTTCTTCCTCAAGGGCGTTTCAGACCAGGGTGTCATCGACTGCTACCGCTATGTGATTGACGGGCTGGCCGACGACAGGCTCAAGCTCTACCTGTACCACATCCCGCAAGTCACCGGCGTCGGCCTGTCGCACCATGTCATTGCCACGCTGAAAAACATGTACCCCAATACGATTCTGGGCATCAAGGACAGCGCCTGCAACACGGCGCATTCCGTGGGCCTGGCCGAGGCTTTCATGAAAGACCTGACGGTGTACGTCGGCTTCGAGCCCGACCTGCCGGAAATGGGGCGGCGTGGCAGCACGGGCGCCATCAGCGGCCTGGCCAACTTCATGCCGCGGGTGGTCAAGCGCCTGGTAACGCAGCCCGACGCTCCGGCCACGCCTGCGGAGCGCGAGCGCATCATCAAGCTGCTCGGCCTGCTCGAGGGCTATTCCCTTATGCCGGCGCTCAAGGGCATCATGGCCATGTTGAGCGGTGACCAGACCTGGCTGCGTGTGCGTGCACCGCTGGTTGCCTTGACGCCCGACGAATTCAAGGCGCTCGAAAAGAGCATCACTGCGTTCGGTATTGATACAAAATCCGACTGACCCGCATCAAACACTGCCTGATCCGCATTCAGCCCGTATTCAACGAGTTTGCAAGCAACTTAACGATTAACGACAAAGGAGACACCATGAAAACTTCCCTGCTTCGCCGCACCCTGCTGGCCACCGCTTCTGCCGTCATGCTGATGGGCGCCCTGCTGCCCGCCGCGCAGGCGCAAAACAAGATGGTGCTGCGCGTCTCCACGCCGGCCGTTCCCGACGACTGGCATGCCAAGATGTGGACCGTTTTCAAGGACAACCTGGAGAAAAGCGCGCCCGGCGAATTCGACGTGCAGATCAATCTGAACGCGTCGCTGTTCAAGCAGGGAACCGAGCCGGCGGCCATGGCCCGCGGAAATCTGGAGCTCTCCTCGATCTCCGCCTTTGACATTGCCAAGCTGATTCCCGAGTTCTCGGTCTTTACCGCCGGCTACATCGTGCGCGACCCGGACCACCAGCAAAAAGTGTTCAACGGCCCCATTGGCACCGAGATGTTCAAGACGGTGTCTGAAAAAATGGATGTGACGCCGCTGTCCACCGTGTACCTCGGCACCCGGCAGGTCAACCTGCGTGAGGCGCGTAATGTCAAGACCCCTGCCGACCTCAAGGGTGTGAAGCTGCGCATGCCCGGCTCCAAGGAATGGCTGTTCCTCGGTGAAGCACTGGGTGCCACCGCCACGCCCCTGGCTTTTGGCGAGGTCTATCTGGGCCTGAAAACCGGCACCATCGATGGTCAGGACAATCCCCTGCCTTCCGTGCGTGCCGCCAAGTTCTATGAAGTGACCAAGCAGATCGTGCTGACCAGCCATCTGGTGGACGGCATCTTCATTGCGATCTCCAACAAGGCGTACAACGCCATGAACGCAACGCAAAAGCAGAAGGTCAAGGCGGCTGCGCAGGCCGCCTCCAGCTACAACAACGAGAACCGCATCAAGGAAGAAGCGCAACTGGTTGACTTCTTCAAGCAGCAGGGTCTGCAGGTCACCACGCCCGATGTGGACGCCTTCCGCAAGTCGGTGCAGGCCACTTACCTGAACTCCGAGTACGGCAAGAGCTGGCCCAAAGGCCTGCTTGAACGCATCAACGCCACCAAGTAAGCACCCCGTCAAAGCATGAAAACCTGGCCAAAAAAAGCCGCCGACCTGATCGGCGGCGGGTTATTCCTGACCCTGTTTATCGTGTTTGTGATCCAGGTCACGGCACGGTTCGGGTTCAACAAGCCGATGGCATGGACCGACGAAGCCGCCGTGATCCTGTATGTCTGGGTCATTCTCTGGGCGGCGGCGTTCGTCGTTCCCGAGCGTGAGCATGTGGTGTTCGATCTGCTCTGGAACAGCGTCAGCCAGCGTGCACGGCAGGTGATGCAGATCGTCGGCAACCTCACGATTGGCGGCCTGGCGCTTTGCGGCATTCCGGCCAGCTGGGACTATGTCCATTTCATGGCCCGCGAAGGAACGCCCGTGCTGGGCCTTTCCTTCATGTGGGTCTTTTTGCCTTTTGTGCTGCTGCTGGCGGCACTGGTTGTTCGCTCTGCGTGGGCCATCTGGAACGCGATTCGGGGTATTGGTCTTGAAGCGGAGCTGCGCATATGACATCCGGAATCCTCGTTCTAGTTCTCGTGCTGGCGGGCGGCATGCTGCTGCGCATGCCCATCGGCTTTTCCATGCTGGCCTCCGGCATTGCCTACCTGATGGTCAAGGGGCAGGACATCGGCCTGGTGGCCGAGCAGGTGGGTAATGGCCTTTACAACAGCTACGTGCTGCTGGCCGTTCCGCTCTTCGTGTTTGCGGCCAACATCATGAACGCCGGCACCGTGAGTGAACGTATTTTTGACTTCTGCCGCATTCTGGTCGGGCGTGTGCGCGGTGGCCTGGCCCAAGTGGATATTCTGGTCAGCGTGGTGTTCTCGGGCATGAGCGGCAGCGCCATTGCCGACGCGGCCGGGCCCGGCCTGGTCACCATTCGCCAGATGCTTAAAAAGCCGGAATACACACGCGGCTTTGCGGGTGCCGTGGTCGTGGCCAGCGCCACGCTGGGCCCCATCATCCCGCCTTCCATTCCCATGGTGATTTACGCACTGGTGTCGGGCGCCTCGGTCGGCGCGCTGTTTCTCGGTGGCGTGGTGCCGGGCTTTTTGATGGCGATACTGATGATGGTGGTAGTGCATTTCATTGCCGTCAAACGCAACATGCCGCGAGAGGACAAAATCCCGCTGAGCGAATGGCCGGCCATCGTGTTTCGCGGCGCCCTGCCGCTGTCCATGCCCATCGTGCTGCTGGGCGGCATTTACTCCGGAATTTTCACCCCCACGGAAGCCGCCGCCGTGGCTGCTTTTCATGCGCTGATTCTGGCCGGCGTGGTCTACCGCGCCCTGACGTGGCGTGCCTTCTGGGGCGTGGTGATGGAGTCCACCCGCGGCAGCGCCGTGATCACCATGATCCTGGCGGGCTCCTTCATGCTCAACTATGCGTTCACGGCCGAAGGCGTGCCGCAGGCCATGGCCATGTGGGTCGACAGCATGCACCTCTCGCAGATCAAGTTTTTGCTGCTGGTCAACGTGATGTTCCTGGTGCTGGGCTGCTTTCTCGACGTGTCTGTGCTGCTGCTGGTGTTTGTGCCCATGCTGCTGCCCGCCGCCAAGCTGCTGGGCGTGGACCTGGTGCACTTTGGCGTGCTGGTGGTGCTCAACATGATGATCGGCCTGATTCACCCGCCCTTTGGCATGCTGCTGTTTGTGACCAAGGCGCTGACCGGCATCCCGATTGGCGAGATGATGAAGGAAGGCTGGCCTTTCCTGGTCATGCTGCTGCTCTTGCTGCTGGCCATGACATGCTTTCCGCAAATTGTGCTGTGGCTGCCGCAAACCATGGGCTACGGAGCGAAATGACTCTCCCCGAAGCGCCTGCGGCACCTCCCCTCAAGGGGCGACTCCAGCGGCCCGGCAAAGCCGGTTCCGCGGCGTCCGCTTGGCGGCATCGGGCACGCCTCACATCTGGCGCTTCACCAAGGATGCCGCGATATGAATGACGACGTGAATGCCGAGGTGGTCTGCGTGGCCAGTTGGAATGCCGACCTGATTTCGCACGTGGCACGGCCCATTGCCCGCGGCGAGACGCTGATGGCCAGTGCGTTCAACGTCAGCCCGGGCGGCAAAGGCAGCAATGCGGCCGTCGCGGCCGCCCGCCAGGGTGCGCGTGTCGCGCTCATCGCCCGCATTGGCGATGACGACTTCGGGCGCATGGGGATGGCGCTGTGGCACGCCGAAGGCATTGCCACCAACCATGTCGAGCGCGCCGCCGGCGAGCGCAGTGGCGTGGCCCAGATCCTGGTCTATGACGATGGCGACAACAGCATTGCGGTGTGCCCCGGTGCGGGTTCTGGCTTGGGCGCACCGCAGGTACAGGCGGCCCATAGTGTTCTGCGCGGCTGCCGCGTCGTCATGGCATCCTGTGAAGTGCCTGTAGAAGCCACGCTGCAGGCCTTCAGGCTGGCCCGAGAGGCCGGGGCCATCACCCTGCTGAACCCAGCGCCGGCACGTCCCCTGCCAGAAGAACTGCTGGCACTGGTCGACGTTCTCACGCCGAACGAAAGCGAGCTCTATCAGCTCGCCGGTGCGGCGCATTCAGGGTCGGTGGACGCCGCCGCAAATCACCTGCTGGCAGGTGGTACCCGCGCCGTGCTGGTGACGCTGGGCGCCGCCGGCTGTCGTCTGTATCAAAGCGGGCATGCCCCGACGGGCCTCGCCGGTCGCAGCATGGCCGTGCTGGACACCATAGGCGCCGGCGACACCTTCACCGGTGCGCTGGCAGCGGCCCTGGCACGCGGCGAGCCACTCGCGAGCGCCATGCAATGGGCCAATGCCGCGGCGGCGCTGTCGGTGACCCGACGCGGTGCCATTGACGGCATTCCCGTACGCGCAGATGTTGCGGCCATGATGGACCAGGTCGCCGGGCAATAATCCGCCCGGCTTCAGGCGCTGAATCCGCCGCCATGCTCCAATCAAACGGCCATGCACATGGCCATATTCGCTATTATTTTTATAGCACAAAGCACCCTGCCTAGTTGCAGCGAGGTCTAGTACTTCGACACAGAGGTATCGGAACACAATGAAAGCGATGGATTCGGGCCCAGGCCTAGGCGCAAACCGCAGACATAGCCGTAGCTATGGCGAGGATTTGCAACGACGGCATGGGCTCGAAGGCGCGCTTTCATGTTTCGATATTTCTGGGTCGGAGTACTAGGCATGCTCAAAGTAGACGAACGTGCTGCGGGGAAAGATGTGCCGATAGAAAGGACGCGCAAGAACACGCGCGAGGTTTTTGGCTGCAAGCAGGCCGGATGCGCTGTTGTACAGCTTGAAGAAATTTGGCCGTACGGGCTTCAGGCCCAGCGTTTTACCGAACGCAACCAGTGAATCGTGATTGAAGGCGTTGACGTGCTCAAGCGGCGCGATGGGCATTTGATGCGCTGGCGACAGGGCATTGAAATCACCATGCCGGGCCAGCTTTTTCAGCGAAGGCCCTGCGTTGGGCACGCTGATTTTGATGAGTCCATCCACAGCCAGAGCCTGCGCCAGGCGCTCAAGAACCGCCCGGGGCTCAGTGAGGTGCTCGAAGACCTGTTCTGTATGGATGAAGCGGAATTTTTTAGCGGGTAGATCGGCGAGTTCTACAACCTTGATCCCCACCGATTGGCCATGCCGAAGGCGTTCCTCAGACAGCTCAACACCATACACATCACAGCCATACGCCATGGCCATGCGGGACCAGTGTGCCCATCCGAACCCAAAGTCAAGAACACTCAATTCACCCGGTGGAACGCCGAAGTATTGAATGACATACTGAACCTGCTCGGCCAGGTAGCGGTAGTCGTCAAGACTGTAGTTTCGGTGGGTCCTGTCCAGTTCGGTTCCGGGAACCCAGCCGTTGTAGATTTCGTCCAGCAACCGGTCATCAGGCACCTGTTTTTGAAAAGCCAGGGTACAGCTGTTGCAGCGTACCAGTTCGTAGGAACAGGCATCCGCAGCGTCGCCGGCATTGCCTTCGTAGTGCCTCGCCATGTAGTTCCTGATGCCCGGGCCGCCATATGACTCTTCATAGACGACAGACAGCGAATCCGACAGGCAGCCGGGACAGTGGTTTCGGGATTTCATGACAGGGCGATAAGGCATTGACGTTCCGTGTGTAAAAAGGAATACGGTGAACGCCGGGGGAGCACGCCGGACGAAGGTCACGGGTGCAGTCGCACATTCAACGCGCATGGAAAAGCAAGCGCACTTGCCAGCCATTTGTGCGACCGCGTATGAAATGGTGAAAAAGCTCGACCCAAACGGTTGCGCACGCAGCCACTCTATCGCTCATGAGATGAGCGGTAGTAACCCTCTGTAATGAGGTGCTTGTTTAAGTTTGTGCGACCTGGATCGGTACTGCCACAGCTGCATAGCCTCTGCACAGGCTGTGGACGGCGGTATTCGTGCTGAGGGACTTACGGCTGGTTTGCCCGCATCGGGGTTTGAACGCTGGTAGTCCTGAAGCGGTGCTCGATGCGAGCTGAAGGCTTTTACACAAGCCAGTACTTGGTTACACAAACACCCTGCACCTTTCATCGATGCCGGCTCACCAGACCCGCTTCCTGCCTGCGCAAGAGCGGGTTTTATGTTCAGCGAAAAACCTCCACAACCAGCCACTGAATGGCGGTCGCTGGAGGCTACAAACTCAATAGCGCCCTGCGGCGCCAGGGCTTAGTGGGCTGTTCGCTCGAACTTGAAAACACCCGGCTCGCGCACGGGATCCACCTCGACCGGGATCACGCTCTTGGGCGGGAAGCGCCCTTCGAGCAGCAGCTTGGACAGCGGATTCTCGATGCGCTGCTGGATGGCGCGCTTCAGGGGTCGTGCGCCAAACACAGGGTCGAAGCCGACCTTGGCCAGCTCGGCAATCGCCGCTTCCGAGACGTCCATCGTCAGGTCCATTTTCTGCAGGCGCTCCATCAACACCTTGAGCTGGATACGCGCGATCGACTCGATGTTCTTCGCGTCGAGCGCATGGAAGACCACGGTCTCGTCGATACGGTTCAGGAACTCGGGACGGAAGTAGTTCTTCAGCTCATCGATCACCGCGTCCTTGATGTCTTCTGAGTCACGGCCAACCATGGACTGGATGATGGGTGAACCGATGTTGCTGGTCATCACGATCACCGTGTTCTTGAAGTCGACAGTACGCCCCTGGCCATCGGTCAGGCGGCCATCGTCCAGCACCTGCAGCAGCACGTTGAACACATCGGGATGGGCTTTTTCGACCTCGTCGAGCAGCAGCACGCTGTAGGGCTTGCGGCGCACGGCCTCGGTGAGGTGACCGCCTTCCTCGTAGCCCACGTAGCCGGGAGGCGCGCCAATCAGTCGGGCGACCGAGTGCTTCTCCATGAACTCGCTCATGTCGACGCGAATCAGGTGGTCTTCGCTGTCAAACAGGAAACCAGCCAGTGCCTTGCACAGCTCGGTCTTGCCCACACCCGTCGGGCCGAGGAACAGGAAGGATCCGGTTGGGCGGTTCGGATCGCTGAGGCCCGAACGCGAGCGGCGGATCGCATTGGCGACCGCAGCTATGGCCTCGTCCTGGCCGACCACGCGCTCATGCAGCTTGCCCTCCATCAGCAGCAGCTTGTCGCGCTCGCCCTGCATCAGTTTGCTGACCGGAATGCCGGTGGAGCGCGCCACGACCTCGGCGATCTCTTCGGCGCCGACCTGGGTACGCAGCAGCTTGGGCACATCGCTGGTTTCCTTCTGCGCCTCGCTGTCCTGCGCCGCCTTCAGGCGCTTTTCAAGTTCGGGCAGCTTGCCGTATTGCAGCTCGGCGACCTTGTTGAAGTCGCCCTTGCGGGTGAACTCTTCAATCTGGAAGCGGATACGGTCGATCTCTTCCATGACGTCCTTGGAACCGAGCGCCTGGGCTTTTTCGGCCTGCCAGATTTCGTCGAAGTCAGAGATTTCCTTCTGCAGCTTGGCAATCTCTACTTCGATCAATCCAAAACGCTTTTGCGAAGCTTCGTCTTTTTCGCGGCGCACGGCTTCACGCTCGATTTGCAGCTGGATCAGGCGCCGGTCAAGGCGATCCATCACCTCGGGTTTGGAGTCCATCTCGATCTTGATCTTGGCCGCCGCCTCGTCMATCAGGTCGATSGCCTTGTCGGGCARRAASCGGTCGGTGATGTAGCGGTGGCTGAGTTCGGCCGCAGCGACGATGGCCGGGTCGGTGATCTGCACGCCATGGTGGACTTCGTATTTTTCCTGCAGCCCGCGCAGGATGGCGATGGTGGCTTCCACCGTGGGTTCGTCCACCAGGATCTTCTGGAAGCGGCGCTCCAGGGCGGCGTCCTTTTCAATGTACTTGCGGTATTCGTCCAGTGTGGTGGCACCCACGCAGTGCAGCTCGCCACGCGCCAGCGCGGGCTTGAGCATGTTGCCGGCATCCATGGCGCCTTCTGCCTTGCCGGCGCCGACCATGGTGTGCAGCTCGTCGATAAAGACGATGGTCTGGCCTTCATCCTTGGCCAATTCATTGAGCACGGTTTTCAGGCGCTCCTCAAACTCGCCGCGGAACTTGGCCCCGGCCAGCAAGGCAGCCATGTCGAGTGACAGCACGCGCTTGCCTTTCAGCGACTCAGGCACCTCGCCCGCCACGATACGCTGGGCCAGGCCCTCGACGATGGCCGTCTTGCCGACACCGGGTTCGCCTATCAATACCGGGTTGTTTTTGGTGCGGCGCTGCAACACCTGGATGGCACGCCGGATTTCATCGTCGCGGCCAATCACCGGATCGAGCTTGCCCAGACGCGCGCGCTCTGTCAGGTCCATGCAGTATTTCTTCAGGGCTTCGCGTTGGCCCTCCGCATCGGCGCTGTTCACGCCCTGCCCGCCGCGTACCGCGTCAATCGCGGCTTCCAGTGACTTGCGGCTCAGGCCGTTTTCGCGGGCGATCCTGCCCACGTCGGCCTTGCTGTCGGCCACGGCCAGCAAAAAGAGTTCACCGGCAATGAATTGATCATTGCGCTTGATGGCTTCTTTTTCGGTGGCCTGCAGCAGCCTGGCCAGGTCGGGGCCGACCTGGATCTGGTCCTGGCCCTGCACCTGGGGCAGCTTTTTGACGGCGCTGTCGGCTGCCTGCGTCAGGCCGTTGACGTTGACCCCGGCCCGCTCCAGCAAGGCGCGGGGGCCGTCATCCTGGCGCAGCATGGCCGCCAGCAAATGAGCCGGCTCGATGTAGGCGTTGTCGTTGCCGAGCGCCAGCGACTGTGCATCGCTGAGCGCTTCCTGAAATTTGGTGGTGAGTTTGTCCTGGCGCATGAGGCGTCCCTTCGAATTTGATTGCTGTTGATCTGGGGCTGGAACAAAGCTTTTTCAATAGCGCCGACAACCGGCCGGTCTGGCCTGCGGCTACACCGAGGCCCCCACACGCGGCCATGCGGTCTAGAATCATTGGCATGAACATACATCAGGTTTCGGTCAACTACGCGCCGGAACAGGACCGTTTATTGATACGGATCAATGGCAGGGAAGGCGGTGAGTTGCGCGCCTGGCTGACCCGGCGCCTGGCCCTGGCCCTGTGGCCGGTACTCAGCCAGACGGCCGTCGCCCAAATGACAAAACTTGCGGGCCCTGCGGCGCCGGCAGCCAGCCTGGACGAGCAGCGAGGCCAGTTGCTCGATGCCTTCCAGAAAGAGGCGTCATTACGCACCGGCGACTTCAAGACGCCCTACGAAGATCGGCGGGACCAGCCCGCCGATGCAGTGCTGGGCCCCGAGCCGCTGCTGCTGACTGAAGTCAAGGTCACGCTGATGGGCACTGGGCAGCTGCGCCTGCAAATGCTTGAAAAACTGCCAGGCGGTGACGCGGTGCGAAATTTTCAGCTCATGATGGATGCGCAACTGACCAACGGCTTGCTGCACCTGCTGCACCAGAGCCTGAATGCGTCGCAGTGGCTGGAGCCGCTGACATCCCCTGCCCTCCAGCCAGCCGCCGCCAACGCCGACGTGCCCGAACTGGCCATGGACCCCGCCAAGCCCAGATACCTGAATTGAACTGAACTGAACTGAATGACTGCAGAGGGTGGCACCTCGGTCCCGGATGGGTATCCCGCGGGCCGCAAACAACCTTATTTGGCTTGCATGCCAACCAGCATTTGACAAAATCAACAGGGCACAATCCATGAATTCCCTGAGCCTCCGAATACTTGAATACCGTAGTCTTTCCCTAGCCCCTGAGTTGACCGGCCCTGACCAGATACTGTGCCTGCCTTCCATAATCTTTCCAAACTGTACGCGCGCCCCGGTTTTTTGCTGCGTCGCGCGCACCAGATCTCGGCCGCCGTTTTCGAAGATGAATGCCGCAGTGTCGGGCTGACACCCGCGCAGTTCGGCGTGCTCAGTGTGCTGCGTGCCAGCCCCGGCCTGGACCAATCCACGCTGGCACGCGCGCTGGGTTTTGACAAGGTGACGGTGCTGCGTGTGTTGCGCGGCCTGGAAACACGGGGACTGATAGAGCGCGTGCCCGCACCTTCGAGCCGGCGCAACTTGTCGATCTCGCTGTCAACCGAGGGGCTCGCCCTGCTGAAACAGGCGCAGGAACCGGCCGAGCGCGCCTACAGCCGCCTGATGGCGCCGCTGGACAATACGCAGCAAAACCAGCTGGTCCACCTGCTGCAGTTGCTGACAGCCGGGCTGGAAGACGAGGCGCGGGCCCCTTTTGTGCCGCCAGCGCAGGATACGGACGAGCCCAGGGGCATGCCGGGAGCCAAGTAATTTCTAGCCATTGGTGGCTTGTATGCCCCATTTGGCCAGCGCTGCATCGTCGCTGACGCGCGCATCGACCCAACGCGCGCCCTCCGGCGTCTGCTCTTTTTTCCAGAACGGTGCCTGGGTCTTCAGGTAGTCCATCAGGAATTCGCAGGCCTTGAAGCTTTCACCGCGGTGAGCGGAAGTCACCGCCACCATGACCACCTGATCCTGCGGCTGCAAAAGTCCGACACGGTGGATCACCCGGACGCCCAAAATATCGAAGCGCACTATTGCCTCGTCGATCATGGCCTCAATGGCTTTTTCGGTCATGCCGGGGTAGTGTTCCAGTTCCATGATGCTGACGCTCTGGCCGTCATTGCGGTCCCTCACCGTGCCCGTGAAAGTGCATACGGCGCCGACCCGGGTGTCATTCGCGCGCAGAGCGGCCACCTCATCGGCCAGATTGAAGTCTTCGGTCGTGATCAGGACGCGGGATAAAGCCATAGTTGCAATTTTGCCACCACCACCCCAAAAGCCGCATGCATGCCGTAAGATTTGTCGCATGACTGACTGCACAAACCTCCTCACCGCCTGGATGCCCAACGGCAGCCGTGGCTATGAGGCGTGCGCCAGCAAGTCAAAAAAACCGTTGCTCATTTGACCGGGGCTGCGGTTCCGTCGTCGAATGAGCGATGGAGCCGCCA
The DNA here is from genome assembly GCF_056401235.1 of Polaromonas sp. P4_F9. Taxonomy (NCBI): domain Bacteria; kingdom Pseudomonadati; phylum Pseudomonadota; class Betaproteobacteria; order Burkholderiales; family Comamonadaceae; genus Polaromonas; species Polaromonas sp. P4_F9. The sequence goes on along the minus strand of NZ_JBFUJT010000010.1, from coordinate 66,861 downwards.
GCTACTTTCAGGTCTTTCCCGCGTGCACCACCTCTTGTTCTGACGATGGCCTTCCAAGCCGGTCAGTTTTTAAGGATGTGTCTTCATGCAAACAGCGCGCAATGCAAACCAGGTAACCCCGGTAACTCCAGATTTTTCGGGGCTCTGGCTCCCGCTTGTCACCCCCTTTGACCACGGCGAGGTCGACCATGCCTCCTTGAAGCGCCTGGTGGCGCACTACCGCGGCAGCGGCATTGCCGGCCTGGTGGCCTGCGGCTCCACTGGTGAAGCAGCCGCCCTGAGCGACGAAGAGCAGCTGGCCGTGCTGCAGGCCATCATGCGGGAAGCGCCTGAGCTGCCGGTGGTCATGGGCCTGTCGGGCTACCACCTGGGCAAAACCGCGGTGCGCATCAAAGTGCTGGGCGAGCTGGGCATTGCCGGCATCCTGCTGCCCGCGCCCCACTACATCCGGCCCGCCCAGGCCGGCCTGATCGAGTGGTTTACCCAGCTGGCCGACGCCAGTGCCGTGCCGGTCATCCTGTATGACATACCCTACCGCACCGGCGTGAAGATCGAACTGGAGACCCTGAGGGCGCTGACCAGCCATCCACGCATCTGCGCCATCAAGGACTGCGGCGGCGACGCGGACAAAACGCGAGCACTGATCAGCGACGGCCGCCTGCAAGTCTTGTGCGGCGAGGATGTCAATATTTTCTCCACCCTGGCGCAAGGCGGGCATGGTGCGATTGCGGCGGCAGCCCATGTGCACACGCGGCGTTTCGTCCAGGTGATGGATCTCATCAAGACCGGCAACGAGGCGCAGGCTCGCACGCTGTGGGAACCCCTGCCGCCGCTGATTGAAGGCCTGTTTGCCGAACCCAGCCCCGGCCCGCTGAAAGCGCTGCTCGCGCGCCGGGGACTGGTTCGCGAAGAGCTTCGCAGCCCCATGACCCGGGCCTCTGGCGCGCTGGTTGAACGCCTGCAGCGGCTGGATGAATTGATCGAGTAAATCAGCCGCCGGTGACGGGCGGAAAGAAGGCGACTTCGCAGCCTTCGCTTAAAACGGCCGACTCGTCACTCATGACCTGGTTCAGCGCCATGCGTACAGCTTTGCCACGTGCCAGGCTGCCGGCATGTGCGGGACTGGCGGCCAGCAGTTCGTCGCGCAGGGCAGCCAGCGTGCCGGCGGAGGTTTCGCGCAACTCGCTGCCCTGCCCGATGGCTTCACGGATGGACGCGAAATACCTGACCGTGACTTTCATACCGAGGCTTTCACGACAGGAGTGCTGAAAACGGGATGAACTGCACGCTGTCGCCGTGCGCGATGGTCTGCCCCGCCGGGTTGTCCACCAGACCGTCGCCCCAGACTGCCGAGGTCAGCACCCCGGAACTCTGATTGGCAAACAGGTCCAGCCCGCCGGCTGCATTGCGTTGCACCCGCAGGAACTCGCGGCGCTTATCGGCGCGGGGCCAATTGAAATGGGCGGGAACAGTGACTGATTTCAGGGCCACCTGGCTCGCACCCTGCAGCTTCAGCAGAAAGGGGCGCACCAGCAGCAGGAAGGTCACAAAGCTGGAGACTGGGTTGCCCGGCAGGCCGATGAAGTGCGCCGGCCCGACCTTGCCATAGGCAAACGGTTTGCCGGGCTTGATCGCAATCTGCCAGAGGTCGAGTGAACCGAGCTGCTGCACCGCGGGCTTGATGTGATCTTCTTCACCGACAGATACGCCGCCGCTGGTCAGGATCAAATCGTGCGCCTGGCTGGCGCTGCGCAGCGCGTCCAGCGTGGCGTCGCGCCGGTCCGGCACGATGCCCATGTCCGTCACCTCGCACCCCAGGCGCGACAGCAAGGCACGCAGGAAGAAGCGGTTGGAGTTGTAGATGGCGCCCGGCCGCATCTGCTCCGGGGCAACCTCGCCTGGCATGACCAGCTCATCGCCGGTGGAAAACAGCGCCACCCGCGGCCGGCGCGCCACCTGCAAAACATTCATGCCAACACTGGCCGCCAGCCCAAGTGCGGCTGGCGTGAGCCGCTCACCTTTTGAGAGCACGATGGCGCCACGCGTGACATCCTCGCCGGCGCGGCGAATCCACTGCGCCGACCTGGGCGGCTGCGTGATCTTGATAAAACCTTGCGGCTCCGCCAGCACTTCGCAGTCTTCCTGCATCACCACCGCGTCGGCACCTGCGGGAATGGGCGCACCCGTGAAAATGCGTGCGGCCGTGCCCGGCTCCAGCGCACTGCCTGCGCTGCCGGCAGGGATGCGCTGCGACACACGCAAAGCCGTGCCGGCCTGCTGCACATCGGCAGTACGCACGGCATACCCGTCCATCGAGCTGTTGTCTTCGGGTGGTACCTGCAGCGCGGAGACCACGTCTTGCGCCAGCACGCGGCCATCAGCCTCAAATGTGGAAACCGTTTCCAGGCCTGCCAACGGGGCGGCGTGGGCCAGCAGCTCGGCCAGCGCATCGTCCAGCGGCTTAAGCGCGGGACGGGCAGCTGGTGCAGTAGAGGTGGATGCAGGGGTGGTTTGGGAAGTGTTCATGCATACGACTCGGGGCGGTAGGCAAAGCGTTCCTGATTGTCGATCAACCACAGCGCGAGGGCATCGGCGTCATTCAAATCCAGCACCGGCCTGAGGGTAGTTTGCGGCAGCTGCTCCGGCGAGTCGGTAGCAATCGCCACCACAAAATCGTCGTCCGGATAACGTGCCGGCTTGCCGGACGCGGCGCGCCAGACTTCCACCTTCAGCAGGTCGCTGCTCTTGAAGCCCTCCACCAGCACCCAGTCCACGCCCTCGTACAGCTCGGCAATCAGGTGGTGCACCGACAGCGTCGTCGGTCGTTCGAACTCACGGATCAGTGCCAGCCTGTTTTCCGACGCGACAACCACCTCGAAGGCCCCGGCCTCCCGGTGACGGTAGGTATCCTTGCCCGGGTGGTCAATGTCGAATTTGTGGTGTGCATGTTTGACGACCGAGACACGCAGGCCGCGCAGCTTGAGCGCGGGAATCAGCCTTTCCACCAGCGTCGTCTTCCCCGAGCCGGAATAGCCGGCAAATGCAACCACGTTCATAAACAGTTTTTCACCGATCCTGGTTTGCTACTGATTCACTGGCTGGCCATGCCCATCCGAAAGGGACTGGAGAGCCACTCAATGCACGTTGTTGGCGATATAGGCCTTGACCAGGTCAACATCGGCGGGCATGACCTGCACACGCTTGGGCAAGTCCTCTATGCCTTCGAACTTTGCGGGCCGGGTCGGCAAGCGGCCCAGTGCCTCTTCGATGGTTTCGGCGAACTTGATCGGCAGGGCCGTCTCGAGCACGATCATGGGCACACCCGCCTGCAGGTGCGCACGCGCCACCTTCAGGCCGTCGGCGGTGTGCGTATCGATCATGGTGCCAAGGCGCTGGAAGGTATCGCGAATCGTCTGCAACCGGTCGGAGTGGGTGCTCGTGCCGCTGGCAAACCCGTAGCGCTGCGCGGCTGCCTGGAAGGCGGCATCGCGGCTCAGGTCAAAACTGCCCTGTGCCGACAACCGGTTTCCGAATAGCTCGGCGATGCGCATCGCGTCCCGGCCCAGCAGGTCGAACACAAAACGCTCGAAGTTCGAGGCCTTGGAAATGTCCATTGACGGGCTGGAGGTCTCATGCGTGTCGGCGCCAGCCCGCACACGGTAGACGCCGGTGCGAAAGAATTCGTCGAGCACGTCGTTCTCATTGGTCGCCACCACCAGCTTGTCGATGGGCAAACCCATCATGCGGGCAACATGGCCGGCGCAGACATTGCCGAAGTTGCCCGACGGCACGGTAAAGCTGACCTTGTCGGCGTTTGATTTTGTTGCCTGAAAGTAGCCGGCGAAGTAATAAACCACCTGCGCCATCAGGCGCGCCCAGTTGATGGAATTGACCGTGCCGATCTTGTACTGGCGCTTGAAATCCAGGTCATTGGACACCGCCTTGACGATGTCCTGGCAGTCGTCAAACACGCCATCCAGCGCGAGGTTGTGGATGTTTTCGTCCTGCAGGCTGAACATCTGCGCCTGCTGGAACGGGCTCATGCGGCCATTCGGCGATGTCATGAAAACCCGCACGCCCTGCTTGCCGCGCATGGCGTATTCGGCCGCACTGCCGGTATCTCCGCTGGTGGCGCCCAGGATATTCAGCTCTTCACCGCGGCGCGCCAGTTCGTATTCGAACAGGTTGCCCAGCAATTGCATGGCCATGTCCTTGAAGGCGAGCGTGGGCCCGTTCGACAGGGCCTCGAGGTACAGGCCCTCCTGCAGTTTTTTCAGCGGAACGATCTCTTTTGTTCCAAAAACCTCTTCGGTATAGGTCTTCTCGCAGATCGCCTTCAGGTCCGCCGGCGGAATGTCATCGATATACAGCGACAGGACTTCGAACGCGAGATCCGCATAAGGCAGGCTGCGCCATTTCGTCAGCGTCGCATCGTCAACCTGCGGATAGCGCTCCGGCAGGTACAAGCCGCCATCCGGCGCGAGACCTTCCAGCAGTATCTGGCAAAAGCGCTTGCGGTCAACATGACCACGGGTGGAGATGTAGCGCATCAGGCCAATTCCTCCTTGCGGATACGCGTGATGGGCGCCAGCACCGTGGGCAAGCCCTGCATCTGTGCCAACGCGTCGTTCATCTTCGCTTCCACACAGTCGTGTGTGAGGATGATGAGGTCGGTCTGCGTGGAGCCTTCGCCGCCCACTTCATCGGCCTCGCGCTGCAGCACGGCGTCTATGCTGATGCCCAGCGAGGCGAGAATACCGGTGACCCTGGCCAGCACGCCGGCTTCATCGGCCACCTTCAGGCGCAGGTAATAACTCGTGACCACATCACCCATGGCCAGCACCGGCGTATCACTCATCCAGTCGGGCTGGAACGCCAGATGCGGCACGCGATGCGCGGCGTCAGCCGTGTGCAGGCGGGCAATGTCGACCAGGTCGGCAATCACGGCGCTGGCGGTGGGTTCGCTGCCCGCGCCCTTGCCGTAGTACAGCGTGGTGCCGACGGCATCGCCATGCACCATCACGGCGTTCATGGCGCCTTCCACATTGGCAATCAGGCGCTTCATCGGCACCAGGCTGGGATGCACACGCAGCTCGATGCCCTTGGCGGTATTTTTGGTGATGCCCAGCAGCTTGATGCGGTAGCCGAGCTGCTCGGCGTACTTGATGTCCTGCGCATCCAGCCGGGTAATGCCTTCGACATAGGCTTTGTCAAACTGCACCGGAATGCCGAAGGCAATCGCCGACATCAGCGTGACCTTGTGCGCCGCGTCCACGCCCTCGATGTCGAAGGTGGGGTCAGCCTCGGCGTAACCCAGGCGCTGCGCCTCCTTGAGCACCACGTCGAAGTCCAGGCCCTTGTCACGCATTTCGCTCAAGATGAAATTGGTCGTGCCGTTGATGATGCCGGCGATCCATTCGATGCGGTTGGCCGTCAGTCCTTCACGCAGCGACTTGATGATGGGAATGCCACCCGCCACCGCAGCTTCAAAGGCCACCATCACGCCCTTGCGGTGCGCAGCGGCAAAAATTTCGGTGCCGTGCACCGCCAGCAAGGCCTTGTTGGCGGTCACCACATGCTTGCYCGCTTCAATGGCTTCCATCACCAGCTGACGGGCGATGCCGTAGCCGCCGATCAGCTCAATCACGATGTCGATTGCGGGATTCGCGATCACCGCGCGGGCATCGGCGACGACCTGCACGCTGTCACCCACCACAGCCTGCGCGCGGGCGGTGTCGAGGTCCGCCACCATGGTAATTTCAATGCCCCGACCGGCACGGCGCAGGATCTCTTCCTGATTGCGCCGCAATACGTTGAACACACCGCCGCCTACGGTGCCTATGCCCAGCAAGCCGACCTGGATGGATTTGAGATTTGTCGATTTCGGTTTCATGTTGCTCAATAGTCAAAAATGCCTGCGGTACTTTCCGTACTTTCCGTACTTGCCAGTACCGGCTCAGATGTTGTTGTTTCGATAATTCTCGAGGAATTTTGCAATCCGGCCCACGGCCTCGCGCAGGTCTTCCTCGTGCGGCAGGAAGACGATGCGGAAGTGGTCCGGCGCGGCCCAGTTGAAGCCGGTGCCCTGCACCAGCATCACCTTGGTTTCCTTGAGCAGCTCGAGGAAGAACTGCCGGTCGTCCTTGATCGGATAGACCTTGGGATCGAGTTTGGGGAACATGTAGAGCGCCGCGCTGGGCTTGACGCAACTCACACCCGGGATGGCCGTGATCAGCTCGTACGCCAGATCGCGCTGGCGGCGCAAGCGCCCGCCCTCGCCTGTCAGGTCGTTGATGCTCTGGTAGCCGCCCAGGGCCGTCTGGATGGCCCACTGACCCGGCACGTTGGAGCACAGCTTCATGTTGGCCAGCATGTTGAGGCCCTCGATGTAGTCCTCCGCCCGCTTCTTGGGGCCGGACACCACCAGCCAGCCGGCGCGGTAGCCGCACGAGCGGTAACTCTTGGACAGCGAATTGAAAGTCAGCGTGAGCACGTCCGTCGACAGGCTGGCGATGGCGGTATGGTGGGCGCCGTCATACAGCACCTTGTCGTAAACCTCGTCGGCCAGGATAACCAACCCGTGCTCGCGCGCGATCTCCACGATCTGCTTGAGAAGTTCGTCGGAATACAGCGCGCCGGTCGGGTTGTTGGGGTTGATGACCACAATGCCCTTGGTCTTGGGCGTGATCTTGGCGCGAATATCGTCAAGGTTGGGCATCCAGCCGTTGTTTTCATCACAGAGGTAGTGCACCGGTTTGCCGCCCGACAGGCTGGTGGAGGCGGTCCACAGCGGATAGTCAGGTGCTGGCAGCAGCAGTTCGTCGCCGTCGTCGAGCAGCGCGTTGGTGGCCATGGCGATCAATTCGCTGGCGCCGTTGCCCAGGTAAACGTCATCGAGCGTCACGCCCTTGATGCCCTGTTTCTGGGTCTCGTGCATCACCGCCTTGCGTGCCGCAAAAATGCCCTTGCTGTCCGAATAGCCGGCCGACGAAGGCAGGTTGCGAATCATGTCCTGCTGGATTTCTTCGGGCGCATCGAAACCGAACACCGCCAGATTGCCCAGGTTGAGCTTGATGAGATGGTGCCCTTCTTCCTCCATCTGCTTGGCGGCGTCCATGATCGGACCGCGAATGTCGTAGAGCACATTGGCCAGCTTGGCGGATTTGGTGATCGGTTTCATATGCATTGTCGAATAGGGAGCCAGGACCACACCGTCAAACGCGCTGACAAACCCACTCGTAGGTGGGAGAACGCCAGCATGCCAACGGGAAATTCGGGCGGAATCTATAATTTGACCACATAAAACGCGTATTTCGCCCGCGTTTCACAGGCAAATAGCCCTTGCCCATTGCCCGCTTTCCCGCATGACAGGTCTTCCTGAGCCCCTGAACCCCAAACCCCTGAGTCCTCCAATCCCCGCATGAAACTTCAACCAGACCGCCTCGACGTGCAATCCATCCTCGGCTACGGTCCCGGATGGGTCGGCTTGGGGCACAACGGCGTGGCTGAAAAAATCGAACACAGCATCGTGATCGGCTCACGTGGCGAAAAATTCGACTGGAATTGCGCACGCTTTGACGATCTCACTGCGGAGCATTTCGCGCTGCTTGCCGCAACCCGGCCCGAACTGGTGATTTTCGGCAGCGGCACGCGCTTGCGCTTCCCGCCTCCGGCATTTTTGCGGGCCTTGATGGACCAGCGCATCGGCATTGAAACCATGGRCACGCTGGCCGCCTGCCGTACCTACAACATCCTGGCGGGTGAAGGCCGGCAGGTTATTGCGGCCCTGCTGATTGGAAGAGAAGAAGGCCAGGCGAACTGAAAGACCGGCTCTTTCAGGGTAAAATGTAGGGTTGCGTTTGGTCTCACACCTTCAGGACTAGCACCAGGGGTTGCGTATCAAAAAGCATTGCCAATAGCCGGCTAATTACAACTACTTTCGTCAGGGTCTACTCAGTATGGCAGTCGTCGTCAATAAACCACTCCCCGAATTTGAAGCGAACGCCACGGGTGGCATCAAGGTGTCCAACCAGTCCCATCTGGGAAAAGTCGTCGTGCTGTACTTCTACCCCAAGGACAACACGCCCGGTTGCACCACCGAGGCCATGCAGTTCCGCGACCACTACAAGGACTTCGTCAAGGCCGGTGCGACCGTATTTGGCGTCTCGCGCGACAACATGAAGTCGCATGACGAATTCAAGTCCAAGCTCGAGCTCCCCTTCGAGCTGATTGCAGATACCGAAGAAAAAATGTGCCACATGTTCGGCGTGGTCAAGAACAAGATCATGTACGGCAAAAAGGTCAAGGGCATTGAGCGCAGCACCTTCCTGATCGGCGCCGACGGACAGCTGAAAGAAGAATGGCGCGGCCTCAAGGTGCCCGGCCATGTCGAGGATGTCCTCAAGGCCGTCAAGGCCCTCAAAAAGGCTGCCTGAAAGCCTGTTGACGCCAGTTCGCAACAGAGCCCGGCAACACTGGATTGCCCTGTCACCTCAGTTGTGCATAATGAACTCATGCTGTTGACCTTCGCAACTGCGTCAAAACAAAAAGCCGCCCCGGCCTTGAGGCGGCTTTTTTGCTTCTGGAACCACCCTTCAAGAGAGTTTTAAGCACTATGCCCCTGCCCCCCGCCCCGACCAAGCGTGCCGCCCTGCTCTCCACCGACGTCCTGGATGCCCCAGCCCGTTCACCCTCCAAGGCTGCACGAAAGACGGAGAACGCCGAATCAGGCCGCAAGCCCCCTGTACTGGACCTGTTTGACAACCGTACGGTGACGGCCGGCGGTGGCGATCATCCCGTTGCTTACAAGGGAAAAGAGCCACCCCGCCCAGGAAAAGCTGGCGAGGAAAGCTATGAAAAAGAGAGCATTTCGCTGCCCCAGCCAGTCCTGAAACCGAAGAAAAGCAGGCATCCCGGGCCCGCCAAGCTGTTTGTGCTCGACACCAACGTGCTGATGCACGACCCGATGTGCCTGTTCCGCTTTGAAGAACACGACATCTTTCTGCCGATGATCGTGCTCGAGGAGCTCGACGGGCATAAAAAAGGCATGACCGAGGTAGCCCGCAATGCGCGCCAGACCAGCCGCACGCTGGACGCACTGGCCGGCGCCCAGGGCGCCGACATTGGCAAGGGCCTCAAACTGGACACCACCGGCCACCCGGAGGCAGGCGGCAGCCTGTTTTTCCAGACAAAACCGATGGACTACACGTTGCCGATGAGCCTGCCGCAGGGCAAGGCCGACAACCAGATCCTGGGCGTGGTCGAGGCCCTGCGCAAGGAATATGCGCCGCGCGAAGTGGTGCTGGTGTCCAAGGACATCAACATGCGGGTCAAGGCGCGCGCGCTGGGTCTGGCCACTGATGACTACCAGAACGACAAAACCCTGGAAGACGGGGATTTGCTGTATGCCGGCTCGCTGGCCCTGCCGCCTGATTTCTGGACGCGGCAGAGCAAAACCATTGAAAGCTGGCAACAAGGCAGTCACACCTTTTACCGCATCACCGGCCCTATCGTGGCCAGCCTGCTGATCAACCAGTTCGTGTTTTTTGAGGCACCGGGCGAACCTCCGCTGTATGCCCGGGTCACGGAAATCCGGGCCAAAACAGCCGTGTTGAAGACCCTGAAGGATTACAACCACCTGAAAAATGCGGTATGGGGTGTGACCACGCGTAACCGCGAGCAAAATTTTGCGATGAACCTGCTAATGGACCCGGAAGTGGATTTCGTGACGCTGGCGGGTACGGCGGGTACCGGAAAAACACTGATGGCTCTGGCCAGCGGTCTCACGCAGGTGCTTGACGACCGCCGCTACACCGAGATCATCATGACGCGAGCGACCGTTTCGGTCGGTGAAGACATTGGCTTTTTGCCGGGCACCGAAGAGGAAAAAATGGGTCCATGGATGGGCGCGCTTGACGACAACCTGGAAGTACTGGGCAAAACCGACAGTGGTTCCGGCGAGTGGGGACGCGCAGCCACCAATGAGCTGATCCGTTCGCGCATCAAGGTCAAGAGCATGAACTTCATGCGCGGCCGCACCTTCCTCAACAAGTACGTCATCATCGACGAGGCGCAAAACCTGACGCCCAAGCAGATGAAGACCCTCATCACCCGAGCCGGCCCCGGTACCAAGATCATCTGCATGGGCAACCTGGCGCAGATCGACACCCCCTACCTCACCGAAGGCTCCTCGGGAATGACCTTCGCGGTCGATCGCTTCAAGGGCTGGCCGCATGGCGGGCACATCACGCTGGCGCGGGGGGAACGCTCACGGCTGGCCGACTTTGCCAGTGAGGTGCTGTAGCCGCCGGAGCAACGCGACAGCGAATCGGGAAACGTAAAAAGTAAAAAGGCCAGGTTGCATGACCTGGCCTTTTTTACGCCCGAAATTCAGTCCTGAAAATACGATCCCGGTTAATCCTGAATTCCCCGGAACGCCAGTTCCCGTCGTACAACACGATGCCGCGATGCCGCATTGGAACCCTCAGGCTCCTCGCCTAAAGACAGGCCCCTTGCCTTCTTAGCGCCAGTCCTACGCCGGTTTGCGAGCTTGCCGACAGGCTCGACTGATAGTCCTATTAGGCTTGAATCACACGCTGGCGCTGTGTCGGCGCAACTCAAGGAGTTTGAGATGACAACAGTTTCCGAGCTTATGACTCGCGGTGTGCGGACCTTGATGCCCGCCGATACCGTGACATCCGCCGCGCGAGCCATGGATGAACTCAATGTGGGCGTCATTCCTGTCTGCGACGGCGAAAAGCTGGTCGGCATGGTGACCGACCGCGATATTGTCGTGCGCGGCGTGGCGCAGGAACTCGACGCAAAGACCACAGTCCTGGCGGATGTGATGAGCACGAACGTGCGCACAGCACGCGAGGACGAGGACGTGGACGAAGTTCTCAGCGAGATGGCTGAGAGCCAGATTCGCCGGTTGCCGGTGGTTGATGGTCAGGATCGGCTGGTCGGAATTATTTCCCTGGGCGATATTGCAGCCAAGGACCCCGATGAGGATGCAGATGTCGCCGCGTCCTTGGGAAATATCTCCATGCCTGCGGAGCCGGACCGTTCAAACCAGCCGCAAGCGAGCGGTGCGGCAGGTGGCAGCTCTGCATCAGGAAAAAAGCGCAGGCAGCCCGGCTGATCCATTAACACCATTGGCAGGCCTTCGGACGGGGGAATCCCGGGGCTGTAAGGCGACCATCGACCAAATGATGGCACCATCACACGGGCAAAAAAAAAGACCTGCGGAATCCCGCAAGTCATTTGAATTCAAAATTCTGGTGGGCGGTGCAGGCTTCGAACCTGCGACCCCTGCAGTGTGAATGCAGTGCTCTACCCCTGAGCTAACCGCCCTATTGGTCAGCCTTCGATTATAGGCTGTTTTTGAGTGATTTTTCGGCCTAGACCGTGGCGGCACGCCAAACTGTTTTCCCCTTGCTGGCCTTGTCAATATCGGCCAGCAATACTTCATGCGCGGCAATTTCCTGGTCATTGGCCAACAGCAGTGGCAAATCAAAACCGCTCAGGTCAATCAACGGGGCCATGTCGCCGTCCTGCGCCGGACCGCCCACGTCCATCATCAAGGAGTTTTGCCCCCGCGTGAGATTGATGTACACGTCGGCCAGCAGTTCGGCATCGAGTAACGCCCCGTGCAGCGTTCGGCCCGAGTTGTCAACGTCCAGCCGGTCGCACAGTGCGTCGAGCGAGTTGCGCTTGCCCGGGAACAGCTCCTTGGCCATCATCAGGCTGTCCGTCACCTTGGCCACGCAGTGCCGGATCGGGTCCCTGCCGATGAGCTCCAGTTCCTTGTTGAGGAAGCTCACATCGAAGGGCGCGTTGTGGATGATGATCTCGGCGCCCCRCAGGTACTCCAGCAGCTCTTCTGCCACGGCAGCGAACTTGGGCTTGTCCTTCAAAAACTCATTGCTGATGCCGTGCACCTTGAGCGCATCCTCATGGCTGTCGCGCTCGGGGTTCAGGTAAAAATGCCTGTTGTTGCCTGTGAGCTTGCGACCCACCAGCTCCACGCAGCCAATTTCAATGATGCGGTCGCCGTTTTCAGCGGAAAGACCCGTAGTTTCTGTGTCTAGAACGATTTGGCGCATGACCTGGATTATCGCTCCCTGCCGCAGCCGCCTGCGGATCCGGATGAGCCGGTTTTCCGCTTCAGGCCAGCCGCACTGTCAGTGGTTTTCCTTGGCGTGATTGATGGAATATTTCGGTATTTCAACCGTCACATCGGTCTGCGCCAGAAACGCCTGGCAGCTCAGGCGGGAATTGGGCTCCAGTCCCCAAGCGCGGTCGAGCAAGTCTTCTTCGCTTTCGTCGAGCCCGTTCAGGGAGTTGAAGCCTTGGCGCACGATCACATGGCAGGTGGTGCAGGCGCAACTCATGTCGCAGGCGTGCTCAATATTGATCTTGTTGTCGAGCAAGGCCTCGCAGATGGACGTGCCTGCTGGCGCCGAGATTTCAGCGCCCTGCGGGCAGTATTCGGAATGGGGCAGTATTTTGATGATGGGCATGGTGTCAATCTGACTTGTTGGGGCTTGGTGCAGACGCTCGCTCAGACCGCCTCGATGTTTTTCCCCGCCAGGGCTTGTCGAATGCCGCGGTTCATACGTTGCGCCGCGAAGGACTCGGTGCCTTTGGCCAGCGCCTGGGTGGCGGCTTCAATGGTGGCGGTGTCGCCATGGGTACGCGCATCGGTGAGTCCGACGACCAGGCTGTCAATCTGCGCCCGTTCATTGGGGCTCAGCAGGTCCGCGTCCGCCGCCAACGCGCTCTGCGTGGCAAGAATCATGCGGTCGGCGTCGACCTGCGCCTCGGCCAGGGCACGTGCCTTCATGTCCTGCTGGGCGGTGGAAAAACTCTCCTGCAGCATGCGGGCAATCTCGTCATCAGACAGGCCGTAGGAGGGCTTCACGTCAATACGTGCCTCCACCCCGCTGCCCTGCTCTTTGGCATTGACGCTGAGCAGGCCGTCCGCATCCACGGTGAAAGTCACCCGGATGCGCGCAGCGCCAGCGGCCATGGGCGGTATGCCGCGCAACTCGAAGCGGGCAAGGCTGCGGCAATCGGCCACCAGATCACGCTCGCCCTGCACCACATGCAGGGCGAGCGCCGTCTGGCCGTCCTGGTAGGTGGTGAAGTCTTGCGCCATGGCCGTCGGGATGGTCTGGTTGCGCGGCACAATGCGCTCGACCAGTCCGCCCATGGTCTCAATACCCAGCGAGAGCGGAATCACATCGAGAAGCAGCAAGTCACTCCCGCCATGGTTGCCAGCCAGCTGGTTGGCAGAAATGGCAGCGCCGAGGGCCACCACCTCGTCGGGATTGAGGTTGGTCAACGGCTCACGGCCGAAGAAACTGGCCACCGCCTTGCGCACCTGAGGCATGCGCGTGGAGCCGCCCACCAGCACAACGCCGTGAATCTCATCCTTGGCCAGTTTGGCATCGCGCAAGGCCTTGCGCACGGCCGACAGTGTGCGCTGGGTCAGATGAGCGGTTGCAGCCTCAAAATCTTCCGCCTTCATCTCCACATTGACCAGCACCTTGGCCAGCTGCACGGAAAACGGGGCCGAATCTGCGGCAGACAAGGCCTCCTTGCAGGCGCGCGCTGCCCGTTGCAGGGCCGCCTTGTCCGAGGGCGTGAGGACATCGGCCGCCAGGCCGGCCTTGGCCAGCACCCAGTCCACCAGCGCGCGGTCGTAGTCGTCGCCTCCGAGCGCAGAGTCGCCACCGGTAGACACCACCTCAAACACGCCCTGCGTGAGGCGCAGGATGGAAATATCAAACGTCCCCCCGCCCATGTCGTAGACGGCATAGACGCCTTCGCTGGCATTGTCCAGGCCATAAGCGATTGCAGCCGCCGTGGGCTCATTGATCAGACGCAGCACGTTCAGGCCGGCCAATTGCGCCGCATCCTTGGTCGCCTGGCGCTGGGCCTCGTCGAAATACGCGGGTACCGTGATCACGGCACCGTAAATATCATCATTGAAGGTGTCTTCGGCGCGATAACGCAGGGTGGCCAGAATTTCAGCGCTGATCTCGACCGGGCTCTTTTCTCCCGCAACAGTCTGCAGCGTGACCATGCCCGGCTTGTCGTTGAGCTGATAGGGCAACTGCGCGCGGCTGCCAATGTCGTCAATGCCCCGCCCCATCAGGCGCTTGACTGACGAAATGGTATTGCCGGGGTCTTCCACCTGTGCCGCCAGCGCCTCAAAACCGATCTGGCGCCGATTGGCGTCCAGATAGCGCACCACGCTGGGCAAAATCACGCGGCCTTCGTTGTCAGGCAGGCACTCAGAGACGCCATTGCGCACGCTGGCAACCAGGGAATGCGTCGTGCCCAAGTCGATGCCGACGGCAATGCGTCGCTGGTGCGGATCTGGCGTCTGGCCGGGTTCGGATATCTGCAGGAGTGCCATGTCGTTCTTCGGATGATTCGTCATTGTCCCAGCTGGTCGATGCGTGCATCCACCTCGCTGGCAAAACGCTCAATAAACATAAGGCTTCTGACCTGCTGCGCCGCAGCGGCAAAGTCCTTGTTGATGTCAAGAGCGTGCTCTATTTTTGATAGCTGCTTTTCCGCAGTCAATAAGGATTCGGAGGCAATATCCTCCAGGTCTTCAATGGTTTGAGCTTCATCCAGCGCTTCTCGCAACTGCATTTGCTGCACCAGAAAATCATGCGGCATGGCCGTGTTTTTCTCGGCGTGGATCGGAGCCCCATGCAACTCGCACAGGTAGCTGGCGCGCTTCAAGGGGTCCTTGAGTCGCTGGTAGGCCTCATTAATGCGTACCGACCATTGCATGGCCACACGCTGGGCTGCCGCGCCCTGGGCTGCGAACTTGTCGGGATGGGCCTCGCGCTGCAGCTCTTTCCAGCGGGCATCAAGCGCGGCACGGTCCTGCGCAAAGCGCACGGGCACGCCAAACAATTCGAAATCGGTGGATTGGAGGTTCATGTCAAGAAAAAGCCGCCAGCACAGTCAGTGAAGGCGGCTCTGCGAAAACGGCTGTACTGGATGTCTGGGCTAGCGCAAGTGCGCCCGTCAAACCCGAAAGCTTTCACCACACCCACAGCGATCACGCTCGTTGGGATTGATGAACTTGAAGCCTTCGTTCAGACCCTCACGCACAAAGTCGAGCTGGGTACCGTCGATGTAGGCCATGCTTTTGGGATCCACCAGCACCTTGACGCCGTTGTCTTCGAACACCACATCTTCAGGCGCGATCTCGTCGGCATATTCAAGCTTGTACGCCAGGCCCGAACAGCCTGTGGTCTTGACGCCCAAACGCACGCCCACACCCTTCCCGCGTTTGGCCATATAGCGGGTCACGTGGCGGGCAGCAGCATCGGTGAGAGTAACGGACATTTCAATGACTCAAAAATTAGGCAGGACTATCAGTGCGTGTGCTTTTGCTTGTAGTCGTTCACGGCAGCCTTGATGGCGTCTTCCGCCAGAATGGAGCAGTGGATCTTGACCGGTGGCAAAGCCAGTTCTTCGGCAATGGCGCTGTTCTTGATACTTGCCGCTTCGTCCAGCGTTTTGCCCTTGACCCACTCGGTCACGAGTGAGCTGGAAGCAATCGCCGAGCCGCAGCCATATGTTTTGAAACGCGCATCTTCAATCACGCCCGTGACCGGGTTGACCTTGATCTGCAGTTTCATGACGTCGCCGCAAGCGGGGGCGCCCACCATGCCGGTACCTACCGTTTCGTCACCCTTTTCAAAAGAGCCGACATTGCGGGGATGTTCATAGTGGTCTACCACTTTTTCGCTGTATGCCATTTGTTTACCTCTTTAGCTGTCTGATCTGCTGATTTGGCGGGCCGATTCAGTGGGCTGCCCACTGGATGGTGGACAGGTCAACCCCATCCTTGAACATCTCCCACAGGGGGGACAGTTCACGCAACTTGGCCACGTTTTCCTTGATGGTGGCGACCGCGTAATCGATCTCTTCCTCGGTGCTCCAGCGGCCAATCGTCATGCGCAGGCTGCTGTGCGCCAGCTCGTCGCTGCGACCCAGGGCACGCAACACATAGCTGGGCTCCAGGCTGGCCGAGGTACAGGCCGAGCCACTCGATACAGCCAGACCCTTGATGCCCATGATCAGCGATTCGCCTTCAACATAGTTGAAACTCATGTTCAGGTTGTGCGGCACGCGCTTTTCAGCATGTCCATTGAGGAACACTTCCTCCACATCCTTGAGGCCGTTGAGCATGCGCTCGTGCAGGGCGGCGATGCGCTTGTTCTCTTCGTGCATCTCTGCTTTGGCAATGCGGTAAGCCTCGCCCATGCCCACGCACTGATGCGTAGGCAAGGTGCCGGAGCGCATTCCGCGCTCGTGGCCTCCACCGTGCATCTGGGCCTCCAGGCGCACGCGGGGCTTGCGGCGCACATACAGCGCCCCAATGCCTTTGGGGCCATAGGTCTTGTGCGAGGTCAGGCTCATCAGGTCCACCGGCAGGGTCGCCAGGTCGATGTCCACGCGGCCGGTCGCCTGCGCAGCATCCACATGGAAAATAATTCCCCGTTCGCGGCACAGGGCGCCAATCGCAGGGATGTCCTGGATCACGCCAATTTCGTTGTTGACGTACATGACGCTGACCACAATGGTGTCGGGCCGCATGGCGGCCTTGAGGGCCTCCAGGTCAAGCAGGCCATCGGCCTGCACATCCAAATAGGTGACTTCAAAACCTTGACGCTCCAGCTCACGGCAGGTGTCAAGCACAGCCTTGTGCTCGGTCTTGACCGTGATGAGGTGCTTGCCCTTGGTCTTGTAGAAATGGGCGGCACCTTTAAGCGCCAGATTGTTGGACTCGGTCGCACCACTGGTCCACACGATCTCGCGCGGATCGGCGCCAATCAGGGAGGCAACCTGCTCGCGCGCTTTTTCAACGGCAGCTTCTGCTTCCCAACCCCAGGCATGGCTGCGGGAAGCCGGATTGCCGAAATGCTCGCGCAACCAGGGAATCATGGCATCCACCACCCGCGGATCGCACGGATTGGTAGCGCTGTAGTCCATATAAATAGGAAAGTGTGGGGTATCCATTTAGCTAGCTTTTTTAATTCACAAGGTTGGCTGGCAGCTCAAAACAACGACCTCAATTCATCCGCAGGTCGACACCGGCAAAATACCGCGTTATGGCCCTCAGGATTTGGAAAATGCGTTTCCCAAGGCGAATACGGAGTTGGGCGCATTGACACGGATGGGTTTGACCACCGGTGCAGCAAAAACGGCCTTTTTCACCTGAGGAGTATTCTCGACCACCACGCCTTTGGCCAACTGGTCTTCCACCAGTTTTTGCAAAGTCACGGAATCAAGGAACTCCACCATGCGGCTGTTCAGGGAGGCCCACAGCTCATGCGTCATGCAGCGCCCGCCGTCACCCAGGCAATTCTCCTTGCCACCGCACTGCGTCGCGTCGATCGGCTCGTCCACCGACACAATAATGTCGGCAACGGTGATCTCCGAGGCCTTGCGGCCCAAGGTATAGCCACCACCAGGACCCCGGGTGGACTCCACCAGCTCATGCCGGCGCAATTTGCCAAAGAGTTGCTCAAGATAGGACAGGGAAATCTGTTGACGCTGGCTGATGGCAGCCAAGGTAACCGGGCCACTATTCTGGCGCAGTCCCAAATCAATCATCGCAGTGACCGCAAAACGGCCTTTGGTTGTGAGGCGCATAACAAGCTCCTTTAAGTTGGCTTGACTGTCGTTTTCACCCTGAAAGCTTGTGACCCTCAGAGAACTCGTCCTCCAGCAGCCCAGGTCAGTCAACGGGATGTCGCAGGGGCTCTTTTTGTTGCCAGGTTGTTCTTGACTGTTTTCGTCAAGTATAACATAGGCGCGATTTCTGCATGGGTATGCCCCCTGGGACGGGTAGTAACCCGTAGTAGGCGGCATTTTTGCACCATTTAGGTGCAAAATAATCACGCAAGTGCTGACGCGACGGCGCAGAAAAACTACCGCTGGCCTGAGCCTGCAGCGGCAATAACCGCGACATTGTCCACGCCCGGCGCGCCAAAAGCCTGCTCTTTCAGTATGTGCAACTGGTCGCGGATCCTGGCGGCTTTCTCGAACTCCAGGTTTTTGGCGTGCTCGATCATCTGCTTTTCCAGGCGTTTGATTTCCCGCGCGATGTCTTTCTCGCTCATGTCCTCCACCAGCGCTTTTTGCATCTCGAGCTTTTCCGCTTCCTTGCCGGATTTTTCGCTGTACACGCCGTCAATCAGGTCTTTGATGCGCTTGACCACGCTGCGCGGGGTGATGCCGTGCTCGAGGTTGAAGGCAATCTGCTTGTTGCGGCGTCTTTCCGTCTCATCCATGGCCTTTTTCATGGAGTCCGTGATGCGGTCGGCATACAAAATGGCGCGGCCGTTCAGGTTTCGGGCGGCCCGGCCAATGGTTTGAATCAGGCTGCGTTCAGCCCGTAAAAAGCCCTCCTTGTCGGCATCCAGGATGGCAACAAGCGAAACCTCGGGAATATCCAGCCCCTCGCGCAGCAGGTTGATGCCGACCAGCACGTCAAACGCGCCCAGCCGCAGGTCGCGCAGGATCTCCACCCGCTCCACCGTATCCACATCGCTGTGCAGATAGCGCACTTTCACCCCGTTGTCGCCCAGGTAATCGGTGAGCTGCTCGGCCATGCGCTTGGTCAGCGTGGTGATCAGCACCCGTTCGTTCCGCTCGACCCGGATGCGGATTTCCTGCAGAACGTCATCAACCTGGTGGGTTGCCGGCCGCACTTCAACCTCGGGATCCACCAGGCCCGTGGGCCGCACCACCTGCTCGACCACGTTGCCGGCATGCGCCTGCTCGTAGGCCGCGGGCGTGGCCGATACAAATATAGCCTGCCGCATCTTGGACTCGAACTCTTCAAACTTGAGCGGCCGGTTGTCCAGCGCACTGGGCAACCGAAAACCATACTCCACCAGCGTGGTCTTGCGCGCCCGGTCGCCGTTGTACATGGCGTTGAGCTGCCCGATCATGACGTGGCTCTCGTCAAGAAACATCAGCGCATCCTTGGGCAGGTAGTCACACAGCGTCGACGGCGGCGAGCCCGGCGCGGCGCCGCTCAGGTGGCGGGTGTAGTTTTCAATCCCCTTGCAGTGCCCGATCTCGCTGAGCATTTCGAGGTCAAACCGGGTGCGCTGCTCGATCCGCTGGGCCTCGACCAGCTTGCCGTCCGCAATAAACTGGCCCACCCGTTCGGACAGCTCCAGCTTGATGGTTTCCACCGCCGTCATGACCTTGTCGCGCGGCGTCACGTAGTGGCTCTTGGGATACACCACAAAACGCGGAATTTTCTGCCGGATACGCCCGGTGAGCGGATCAAACAGCTGCAGGGATTCAATCTCGTCGTCAAACAGCTCGATGCGGATGGCCAGCTCGGAATGCTCGGCCGGAAAAATGTCGATCACATCGCCGCGCACCCGGAAAGTGCCGCGCGCGAAATCCTGCTCGTTGCGGGTGTACTGCATGCGGATCAGGCGGGCAATGACGTCGCGCTGCCCCATCTTGTCGCCAATACGCGCAATGAAGCGCATCTGGGTGTAGTCCTCAGGCGCCCCAATCCCATAAATGGCGCTCACCGTGCCGACGATGATGGTGTCGCGGCGCTCCAGCACGCTCTTGGTGGCTGAAAGGCGCATCTGCTCGATGTGCTCGTTGATGGCCGAGTCTTTTTCAATAAAGAGATCGCGCTGCGGCACGTAGGCTTCGGGCTGGTAGTAATCGTAATAACTGACAAAATATTCCACCGCGTTCTTCGGGAAAAACTCCCGGAACTCGCTGTAAAGCTGTGCCGCCAGGGTCTTGTTCGGCGCAAACACGATCGCGGGGCGCCCCAGGCGTGCAATGACATTGGCCATCGTGAACGTCTTGCCGGAACCCGTCACGCCCAGCAGGGTCTGAAACACCTCGCCATCGTTGATACCCTCCACCAGCTGGGCAATCGCGGTCGGCTGGTCGCCCGCCGGCGGGTAAGGCATGAACAACTCAAAGGGCGAATCAGGAAAGCTGACAAATTCTCCGGCAGGGGATAAATCAGGCAAATCCGTAATGACTTCAGTGACTTCTGGCATAGAACCTCAATCTGGGCCCGTTAAAATCAAGGGCAACTAAACAGAATACGACATTCGGACGAAATCTGAAATAACAAGCTCAAAACCCCCGAAATGCCCGCTCCGCAGTAAACCCCGTAAAACCGGCCTGCCTGCATTGATTGCTTCTTCCGCTCTCTTCCGCTGATTCTTTCTTTCATTACTTCCTGAGGATTTTTTCATGTCTTTGTTTACCGCTGTCGAAATGGCCCCGCGTGACCCGATTCTGGGCCTGAACGAGCAGTTCAACGCAGACACCAACCCGGCCAAAGTCAACCTCGGAGTAGGTGTTTATTTCGACGACAACGGCAAGCTGCCGCTGCTGCAATGCGTGCAAGCCGCTGAAAAAACCATGATGGCCACGCCAACGGCCCGGGGTTACCTGCCGATTGACGGTATTGCCGCTTATGACGCGGCCGTCAAGGGCCTGGTATTTGGCGCCGACAGCGAGCCTGTCACTTCCGGCCGTATTGCCACGGTCCAGGGCATCGGCGGCACCGGCGGCCTGAAGATCGGCGCAGACTTCCTCAAGCACCTCAACCCCGATGCCAAGGTGCTGATCAGCGACCCCAGCTGGGAAAACCACCGCGCCCTGTTCACCAATGCAGGCTTCACGGTCGACACCTACGCCTACTACGATGCGGCCAAACGCGGCGTGAACTTTGAAGGCATGCTGGCCAGCCTGAACGCCGCCGCACCCGGCACCATCGTCGTGCTGCACGCCTGCTGCCACAACCCGACCGGCTACGACATCACACCCGCCCAGTGGGACCAGGTGATTGCCACGGTCAAGGCCAAAGACCTTGTGACCTTTCTTGACATGGCCTACCAGGGCTTTGGCTACGGTATTGCCGAAGACGGCGCCGTCATCGGAAAATTCGTGGCTTCCGGCCTGGATTTCTTCGTCTCCACGTCCTTCTCCAAGAGCTTCAGCCTCTATGGTGAGCGCGTCGGCGCCCTGAGCGTGCTGTGCAAGAGCAAGGAAGAAGCCGCCCGCGTGCTGAGCCAGCTCAAGATCGTGATCCGCACCAATTACTCCAACCCGCCCATCCATGGCGGCGCGGTGGTCGCTGCGGTGCTGAACAACCCCGAATTGCGTGCGCTGTGGGAAAAGGAACTCGGCGAGATGCGGGTTCGCATCAAGGCCATGCGCCAAAAACTGGTCGACGGCCTGAAGGCCGCTGGCGTCAAGCAGGACATGAGCTTTATCACCACCCAGATCGGCATGTTCAGCTACTCCGGCCTGTCCAAAGACCAAATGGTGCGCCTGCGCAACGAGTTTGGCGTGTACGGCACCGACACCGGCCGCATGTGCGTGGCCGCGCTCAACAGCAAGAACATCGACTACGTTTGCGCGTCCATCGCCAAGGTCATCTAAGCGCCGTGCCGGCCGACGGCGAACAGTTCGCCCGGGACGTGCTTGAGAACCCGCACAACCGCGCGATCCTGGATCGCCTTCCCCGCCTGAACCTGCCCGATGCCTGGCTGGTGGCGGGCTGTCTGTTCCAGACCGCCTGGAACCTGCGTTCAGGCCGCGAACCCGGGATCGGCATCAAAGACTATGACCTGTTCTATTTCGACGCCACCGACCTGTCGGAGTCGGCCGAAACCCGGGTCAACCAACAGGTTCAGGCCTGCTTTTCCGACCTTGGCGTGCTGATCGAGGCTAAAAACCAGGCCCGCGTCCATACCTGGTACGAAGCGTATTTCGGTTTCCCCTACCCGGCCCTGCGCAGCTCGCGCGAGGGCATAGACCGTTTTCTGGTGCGCTGCACCTGCGTGGGCTTGAAGCCGGGCCCTTCAGGCCTCGAGCTTTATGCGCCAAACGGCCTGGACGGACTGTACCAAGGGCTTTTGAGCCCCAACCCGCTGTGCAACCATCGCCCGCTGTTCGAGCAAAAGGCGCTGGACTATCAGGCACGCTGGAGTTGGCTCGAAATCCGCCACTAGACAGCTTGCTGGCCGCCTTGAGATTTTCTTGACGAAAAAACGGCTGCAACCCCCTGAATAGATACACATCATGCTGTCGAATTAATAGCAAATTCAGGACAGCCTGAGCACTGGGCATGAAGGCCCTTTGCACTAATTACCCCCAAATGGCCGAGCGCATCGAGATCGAGCCGGCCTGAAAACTCGTGTTGAAAAAACGCATCGGCTCCCGGGCCTCGACGGCTCCCGCCGCGTATAACAGCGGCAGATAGTGCTCGTGGGTCGGGTGGGCCATTTTGGCCACCTGCCCGAGCTTCTGGAAACCCTGCAGGGCGGCGAGGTTACCCTGCTGCAGGTAGCCGCCAATCGTCTGGTCAAATTCCAGGGCCCAATCGTAGGCTTGGCTGCCAGTGGCACCCCGCTGCATCTGGCGCAGGTTATGGACGATGTTGCCGCTGCCCACGATCAGCACGCCCCGGTCGCGCAGTGGCTTAAGCTGCTGCGCCAGCGCATAGTGGTCCTCGGGCGCCCGGCTGTAATCCATGCTGAGCTGAATGACCGGGATGCCCGCATCGGGAAACATGGGCTTGAGTACCGACCAACTTCCGTGGTCCAGTCCCCACTCACCCACGTCCAGCCCCAGCGGTGCCGAGGCGCGCTGCCGCACCAGCAGGCTGATGGCCTGCGCCGCCGCGGGGTCGCCCGGTGCAGGGTATTGCTGGTCAAAGAGCTCCTGCGGAAAACCGCCAAAGTCATGGATGGTCTTGGGCTGCGCCATGGCCGTCAGCCACCAGCCTTCGGTCAGCCAGTGCGCGGAAATGCACAAAATCAATTGCGGACGAGGCCACCTGGAGCCGAATTCGGCGCCCAGAGCCTGCCAGCTGCGCCGGTATTCGTTGTCACCAAGCACGTTCATGGGACTGCCATGACCCAGAAACAGCACCGGCATTCTTTCTGATTTCTTCAGGGATGCGAGCCGGTCCAGCGTGGCGGCGTCAGGGATGGGAAGCATGGTGTTTTCCTGTAGCGGGGTGTTGCAGCACCGGGGACATTACCGGTTCGCAAAGATATTCAGATATTAAGCCTTGCAAACAGGGACTTGTTGCCAGCGGGACAAGGCGGCCAGTTCTTTTTGGGGAATCGGAGGACCGGAGGCCGAAGCCGCACCACCAAGTGAAGTCAGCAGCCCTACACAAGTGGCGCTTTGGCCGAATCCCTGTTAAAAACGGCCCCAAATGGGTAGTACTCCTTAGGCCTGAAGGGGTCAACGCCTGTTATATTGCACTGCAACATGCACCGATTTCGCCCAGATTTCGCCCCAAATTAATCCAGAAATTACGAAGGTTTGTCCCATGCTCTACCAAGTCTATGAAGCCCAGCGCACGTTGATGGAGCCTTTTGTTGATTTTGCGCAAGCGGCTGCGAAGCTCTACAGCAACCCCTTGTCGCCGATGGGGCAAAACCCTTTTGCGCAGCGTGTAGCCGCCGGCTACAGCCTGATTTACCGCTTGGGCAAAGACTACGAAAAACCGGCATTCGACATCAAGACCATCGATGTGAACGGCACGGATGTGACCATCCACGAACGGGTGGAAATCGACAAACCTTTTTGCGAACTGCGACGCTTCAAGCGCTTCACCGACGACCCCGCCACGCTGACCGGCCTGAAGGGCGAGCCGGCGGTGCTGATCGTGGCGCCGCTGTCGGGCCACTACGCCACCTTGCTGCGCGACACCGTCAAAACCATGCTCAAGGACCACAAGGTCTACATCACCGACTGGAAAAACGCCCGCACAGTCCCCCTGTCCGAGGGTTCTTTCCACCTCGACGACTATGTCAACTATGTGCAGGAATTCATTCGCCATCTCCAGGGCATTTATGGCAACTGCCATGTCATCAGCGTCTGCCAGCCCACCGTGCCGGTACTGGCTGCCATTTCGCTGATGGCGTCGCGCGGCGAGTTGACCCCCCTGAGCATGACGATGATGGGCGGGCCGATTGACGCACGCAAGTCGCCCACCGCGGTCAACAACCTGGCGATGAACAAGAGCTTCGAGTGGTTCGAAAACAACGTGATCTACCGGGTGCCCAGCAACTTTCCGGGTGCGGGACGGCGGGTCTACCCCGGCTTTTTGCAGCATACCGGGTTTGTAGCCATGAACCCCGACCGCCACGCCAGCAGCCACTACGACTATTTCAAGGACCTGCTCAAGGGCGACGATGCCAGCGCGGAAGCCCATCGCAAGTTTTACGACGAGTACAACGCGGTGCTCGACATGGACGCCGATTACTACCTCGACACCATCAACACCGTATTCCAGGAATTCAAGCTGGTCAACGGTACCTGGGATGTCGTGGGCGTGGACGGCAAGATCGAACGCGTACGCCCCGAAGACATCAAAACGACAGCCCACTTCACCATTGAAGGTGAACTGGACGACATTTCCGGCTCTGGCCAGACCGAAGCCGCCCACGACCTCTGCTACAACATTCCGAAGGCCCGCCAGAAACACCTGGAAGTCAAAGGTGCCGGGCACTATGGCATCTTCAGCGGCCGCCGCTGGCGCGAGATCGTTTACCCGCAGGTCAAAGCCTTCATTTCTGAGCAACACGGCCAGCGCAAGGCCGCAAACACGTCGCCTCCTCTGGCTGTACAACCGGCAAAGCCAGCCGCGCCATCGGGCGGCACGGTGAAACGCAGTGCCGGCAAAGTGGCCCCAGTAGCCGCCTCAAAGGCAAAATCAACTGCAAAACCAACCGCAAAAGCGGCGGCAAAACCGTCAGGCCGTGGAGCCACAAAGACGGTGCGCAGAACAAGCTGATCAAAACAAGCTGCTCTGGTGTTTGAACTTTACGAAGCCGCTTCACCCTAAACCTGGATAGCTGCTGCCGGTGCGGGCACGGGTTCAGGATTGAGTTCAAGCAATGCACCGCCGGGCCGGGTAACCAATGAATGGCATGAGGCCCCGGCATGAAGGGGCCGCGCCGTGACGGCGAACCTTGTCGTGGCGCCTGTTGATACTTCGTTCGAGGATAAGCAAAAATGCGACAACTGGCGGGTGCCTGTGTGCTGTGTTTCCTGCTGGCAGCCTGCGGTGGCGGTGGCGGCGGGTCCTCCAGTTCCGGCACAGGCGGCCCGACGGTGGTCAGCGGCAAGGTCACCTTCGATTTCGTGCCCGTCGCACTCACAGGCGCGCTTCCGCGGCTCGACTATGACCACACGGCCCGCCGGCCTGCGCGTTCAGTCGTCGTTGAGGCGGTCGATGCGGGCGCCCAGTCGATCCTGGCCACGGCCAGCACCAATGCCGCAGGCGACTACACCTTTACCCTGGCAGCTGGACGAACCGTGTTTATTCGCGCAAAAGCCACCATGAAGGCGATTGGCGGCAATGCAGCCGACATATCGGTGATCGACAATACCAGTGCCGGTGCGCAGTGGGCCATTGACGGTGCCCCCTTTGCAACCGGCGTCAGCCCCGCCTTGACCCAGAACCTCCACGCCGCCTCGGGCTGGAACGGCAACGCCTACATCGATGCCGAGCGTGCCGCGGGCCCGTTCGCGATTCTGGATACGATTTACCAGGCCGCCCAGAAAATCATCTCGGTAGATCCGGCCGTCAGCTTTCCCAAACTGACTGTGAACTGGAGTCCCAACAATGTTGCGTCAAATGGCGATGTTGCGTTGGGACAAATAGGGACGTCGTCTTACCAGCGTTCGACAAGCGGCAACACCGTGCTCCGCAACCTCTACTTCCTGGGATTTGCCGACAACGACACCGACGAGTACGACACGCATGTGGTGGCGCATGAACTCGGGCACTACCTGCAGGAAGCCTTCGCACGCGACGACTCGGTGGGTGGCCTGCATGGGGGGCCCGACGACCCCCTTGACCTGCGCGTGGCGTTCTCGGAAGGCTGGAGCAACGGCTGGTCGGGCATTGCGCTCAACAACCCGATTTACTCAGACACGATTGGGCCCAGCCAGGCCAGCGGCGGCAGTTTCAATGTGTCCGTCGGCGAAAGCACCAACCCGGGCTGGTTCAAGGAACACAGCGTGGAAAAGATGTTCTGGGATTTCAGCAACCACGCGTCGATTGGCTTCAGCCAGGTCTGGAGCACCCTGAAGACGGGGCTGAAGGTTTCAGCGGCTCTCTCCAGCATCCACTCATTTGCCCGGGCGCTTGCAAATGACACGTCCAACAATGCCCTCGTCGCCAGCATTCTGGCCACGCAGAGCATCGCTCTACCCACGACACCCTATGCCGACAATGAGACCAACTTCGGCAGCCCGGTGATTGCCAACATCAATCCGATCTACCTCACCTATGGTTCGCTCAATACCGTCCTCGCCAATGTGTGCGTGGGCAATGCGGTCGATCCCTACCTTGACGCCAACAAGGCGGGGGAATATCGCCACGTCCGCCTGACGCTGCCGACGGGCAACCGCACCGTCGTTGTCGCGCAAAGCAGCAGCACCACCAATGTGAGCGATCCCGACTTCGTCCTGTACAACAGCGCGGGCCGGCTGCTGGAGGCCAACGGGACCGTGTCCAATTCAGAAACGGCGAACTGGAATCTGCCGGCTGGTGACTATGTGCTGGCCATCACCGATTTCAGGCTTTTCCGCCCGACGTCCAGCGGCGGCAATACCAGCGCCTGCTTCAGCCTGACGGTGCAGTAACCAGGACGCCGTGGGCCCAGGAGTTCGCCATGAAAAATAGCCAGGTTCTTTCCCCCGTTTCCCCAGTTCTCTCCCCTTCCCCTCTTTCCCCCCTCATCCCGGTCTGCGTGCTGGCCTGCATGCTGTCCTCACCTGCCCTTGCCGGTGGCGGTATGGCTGCTGGCCAGCCCGCAGCGGCCCAACAGCAAGTCGCCGGCAAGCCGGCAGAGACCGCCACCGGGCTGGCGCGTACCGCCAAGACCAGCATGGGTGTTCGCATTCGTTATGCCGTCGACAGTCCCACCGTGGGCGGTCGAAGCCAGGTGCGCCTGAAGGTGCAGCGCCCTGCCTCCGGACAGCCACTGACCATCGAACTGGCTCCCAGCGGCGGCCTGCGCCTGGACAGCAACCTGCCGGCGAGCAATGCGGTGCAAACGGCGGCGTCAGTGGACTATGTGCTGAGCCTGGTGCCGCAAAGCGAAGGACTGCATTACATTCATGTGTACCTTCGGTCCGGGGAAATGGCCGAAGCGCTGGCCATCCCGGTGCAGGTCGGAAAAACGAAAAAGAACACCAAGGCGGCAGACATAAAAACAATGCCCGACGGCCAACGCGTGATTTCCATTCCGRCCCAGCAATAAGCCGACCCGATCAAACAATTCCCCACACCGGCCTGAACAAGGGCTTATCATCTCCGGCCGCCGCACACCCTCATGAACGACTTGACTGCCCGACTCCATGCCGCATTGCCGCAAACGCAGTGCACCCGCTGCGGCTATCCCGACTGCGCGGCCTATGCGCAGGCTATTGCCAGCGGCGAAGCCGCGATCAACCAGTGCCCGCCCGGCGGCGCCAAGGGTATCCAGCGGCTGGCAAGCATCACCGGGCTGCCCGTTCTGCCACTGAACCCCGTCCACGGCACCGAAGCCCCGCGGGGGGTTGCCATCATCGACGAAGCCTGGTGCATAGGCTGCACGCTGTGCATCAAGGCCTGCCCGACCGATGCCATTGTGGGCAGCAACAAAATGATGCACACCGTGATCGAGCCTTATTGCACTGGCTGCGAGCTCTGCATCCCGCTGTGCCCGGTCGACTGCATCAGCCTGGAAAATGTCACGGGCACGCGTACCGGCTGGGGTGCCTGGTCGCAGGAAGCGGCCGACACCGCCCTCGCGCGCTATATCTTTCACAGCAAAAGACTGGGGAAAGACGAGGTTGAGGTCACCAAAAAACCTGAAAGTGCGGAGAAAAAACCAGAGCTTCCGGCTGCGGGCCTGCCTGCACGGCCGGAGTCGGATATCGCTATCGTGGAGCGCAAGCGTGCGGTGATTGAAGCGGCGCTGGCCCGGGCCCGGGCACAGCGACAAAATAAACCATAGCCGAAAAATTCGGGCAGGCCACGACACAAGCTCGGGCCAAGCCCTTCACCTGTTTCGGCTACTCAAGCCATTCAAGCCCGCAATTCAGTCAGGCCCAAGACCTCGGCCTCGTAGGCATGCAGCGAAGGTGCCCCTCCGGTGTGGATGAACAGCACGTTTTCATCCTGACGGAAATAGCCCTTGCGCGCCAGTCCGATCAGCCCTGCCATGATCTTGCCGGTGTACACCGGGTCCAGCAAAATTGCCTCGGTGCGCGCCAGCATTTGCACGGCCTCGACCATGGCCTGGTTGGGCACCGAATACTTGGGCCGCCACCAGTCGCCAAAACTCACGACCGCTTCGCGGGGAATGGTCATGTTCAGGCCCAGCAGGTCAGCCACGGCCTGGGCTTCCTTGTGCACGAGAGGATCCTGGTCCGCCGGGTCGCGGCTCACGCCAATGCCGATGAGGGGAATGTGGATGTGGTTGCCCAGGAAGCCGGCCAGCAGGCCGCCGTGCGTGCCCGAACTGCCGGAGCCCACGACGATCTTGTCGATCTGCACACCCTGCTCGAAAAACTGTTGTTGCAGTTCCTGCGCGCAGGCCACGTAGCCCAGGCCGCCAACCGCGTTGGAACCACCGCCCGGCACGATGTAGCCCTTGCGGCCTTCTTTGGCCAGGTCGGCGGCGACTTTTTGCATGGCCTCCATCATGTTCGTACCCGCAGGCACGACGGTAATGGCCTCGACGCCCAGCAGGCGGAAGAGAAAGTTGTTCCCGCTGGCCTCTGGCTTGTAGCTATTGGGCACCCGTTCTTCAATCACGAAGCGGCATTTGAGCCCTTCCTTGATGGCGGCGCACAGCGTGGCGCGGCAATGGTTGGACTGCGGCGCGCCGCAGGTGATCAACGTGTCGGCCCCCTGGGCCAGTGCGTCGGCAGCCAGGAACTCCAGCTTGCGCGTCTTGTTGCCGCCGGGCGTCAGGCCCAGCATGTCGTCGCGCTTGATCCAGATATTGGGGCCACTGCCGGAGGGGCAAGTGGCGCGGAGTGCTTCAGTGAAGCGAGGCAGAAACTCCAGCGGCGTTGGCCCCTGGGTGTAACGACGGCGAGGGAAACGGCTCAAGTCCATGAAACGATGCTCCAGACGAATCGGTTTTATAAAAAAGCAGCCTGTATTGTGCCGCCTGCCCGATTCGCCCGCCGGTGCGGGGCCGTTCAGCCCATGGCGGCGAATGCCTTGATCACTTCCGGCGGCGCCTGCACCATCTCGATCAGCACGCCTTCTCCCGAAACTGGAAACTCGTCATTTGATTTCGGGTGCAGGAAGCAGATGTCAAAGCCGGCGGCCCCCTTGCGTATGCCCCCCGGGGCAAAACGCACGCCCTGCGCCGTCAGCCATTCCACTGCCTTGGGCAGGTCGTCAATCCAGAGTCCAACATGATTGAGCGGTGTGGTGTGCACGGCCGGTTTTTTTGCCGCGTCCAGCGGCTGCATCAGATCCACCTCGACCTTGAAGGGGCCGCTGCCCATGGCGCAAATGTCTTCATCGACATTCTCGCGCTCGCTGACAAAATTGCCGGTGACCTGCAGGCCCAGCATGTCGACCCACAAGGTACGCAGACGCTCCTTGCTGGTTGCGCCTATGGCGATTTGCTGGATGCCTAAAACATTGAAGGGGCGCTGAGCAGTGCCGAGCGTGGGGGTCTGATTCATCATGCGAACTCCACAATAGGCTGGTCCACTGCCAACGACTCACCCTTCGCTGCAAGCACCTTGCCGACCACGCCGTCAGCCACGGCAAACAGCACGTTTTCCATTTTCATGGCTTCAATCACCGCGACCCGTTCCCCGGCCTGCACCTTCTGCCCCGGTTGCACGGCCACTTCGACGAGCAGGCCTGGCATCGGCGACAGCACATAGCGGCTCATGTCGGGAGGCGCCTTGTAGGGCATCAGGGCATGAAGCTGTGCGGCACGAGGCGACAGCACCAGGGCATCCAGCCGTGTGCCGTTGTGCGCAATGCGGATGGCCAACGGGTTTTTGCCCACGCCGCGCTCAACCTGGGCCGCGAAGGGCTGGCCGTTCGCCGTGCCACGGATGCGGGCGCCGCCCAGATGCCAACCGCTACATATTTCATAGCACTTGTCACCCGTTTCCACGACGCTGGAGCCAGACTCCGCTTGATAATCCCGAACCAGCGCCGGACGCGGGCTGTTCTGCCCGTCCGCCCCCAGGCTGATGACCACAAACTCTTCCCCCACCGTCAAGCCGTGGCCCGGCAGCTGGCCGCTGATGCCCGCAGCCCGGCCCAGCAAGCGGCGATTCACATAGGCTGCCAGCGCCACCAGGAAGTCCGGGTCGTCATGTGGCACATCCTCGGCACGAAAACCCTTGCCATAGTTTTCCGCGATAAATCCGGTATTGAAATCCCCCGCGACAAACTTCGGGTGCGCCAGCAGCGCCGCCTGGAACGGGATGTTGCTGCTGATACCGCGGATCACAAATGCATTGAGCGCCTCGCGCATTTTGGCAATCGCATCGTGGCGGTCCTTGCCATGCACGATGAGCTTGGCAATCATCGAGTCATAGAACATCGGGATTTCGCCGCCATCCTGCACGCCGGTGTCGACCCGCACGCCAAAGAGTTGCGAGGGGTCGGCCGAAAACATGGTTTGTTTGGGCGGCTGGAAGCGCACCAGGCGCCCGGTGCTCGGAAGGAAACTGCGGAATGGGTCTTCCGCGTTGATGCGGCATTCGATGGCCCAGCCATTGCGCTGAACGTCTTTTTGTTCGATCGGCAGTTTCTCGCCGGCCGCCACGCGAATCATCAGCTCCACGAGGTCCAGCCCGGTGATGCACTCCGTTACCGGATGCTCCACCTGCAGGCGAGTGTTCATTTCCAGAAAGTAAAAGCTCTGGTCCTTGCCAACGACGAACTCCACGGTGCCGGCGCTCTGGTATTTCACCGCCTTGGCCAGCGCCACCGCCTGCTCGCCCATGGCCCGGCGCGTGGCGTCGCTGATGAAGGGCGACGGCGCCTCTTCAATGACCTTCTGGTGGCGGCGCTGGATCGAGCATTCTCGCTCGTTGAGGTACACCACATTGCCGTGGCTGTCGCCCAGCAACTGGATTTCAATGTGCCGCGGCTCTTCAACAAACTTTTCAATAAAAACGCGGTCGTCGCCAAAGCTGCTGCGCGCCTCGTTTCGGCAAGAGGTAAAGCCCTCCAGCGCCTCCTTGTCATTAAAGGCCACCCGCAGGCCCTTGCCGCCACCGCCTGCGCTGGCCTTGATCATCACCGGGTAACCAATCCCCCTGGCAATCTCCACCGCTTTTTCGGCGGTTTCAATGGCATCGTTCACACCGGGGATACAGTTCACGCCTGCTGCACCCGCCAGTTTTTTCGATTCGATCTTGTCGCCCATCGCGGCAATCGAATAGTGCTTGGGCCCAATGAAGATGATGCCCTCTTCCTCCACCCGCTTCGAAAACTCGGCGTTTTCGCTCAGAAAGCCGTAGCCGGGATGTATGGCCTGCGCACCCGTCTGCTTGCAGGCAGCAATGATTTTGTCGGCCTGCAAATAGCTCTCGCGGCTGGGCGCCGGGCCGATGTTGACAGCTTCGTCGGCGAGCTCCACATGGCGCGCGTCCTTGTCAGCGTCGGAATAGACGGCAACCGTCTTGATGCCCATCTTGCGGGCGGTCTGGATGACGCGGCAGGCGATCTCTCCCCTGTTAGCAATCAGTATTTTCGTAAACATGTTTATCTCCTATCGTGTTTTGCCAGCAGCGCCTTGCGCTCTGCCGTGAAGTCCCACCAAGGTTGGCGTGGACCACCATTCATGAATTTCTTGGCTGCCATAAAAGTATCGAGTACACAGGGGTCATGGCGATGGCCCATGGGGGTGCGCAGGGCTTCAAACACCGCCAGCGGGTCCATGTGTGCCACATCCGCCGGCGTGTTGATGCCAACCGATTGCAGGTCTTGTGCAATCGACGCGCCGATGTTCGGAATGTCCGTCAAGACTTTGGCGCGGGCGGCGGTTTCGGCTTTGGGCATGGTGAGTCGTTGAGCTGGGCAATCTCAAGCGTGCTTGTAGCGGGCCATCTGTGACAAGAGCGTCTGAACGAACAGTTGCGGGTTTTCCAGATCAGGGAAATGACCGCAATCGTCAAACCGGACGACCTCGGCATGCGGGACATCGCGCAGGATAGCCAGCGGGTCGGTCAGCCGATGCGAGCGGTCTTGACTGCCCCACAGCACGGTGCAGGGTGTGCCGATACCTTGGGTGGCATCGACGGACTCGCGTATCAAACCTTGCACCACACCAGCCAGACTGAAGCAGCCGCCGCAGCGCAAGGCGTGGCGTGCTGTTTGTTGAAATGGCGCGCCGTCGGTCGTCTTGGGCAATGCAATGCGGTACCAGGACACCGCCATTTTTTGCCGAAATACCCGACTCACCAGCTGCCCCAGCACGGGCACCGTCAAAGGCCGTGGCACGACCCGCTCGGTCCAGCGGTGCATGGCCTCGACCGATGGCGTTTGTGACAGCAAAAGACTGGCGACGCGATGCGGCGCGCGCTGTGCCACCCGCATTGCGTAGAACCCATTGGCGCAGCTCAAAGCCAGCGTCGCTTTGGCGATATTCAGCTGATCCAGAACCGAGAGGATGGCCGCTGCGCCTTGTTCCAGCGAGTGGTCATACGCTGCACTCGGCGCTGAAAATCCAAAGCCCGGCATGTCAAAACACACCACGCGCACCTGCGGCGCCAACAAGGCGAACAAGCCCTGGTAATGCTCAAGCACGTTCGGGCCGTCGGGGGCCATGACAACGCAAGGCTTGTCACCCCCAGAGTCAAATACGCGCATCGTGCCGGCGGGTGTCTGCAGCCACCGCGTGTTGAGCGCAGGTGATTGAATTTGACGATGTTGCTTGACGGACCCTGCGGCCAGTTTGGCGTCAAGCCAGATGCTCAGGCTGGCCATGTCAAAGGAACGCTCATGGGTTTGGCGATTTGCATCACAGCGGAATATTCCCGTGCTTGCGCCACGGGTTCTCGATCTTCTTGTCACGCAACATGACCAGCGAACGGCAAATGCGTTTGCGCGTTTCGTGCGGCAGGATCACGTCGTCGATAAAGCCGCGTGCGCCGGCGACAAACGGATTGGCAAAGCGGGCTTTGTATTCCGCCTCTTTGGCCGCCAGCTTGGCCGGGTCGCCCTTGTCTTCGCGAAAAATGATTTCCACCGCGCCCTTGGCGCCCATCACGGCGATCTCGGCGTTGGGCCAGGCAAAGTTCACGTCGCCGCGCAAATGCTTGGAACTCATCACGTCGTAGGCACCGCCGTAGGCCTTGCGGGTGATGACCGTGATCTTGGGCACGGTGCACTCAGCATAGGCGTAAAGCAGCTTGGCGCCATGCTTGATGATGCCGCCGTATTCCTGGCTGGTGCCGGGCATGAAACCTGGCACGTCGACAAACGTAATGACCGGAATGTTGAAGGCATCGCAAAACCGCACAAAGCGCGCGGCCTTGATCGAGCTCTTGATATCCAGGCAGCCTGCCAGCACAAGCGGCTGGTTGGCCACGATGCCGACCGACTGGCCCTCCATGCGCGCAAAGCCGATGACGATATTTTTGGCGTACTCGGGCTGGATCTCGAAGAAGTCGCCATCGTCCACMGTCTTGACGATCAGCTCCTTCATGTCGTAGGGCTTGTTGGGGTTCTCGGGCACCAGCGTGTCCAGGCTCAGGTCCATCCGCCCGGCCGGGTCGGCGCTGGGGCGCACCGGGGCCTTCTCGCGGTTGTTCAGCGGCAGGTAGTTGTAAAGGCGGCGCAGCATCAACAGCGCTTCGACATCGTTCTCGAAGGCCAGGTCGGCCACGCCACTGCGCGTGGTGTGCGTGATGGCACCGCCCAGTTCCTCGGCGCTCACCTCTTCGTGCGTGACGGTCTTCACCACCTCGGGGCCGGTGACGAACATATAGGCGCTGTCCTTGACCATGAAGATGAAGTCGGTCATGGCCGGCGAGTACACCGCGCCGCCCGCACTGGGGCCCATGATCATGCTGATCTGCGGGATCACGCCGCTGGCCATCACGTTGCGCTGGAACACGTCGGCATAGCCGCCCAACGAGGCTACGCCTTCCTGGATGCGCGCGCCGCCCGAGTCGTTCAGGCCAATCACCGGCGCGCCGACCTTCATGGCCTGGTCCATCACCTTGCAGATTTTCTCGGCATGGGCTTCGCTGAGTGCGCCGCCAAATACCGTGAAGTCCTGGCTGAAGACAAACACCAGCCGACCGTTGATCATCCCGTAGCCGGTGACCACGCCGTCGCCGGGAACCTTGTTGTCGGCCATGCCGAAGTCGGTGCAGCGGTGCTCGACAAACATGTCCCATTCTTCAAAGGTGCCTTCGTCGAGCAGCAGCTCCAGGCGCTCACGCGCGGTGAGCTTGCCCTTGCCATGCTGGGCGTCAATGCGCTTCTGGCCGCCGCCGAGGCGGGCTGCTGCGCGTTTTTTTTCGAGTTGTTCGAGGATGTCTTGCATGGTTTACTTTCTATACCTTTTGAGATGCTCTTTATTTGATGGCTGCCGACGCACGTCCCAATTGGGCTGCAAGCAGATTTCGTGCTGCGGTTGAGGCGGGGATGCTGCCGCTCTCCACCTGGGCCACCAGTGCGGGCAGCATCGCGCTGACGGCCGGGTCGTGCCTGAAAGCCTGTTTGAGCCCGGCATCGATGCGCTCCCACATCCACGACAGCGACTGGTGGCGGCGGCGCTCCGCGAGCCTGCCATCGCTGGTTTGCAGGTTCTTGAATTGCGTCACCGCTGCCCAGAAGGCGTCGACGCCCTTGTTGTGCAGCGCACTGAGCTGGACGACGCGGGCATGCCAGTGTTTGTCAAACTCACCGGCCTGTGCGCTTCCCATGGCATTGTTGACCAGGCCAAACAGGCGCATGGCCGAGGTGATTTGCGCCTCGGCACGCATGGCGGCGTCGGCATCTAGGTCGGCTTTGTTGATGATCACCAGGTCGGCCAGCTCCATCACGCCCTTCTTGATGGCCTGCAGGTCATCGCCGGCATTGGGCAGTTGCATCAGCACGAACATGTCGGTCATGTTGGCGACGGCGGTTTCGCTTTGGCCGACACCCACGGTTTCAACAATCACCACGTCATAGCCAGCCGCTTCGCAGACCAGCATGGCCTCGCGCGTCTTCTCGGCCACGCCGCCCAGCGTGCCGCTGGACGGACTGGGGCGGATGTAGGCGCGCTCGTGGACCGACAGTTTTTCCATGCGGGTCTTGTCGCCGAGGATGGAGCCGCCGGAGACGGTAGAAGACGGATCGATGGTGAGTACGGCGACGCGGTGGCCCTGCGCTATCAAATACAGGCCCAGCACCTCAATAAAGGTGGACTTGCCAACGCCTGGCACGCCGCTGATGCCAAGGCGGAACGACTTGCCGGTGTAGGGCAGCAGACTGGTGAGCAACTCATCGGCCTGGGCGCGGTGGTCGGCGCGCGTCGACTCCAGCAAGGTAATAGCTTTGGCGATGGCGCGGCGCTGGGCCAGCGCCGCGCCGTGAATGATCGATTCAAGCGTACTCACGCCGGCACTCCGCGTGATTGGAACCAGCGGTAATCAAGATCAAACTCGCTTTCGCCAACCTGAATGAATCCGTGGCGTAGATAAAAGCGATTGGCTGCGCTTTGTTTCAGTGCAGACAATGTAATGTCACAGTCTTGCAGGACAGCCTGCGCCTTGGCCCAATCCAGCGCCCATGCGCCTATGCCTCCGCTTTGGAAAATGGGCCGGATGTACAAGTGATCCAGCTGCAAAGTGCGCGGCACCTGCCCGGATGCCGGACGCAGCGTGATGTAGCCCACACGCTGGTCACCCTGCACAATGTGTCGCATGTATTCCGGCGCAAATCCAGCCTCCAGGCGCTCGCGCGCACGGGCCGGATCAAAGCGCCCCAAGCGCTCAAGACTTTCGCGCAGGGTCTCCATGCGAATTGCCAGCATCTCCTCGAAATCGCAGGCAGCAACGGGGGCAAGAGAGAGCATGACCTGGATCAAGCCTTCACCGCAGCCTTGATCTGCTCCAGCACATCCTTGGCACTGGCCGGAATCGGTGTACCCGGGCCGTAAATGCCCTTGACGCCTGCCTCGTAAAGCATCTCGTAGTCCTGCCGCGGAATCACGCCGCCGACAAACACGATGATGTCGTCAGCGCCCTGCTTTTTGAGTTCGGCGATGATGGCCGGCACCAGCGTCTTGTGTCCGGCGGCCAGCGTCGAGACGCCCACCGCGTGCACGTCGTTTTCAATCGCCTGGCGGGCACATTCCTCGGGCGTCTGGAACAGCGGCCCCATATCGACGTCAAAACCCAGGTCGGCAAAGGCCGTAGCCACCACCTTGGCGCCGCGGTCGTGGCCGTCCTGGCCCAGTTTTGAGATCATCACGCGGGGCCGGCGGCCTTGTGCCTCGGCAAAGGCGTTGATTTCAGATTTGAGGGTTTCCCAGCCTTCGGCCGAGTCATAGGCAGCTGCATACACACCGGTCACCTTTTGCGTATCGGCGCGGTGGCGCCCGTAAACCTTCTCCAGTGCATCACTGACCTCGCCCACAGTGGCGCGCAGACGTACGGCCTTGATGCTCAGGTCCAGGAGGTTGCCGTGGTTATTTTCAGCCGCAGCGGTCAATGCGTCCAGCGCGGCCTGCACGGCGGCCCCGTCGCGCCCGGCCTTGATGGCCTTCAGGCGTTCAATCTGCCCGTCGCGCACAGCCACGTTGTCGATGTCGCGCGACTCAATCGCGTCTTCGGTTTTGAGTTTGTATTTGTTGACGCCGACGATCACGTCCTTGCCGCTGTCGATGCGCGCCTGCTTCTCAGCCGCAGCCGCCTCAATCTTGAGTTTGGCCCAGCCGCTGTCCACCGCCTTGGTCATGCCGCCCATGGCTTCGACTTCCTCAATGATGGCCCAGGCCGCATCAGCCATGTCCTGGGTGAGTTTTTCCATCATGTAGCTGCCGGCCCAGGGGTCGATCACGTGCGGAATGTGGGTTTCTTCCTGGATGATGAGCTGGGTATTGCGGGCGATACGGGCACTGAACTCGGTCGGCAGCGCAATCGCTTCGTCAAACGAATTGGTGTGCAGGCTCTGCGTGCCGCCAAACACGGCGGCCATGGCCTCGATGGTGGTGCGTACGACGTTGTTGTAGGGGTCCTGCTCGGTCAGGCTCCAGCCGGAGGTCTGGCAGTGCGTGCGCAGCATGAGCGATTTGGGGCTTTTGGCGTTGAAGCCCTTCATGATGCGGCACCACAGCAGGCGCGCGGCCCGCATCTTGGCGACTTCCAGGTAGAAGTTCATGCCGATGGCCCAGAAGAAGCTCAGGCGCCCGGCGAAGTCATCCACGTCCAGGCCCTTGCCCAGCGCGGTCTTCACATACTCCTTGCCGTCGGCCAGCGTGAAGGCCAGCTCCAGCGCCTGGTTGGCGCCGGCTTCCTGCATGTGGTAGCCCGAGATTGAAATCGAATTGAACTTCGGCATGTTCTGTGCCGTGTACTCGATGATGTCGCCGATGATGCGGATGCTGGGCTGAGGCGGGTAGATATAGGTATTGCGGACCATGAACTCCTTGAGGATGTCGTTCTGGATGGTTCCGCTCAATTTGTCCTGCGAGACGCCCTGCTCTTCAGCGGCCACCACATAGCCGGCCAGCACCGGCAGCACCGCGCCGTTCATCGTCATCGAGACACTGACCTTGTCCAGCGGGATATGGTCGAACAGGATCTTCATGTCCTCCACGCTGTCGATCGCCACGCCGGCCTTGCCGACATCGCCGGTCACCCGCGGATGGTCACTGTCATAGCCGCGGTGCGTGGCCAGGTCGAAGGCGACCGAGACCCCCTGCCCGCCGGCAGCGAGCGCCTTGCGGTAGAACGCATTGGATTCTTCCGCCGTGGAAAACCCGGCGTACTGGCGGATCGTCCAGGGACGCACGGCATACATGGTGGCCTGCGGACCACGGATGAAGGGCTCAAAGCCCGGCAAGGTGTTGGTGTAGGTCAGGCCCTCAATGTCCTCGGCGGTGTAAAGCGGCTTGACGCTGATGCCATCAGGTGTTTGCCAGTTCAGCGCACTCACATCACCGCCAGGCGCTGATTTGGCTGCCGATTTGGCCCATGCTTCGAGGCTGGCGGGATTGAAATCGGGCTGGGGGAAAGGTTTTTTGGAGCTCATGACGGGTGTGCGGCAAGAGGATCGAAGCACTCTATCGAACCACTTTACCTGTTTACCTTGCGTTTTAACAATTCAGCAAGTTTACATTATTTATAATTATTGATGCAAAATTCAGTTTGACGTAAAATACAACATCCGACGCCACCAGGCGTCACGCCAGCATCCAACCAGTCACCCCTATGGCCGCAACGTCCCTGACCCCCCGAGCGCTCTACGAGGAAGTCGCCGAACTTTTGCGTCAGCGTATTTTCAACCGCGAACTGGCCCCGGGCAGCTGGATTGACGAGCTCAAACTGGCGGAGGAATACGGCATCAGCCGCACGCCCCTGCGCGAAGCCCTGAAGGTGCTGGCCACCGAAGGGCTGGTCACCATGAAAGTGCGGCGCGGCGCCTACGTCACCGAGGTCTCCGAGCGTGACCTCGAGGACGTCTACCACCTGCTGGCACTGCTGGAAAGCGATGCCGCTGGCGTCGTGGCCGAAACCGCCACTGCGGCCCAGCTCAAG
Organism: Polaromonas sp. P4_F9; assembly: GCF_056401235.1. Taxonomy (NCBI): domain Bacteria; kingdom Pseudomonadati; phylum Pseudomonadota; class Betaproteobacteria; order Burkholderiales; family Comamonadaceae; genus Polaromonas; species Polaromonas sp. P4_F9. Next base: position 28,047 of record NZ_JBFUJT010000010.1, on the reverse strand, counting down.
GAATTGCAGGGCCTGCACCAGGAACTGGAAAAAGCAGCGGTCGACCGCGAACGCTTTTTTCAGATCAACGAAGCGTTTCACATGCGCCTGCTCGAAATTGCCAACAACCGCTGGCGCGATCAGATGGTCGCCGACCTGCGCAAGGTGATGAAGCTCAATCGCCACAATTCCCTGCTCAAAACCGGGCGCATTGAAGAATCGCTGCAGGAGCACCGGGCCATCATGCAGGCGCTGGCGGCGCGCGACGCCGAGGGCACGGCGCAGCGCATGCGCGAACATTTCAGGAATGGACTGGAAGCGGCAGCTTAGGAAAGAGCAAGCCCTGCCGGGCGGCCTCTCGCTCCCGACCACACAGTCCCAGTCGTTCAGACGTGTGGCAGCGCCTCCCAGTGCTGCAGCACCTTCCCGTGCTTGTCCACACTCTCGAGCAGCACCCGAAAACCCCACAGGCGGGCCACATGCTTCAACACTTCCTGGGCTTCGTCAATAAGCGGACGGTCATTGTTGCGCGAATGGCGCAAGGTGAGGGAGCGGTCGCCACGAACGTCCACGTTCCAGACCTGTATGTTGGGCTCGCGGTGATTCAGGTCGTGCTGGCGCGACAGCGCTTCACGCACCCGCCGGTAACCCGCTTCGTCGTGGATCGCCGCAACTTCCAGCTCTGTCTCGGCGGCATCGTCCAATATGGAGAAAAGCCGGAACTCGCGCATTAAATGAGGCGAGAGGTATTGCCCGATGAAACTTTCATCCCGGAAGTGCCGCATGGCGTGATCCAGCGTCTTGAGCCAGTCGGTTCCCGCGATGTCGGGGAACCATTGACGGTCTTCCTCGGTCGGCGCAACGCAAATTCGCTTGAGGTCGCTGAACATGGCAAAGCCCAGCGCATAGGGGTTGATCCCGCTGTAGGCCGGGTGTGTGACCGGCGGCTGGTAAATGACGTTGGTGTGCGACCGCAGGCACTCGATCATGAAGCCATCGGTGAGCAAGCCCTCGTCGTACAGGGAATTGAGCAGCGTGTAGTGCCAGAACGTGGCCCAGCCTTCATTCATGATCTGGGTCTGCCGCTGCGGGTAAAAATACTGACCGATCTTGCGCACGATACGAACCACCTCGCGCTGCCAGGGCTCCAGCAGCGGCGCGTTCTTCTCGATGAAATAAAGAATATTTTCTTCCGGCTCTACCGGAAAGCGGCGGCTGGTTTTTTCAACCTGCTTGTCCGCTGACTTGGGCACGGTGCGCCACAGATCATTGAGCTGCTGCTGCAAATAGGCCTCGCGGTCCTTGCGCCGCGCCTCCTCCTCCGCCAGCGAGAGCTTCTGTGAACGCCGGTAACGGTCCACACCGTGGCTCATCAGGGCATGGCAGGAGTCCAGCAGTTCCTCAACCGCTTCCCACCCATGGTGTTCCTCGCACTCGGCGATGTAGCTACGGGCATACACGAGGTAGTCAATGATCGAGCTGGCGTCCGTCCACATGCGGAACAGGTAGTTGCCCTTGAAGAAGGAGTTGTGGCCATAGCAGGCGTGAGCCATCACCAGCGCCTGCATCGGCATGGTGTTTTCTTCCATCAGGTAGGCGATGCAAGGGTCGGAATTGATCACGATTTCGTAGGCCAGACCCATCTGGCCCCGACGGTAATTTTTCTCGGTGGCAATGAACTGCTTCCCAAACGACCAGTGTCGGTAATTCACCGGCATGCCGACGGATGCATAGGCGTCGATCATCTGCTCGGCCGTGATCACCTCGAGTTGTACCGGGTAAGTGTCCAGGCCGAACTTCCGGGCTGCCCGCGCGATCTCGGTGTGATAGGTCTCTATCAGCTCAAAAGACCAGTCCGGCGGGCTGGGCAGGCGCTCAGGCCGGCGCTCGATAGCCGGCAGTTCCGCCTGCGGCATTCCGGAGCGCACGCGCGGCTTTGTTCTGCTCATGTGCTGGCGCCCTTCTTGAACAGTTCCCTGAACACCGGGTAAATCTCCGCAGCATCGCTGATCTTGCGCATGGCGAAGTTCTGGCTGGTATCTTGCACCTGGGTGTACTCTTCCCACAGGTTCTGGTCTTCCTCGCCCACCTGCACATAAGCGAAGTACCGCGACACCGGAAGCAGCTTGCCCATCAGCAACTCGCGGCACCTGGCCGAGTCCTGATGCCAGTTGTCGCCGTCCGAAGCCTGGGCCCCGTAGATGTTCCATTCGCCAGGCGGGTAGCGGGCCTGGATAATCTGGTGCATCAGCGTCAAGGCACTGGACACCACCGTGCCACCGGTTTCAGTCGACTGGAAGAACTCTTCTTCGGAAACCTCGGTAGCCTGCGTGTGGTGGCGAATGAAGATGACGTCGGTCCTCTCGTAATGGCGTTTCAGGAACAGGTACAGCAGGATAAAAAAACGCTTGGCAATATCCTTGCGCGCCTCGTCCATCGAGCCCGAAACATCCATCAGACAGAACATCGCCGCCTTGGCAGTCGRCAGAGGCACCCTGACCCGGTTACGGTAACGCAGGTCAAACGGATCAAAAAACGGGATCTTCCCAATCCGTCGGCGTAGCGCCTCAATTTGCACTGTCAGCGCATGAATCTCTCCAGGCAATGCCGGCGTCTGGCGCATGGCTTCTGCCAGCTGCGCTTCCAGCTCCAGCAGCCGCCGCCGGGTATCCCCGCCCAAGGCAATACGCCGGCTCAGCGCGACCCGCATCGAACGCACCACATGCAGGTTGGTCGGCGTTCCCTCGGAAATGAAGCCCGCACGCCGGAACTTCCACTCGGGTGCATCGGGCAAGAGCTGGGTCCGCACCAGATGAGGCAGCGCAAGATCGTCAAAGAAGTACTGCATGAACTCTTCGCGCGTGATGCGGAACACGAAGTCGTCTTCGCCGGTGGCGTCCTGGCTGGCACCCGGACCTGGCCCGCCGGCTCCACCGCCCGACGGACGCTCGATCCGGTCGCCGCGCACATAGTCACGGTTACCGGGGTGGACGGTCTCGCGAATGCCGCCGGATCCATGTCCAAACACTGGCTCGGACACGTCGCGCCGCGGCAGTGTGATGTCCTCGCCCTGCTCTATGTCGTGAATACTGCGGCCAGCCACGGCACGGCGAACGGCTTCCCGGATCTGCGCGCGAAAGCGGCGCAGGAAGCGTTCGCGGTTGCCGATCGATTTGTTCTTCCCCGACAACCGCCGATCAATGACTTGCTGGAGCACTGTGATCTCCGGTCTGATACAAAATGGCGCGCCCGTGCGACAGGCTGCGAACTTCAGGAGCTTTTGCGAACGCGCAGGTACCAGTCACACAACAACCGGACCTGGCGGGTGGTATACCCCTTGGCGACCATCCGGTTGACAAAGTCCTCGTGTTTTTGCTGCTCGTCCGCACTCGCCTTGGCATTGAATGAAATCACGGGCAGCAGGTCTTCGGTGTTCGAGAACATCTTCTTCTCAATCACGCTGCGCAGCTTCTCATAGCTTGTCCACATCGGGTTCTTGCCCGCATTGTTGGCCCGCGCGCGCAGCACGAAGTTGACGATTTCGTTGCGAAAATCCTTCGGGTTGCTGATGCCTGCCGGTTTTTCAATTTTCTCAAGCTCGGCATTGAGCGCAGAACGGTCGAAGATTTCCCCGGTATCGGTATCCCGGTATTCCTGGTCCTGAATCCAGAAGTCGGCATAGGTGACGTAGCGGTCGAAAATGTTCTGGCCATATTCCGAATACGACTCCAGATAGGCCGTTTGAATTTCCTTGCCGATGAACTCGGCATAACGCACCGCCAGGGTTTCCTTGATGTAGGCCAGGTATTGCTGCTCGGTCTCGGGCGAAAACTGTTCGCGCTCGATCTGCTGCTCCAGCACGTACATCAGGTGCACCGGATTGGCTGCGATTTCGGTGGAATCGAAATTGAACACCTTGGACAGGATCTTGAAGGCAAAACGCGTCGAGATGCCGCTCATGCCCTCATCCACACCCGCGTAGTCGCGGTATTCCTGGTAGCTCTTGGCTTTGGGATCGGTGTCCTTCAGGTTCTCACCGTCATACACCTGCAGCTTGCTGAACAAGCTCGAGTTTTCCGGCTCTTTCAGACGCGTCAGCACCGCAAACTGCGCCATCATCTTCAGCGTTCCGGGGGCGCAGATCGCGTTGATCAGGGAAGAGTTGCGGATCAGCTTTTCGTATATCTTGACTTCTTCCGACACGCGCAGGCAGTACGGCACCTTGACGATGTAGATGCGGTCGAGGAAAGCTTCGTTGTTCTTGTTGTTTTTGAAAGCCTTCCACTCGCTTTCGTTGGAGTGAGCCATCACAATGCCATCGAACGGGATGGCGCCAAAGCCCTCGGTACCCTTGAAGTTGCCCTCCTGGGTCGCAGTGAGCAGCGGATGCAGCACCTTGATGGGGGCCTTGAACATCTCGACAAATTCAAGCAGACCCTGGTTGGCCAGGCACAGCCCACCGGAATAGCTGTAGGCATCCGGGTCGTCCTGGGCGTAGGTTTCCAGCTTGCGGATATCGATCTTGCCCACCAGCGAAGAAATGTCCTGGTTGTTTTCGTCGCCAGGCTCGGTCTTGGAAATGGCACATTGCTTCAGGATGGAGGGGAAACGTTTGACCACACGGAACTGGCGRATGTCCCCCCCGTACTCGTCAAGCCGTTTGACCGCCCATGGCGACATCACCCGCTGCAGATAGCGCGGCGCAATGCCGTACTGGGATTCGAGCACCGGGGCGTCTTCGGCATTGTTGAACAGGCTGAGCGGTGACTCATTGACGGGCGAGCCTTTCAATGCATAGAAAGGCACTTGCTCCATCAGTTGTTTGAGCCGCTCGGCGATCGACGATTTGCCGCCGCCCACAGGCCCCAGCAAATACAGGATCTGCTTTTTCTCCTCCAGGCCCTGTGCGGCATGGCGGAAGTAGGACACCACTTGCTCGATCGGATCTTCCAGCCCGTAGAAGTCCCGGAATGCCGGGTAGATCTTGATGACCTTGTTGCCGAAAAGGCGTGACAGCCGCTGATCATGCCGGGTGTCCAGCAGCTCAGGTTCACCAACGGCTGCGAGAATTCGCTCAGCCGCCGTTGCATAGACAAGAGGGTTGTGCTTGCACGCCTCGAGGTATTCCTCGATGGACAACTCCTCCTCCCGCGTTTGCTCATACCGCGCCAGGAAATTGCGAACGACATCCATAGGGCCTCCTATGTATGCGGCAAATGAAGGTTCTCGACCCGTGGCAAAGAATCTCTTCAATTACCGCTTATGACTCGAATGTATACCTCAAGTCTTGGTGCTAGGTAGATTTTAAGGTCAGATAAAAGTTCCGGTAAAGGAGCATTGCACGCCACTCCTTCTTTTTTTCAAATACGCAACGGTTGACGCGCACACCGAACCTCCAGCGTAATGCCAAATGGCCAAATGGCGCCATCCTCCGGCAAAACACCTCGGAAAGAGTTTCACGTTGTTTCGCGGAGCCGCTCGAAGATGCTTCGCCAGCAGCAGCGCAACAGCAAGACAGCGCCACCCTGACACGACTGCCAGCATGCTGCATTTACCGTAGCATGTCCACACGGGAGCCTCGATGCGGAGCTTGAAGCGGGTCGTCATACGGGTTTTGCCTCCGCAAAATTTTCGATGCAGGCGCGGCCAAACCGGTTCTGCAAAAACTCGTCGAGCGCTATCTGCTCCTGCCCGATAAAGCCGGCTTGAGGCAAGGTGCCCTTCGCCACCAGGTCGAGCGCGGTGCAAATTCCGGCGGCTGTCGTCAACTGTATGGCGCTCAGGGAGTTCCCGTCAATCTCGGTACCCACCATGCGCGCGAAATACGACTCCTCAACCAGACGCTGATTGCGGTAGCCAGAAGCGGAGGCAAACACCACAATGACATCCTGCCCCGTCACCGGGATCGCTGCCTCCAGAATATCCTTGAGCAAGTCCCGGCGTTCACGCAGCCGCAAGTCGTTCAGCAATAACTTCATGACGGCGCAGTGCCCGGGGTAGCGGGCCGATTTGTAGTCGACGTTGCGCGCCTTTCCGCGAAGGGTCTCCGCGAGGGTACCCAGCCCGCCCGATGTATTGAAGGCCTCATATTCCACGCCGTCCAGTACAAAGGTCTCGTAACCTTCAAGTGCCGTGACCTGCGTGGGCTCGCCATCCACGATGGCGTTGCACGGATTGCAGTATTCATTAATGAGTCCCTCGGTGCTCCACGTCAGGTTGTAGCGCAACCCGTTGAGGCAATAGCGCGGCAGCGCGCCGACGCGCAGATGCAGGTCCAGCAGACGGTCAAACCGGCGCGCAAGATCATGCCCCACGACGCCAATGAAGCCTGGTGCCAGCCCGCACTGGGGCATCAGCACGCTGGCGGCATCCGCCGCCAGTGCGCGAATGGCCTGGGCACTTCCTACGTCCTCGGTCAGGTCGAAGTAATGGACACGCGCCTTGGCGCACATGCCGGCAACGGTAAGGGCGCAATGAAAGGGCAGCGCGTTCAGCGTGGCGTAGCGCCCAGACAGGGCGCGGGCCAGCGAGGCCTCGTCATTTACCACCATCACATCAACACCCAGGGCGGCCAGCGGTTTCAGCCGGTTGCTGTCCTGGTCGGCCACCAGAATCTCATAATCGCCGGCCTGCTTGAGCAACACGGCCATGGCAAAACCGATTTGCCCGGCACCCAGTATGGTGATGGGCTTGACAGTGGTGGCCATACCCTTTCCTTTCATGCTGTTTTTCGTGCTGTTTTCGTGCTGTTCTCGTACTGTTGCGGCTATGGAGGACTAAACACCTGCTTCAGCCCACTTCATCGCTGCTCCATCTCGAAGCTCCATCCAGGCCTCATTCACCTTCATCGTACGACTCATCACTGTCAATGTGTATTGACAATTCCGTCAAAAACGTGTTTTATATTGGTCATAACGACTTTATTAACAGTCAATTTGTATGAGCATGCATCTGGATGACACTGACCGGCGCTTGCTGAGCCTCCTGCAGGCGAATGCGCGCGAGCCTGCCGCCACCCTGGCGCGCAAACTGAAGCTCGCGCGGACCACGGTGGTGGCGCGCCTGGCACGGCTTGAACGCGACGGCGTGGTGGCGGGGTACGGCGTGCGACTGGGCCAAAGACTGGACAGTGCCGCTGTGCGCGCCTACTGCAGTCTGAGCATCCTGCCCAAGACAGCAGCCTCCGTCCTCAAAGCACTGGCGCAGATGCCCGAGATTGAAGAGGTGTCGGCCGTCAGCGGACAGTTCGACTACCTGGTTTTCCTGCGCTGTGAAACCCATGAGCAGCTCAACACGCTGCTGGACCGCATCGGCCTGATTGAGGGCGTCAACCACACACAGACGTCCATCGTGCTCAGCCGCAAGATAGACCGGCGCAGCGCCGTCGGGCTCTCACAGACCTGAGGGAATCAAGGGGAGTACAGCAGCAAGGGAGGCTGCGCACGCCGCATCAGCAATTTGCTCCCGGCGCACCAGGCGTTCCCGGCCATCCTGACCACCCTCCCCGGCGCTTCCAAAAGCTGCAACCAGCTCCAGGCAGCGCCAACTGCTACATTTTTAATAGCTGATTGCCCTACATTAACCAAGGGCTAATGGTCAATTTAGTCTCAAACAAGGGGTAACCGGCTTATGCAGCCTCCTGCACAGCTCCATGCGCCAGCGCCATCACATCGCGCGGATGCAGAGCCTTGAGCTTGTGGTCGCTCCATACCTGCCGCCAGCGGCGTGCACCGGGCAGGCCATGGCGAAGGCCCAGCATATGGCGTGCGATGCCGCTCCAGGGCGTGCCGTGCTCGGCGGCTTCGCGTGCCATGTAGTCCACCATCTGCGCTTCAACGGATTCTCGCGTCCGCTCGACATCAGTCGCACCGTAGAACGCCGCATCCCAGACGCTGAGCCACCAGGGGTTGTGATACGCCTCGCGGCCAATCATCACCCCGTCGAGTTGCTGCAGCTGCTCGGCCACCTGGGTGCTGGTGGTGATGCCGCCGTTGATGGCGATGGTGAGTTGCGGAAACTCGGCCTTGAGCCGGTGCACCAGTTCATAGCGCAGCGGCGGCACTTCGCGGTTTTCCTTCGGGGAAAGGCCCTTGAGCCAGGCATTGCGCGCATGGACGATGAAGGTGCTGCACCCCGCCTCGCTGACCGCCCCCACAAAATCACGCACGAAACCGTAGCTTTCGCCCTTGTCGATGCCAATACGGTGCTTCACCGTCACGGGAACGGACACCACATCGACCATGGCCTTGACGCAATCGGCCACCAGTTGCGGCTCGGCCATCAGGCAGGCGCCGAAGGAGCCGCGCTGCACCCGCTCGCTGGGGCAGCCGCAATTCAGGTTGATCTCGTCATAGCCCCACTGCTCGCCCAGCGTGGCGCACTGGGCCAGTTCGGCCGGCTCACTGCCGCCCAGTTGCAGGGCCACCGGGTGCTCCTCTACGCCAAACCGCAGATGCTGCGGCACGTCGCCATGAACCAGGGCGCCCGTTGTCACCATCTCGGTGTACAGCAAGGCGTGGCCCGTCAGCAGGCGGTGAAAGTAGCGGCAATGCCGGTCCGTCCAGTCCATCATCGGGGCAACGCTCAAGCGCCACGGCGAATGCGCGCGGCTGTCGGTAATTGAAGGCAAAGAATCGGCTAGGCCGGGAACAGGCGTTGACATGGGTCCAATTATCCCAGCAGAGTAAAAAGCCTACAGTTATCCCCCTTGTCTCTGGGCAAAACGGGGCACGCCAACGAGGCAGGCCGCGTCCCCAAGCCGGGTAACATGCCCTGAAACGGCTGGCACACAACACGAAGGAATTGACAGCATGAGCAGACCCGCGCCCCCCCCCCATGCATCCGGCACCCGGTCGCCAGACCATCGGCCCTGGGCCGGACGAATCAGGTTGGCGGCGGTGCCGCTGGCCTTGCTGGCGGCGTGCACGTCGGTACCCCTGCCACCCTGGACGCCTTCCTCGCCAGCCCCGGTCGCAGGTGCACCGGCAAGTCCCCGGCCCATTGCCGCCACCGTGCCACGGCCGGCTGCGCCCCCTGCAGCCGTGCAGATATCGCCGGTCGCCCCAGCCTCGCCGCTATCGCCGTCTGCCGCCGCTGCTGCAACACCGTCCACAGCGCCCGCCGATCCGCCAGCACCGTACAGCGCCGCTGTCGCTGCCCGCTTTCCGGCACCCTCGGTGATTTACAACACACCCGGCCTGCAAGCCGGCCGCACCAGTTTCACCACCCAGACGGAAATCCAGGCCTGGCTGCGCGATCAGGCGATGGCCGCATCGCGTGCGCCGGGCGTCACGGCTGCCGTTTTGCCCATCGGCCGGTCGCAGCGCGGCGAAGCCCTTGAGGCGCTGGTCCTGACCCATGCCGGCGACACAGACCCGTCCGCCCTCCAGGCGGCAGGCCGGCCCACGGTATTGCTGGTGGGGCAGCAGCATGGCGACGAACCCGCCGGCAGCGAGGCGCTGCTGATCATTGCCAGGGAGCTTGCTCAGGGCCGTTTACGGCCTGTGCTGGAACACATCAATGTCGTCATGGTTCCGCGTGCCAATCCCGATGGCTCGGCCAGTGACCAGCGGGTGACCACCGGTGGGCTGGACATGAATCGCGACCATTTGCTGCTCAACACGCCTGAAGCCCAGGCGCTGGCCCAGCTTACGCGTGACTACCGCCCCATGGTGGTCGTGGATGCACACGAATACACCGTGCTGGGCCGCTTCCAGCAAAAGTTTGGCACGGTGCAGAAGTTCGACGCGCTGCTGCAATACGCCACCACCGCCAATATCCCCGAGTTTTTGACCAAAGCCGCCGAGGAGTGGTACCGCCGCCCCCTGCTGGCAGCCCTTAAAACCCAGGGCCTGAGCACCGAGTGGTACTACACCACATCCACCGACCTGGCCGATAAAAAGATCTCCATGGGCGGCACACAGCCTGATACGGGCCGCAATGTGAACGGCCTGAAGAATGCCGTGAGCCTGCTGATCGAAACACGCGGTGTGGGCATCGGGCGGCTGCACATACAGCGGCGCGTGCATACCCACGTGACGGCCATCACCAGCGTGCTCGCCAGCACCGCCCAGCGCGCCAGCGACCTGAACCAGCTCCGCCCCTACCTCGACAAGGAAGTCAGCGCCCAGGCCTGCAAGGACGAAGCCATTGTGGAAGCGGCAGCTACGCCCGCCCAGTACGAGCTGCTCATGCTGGATCCCGTGAGCGGTGCCGACAAGGCCGTCACGGTGGACTGGGACTCGGCGCTCGCGCTGCGCAAGGTCAAGGTGCGCGCACGTCCCTGCGGGTACTGGCTGTCCGCAGACTCGGGCAAGGCCGTGGACCGGCTGCGCCTGCACGGCGTACAGGTGTTGCGTGTGGCAGAGCCCGGCTCCCTGCTGGGCGACAGCTACCGGGAAAGCTCGCGCACGACGGGCGAGCGGCAGGACGTGCGCGGCACGATCGCAGGCGGCGCACCGGTCATCAAGACGCAAGTGAGCCTGCTGCGCGGTGTGGTCGATGTGCCGCGCGGAAGCTACTACGTGCCGCTCAACCAGCCTCTGGGCAACCTCGTGCTTGCCGCGCTGGAGCCCGACACACAGAGCAGCTATTTTGCCAACCAGATCGTGGACAGCCTGCAAAGCACCGTGCGCGTGATGGCCGAGCCGGCCATCAAATTCGAAGACTTGCCTTGAGCCATTCTCTTGAGCCGTTCTGCGGTCCACCAACCGGTGGCCGATGGTCTTGACGCCTGTGTCTGACAGGAAGAGGATGTCATGGCTGACCGGGCGCAGAGGATTTTCGCGCCTTAATGATCAGGTTGATGCAAAAAGGACAGGCCATGAAAAACTTTGAACTGACCAAAAAAATGCTGAATATGGGCGGTGTTTTTTACCCGACGGGCTACGCGGTCATCATGTTTCCGGATGCCGCAGACGCCCGCAAGGTTGCCAGTGAACTCGAGGCAGGCAACGACGGCGTCATGCTTCTGAGCCCGGAAACCATCCTCAAGGAAATCAGCCCGGCCGATGGACATTCAGATGTACATCTGCCGTCTGTGGGTACCGAAGGGGCGACCGTCCATAAATTCGGCGATCTGGCACGGGAAGGCCACTATGGACTGATGATTCCCGTGCACTCCGGGGAGGACACCGAGCGCGTGATGGCGGTGGTGCGCAAGGTGCCGTTCTCCTATGCCCAGAGATACCACTCGCTGGCCATGGAGGACCTGGAGTAGCCTCTGGCCTCATCCCGTGGGGCCTCTCTGAGTTGGGGTGAAAGATCATCGGACTTGAGGCAAACTGCGCCCCATGACTCAGACCCAGCCTCGCCTTACCGGTGAACAGCGTGCCCGGCAACTGGTTGCCTGCCTGCAACTGCAGCCCCATCCCGAGGGCGGCTGGTACCGCGAAGTCTTCCGCTCGGACCTGCAGGTACAGCCTGCGGATGGGCGGCCGGCGCGCCAAGCCCTCACGTCCATTTACTTCCTGCTGGAGGCCGGGCAGCATTCCCGTTGGCACAAGGTGCTTTCAGATGAGGTCTGGGTATACCTCGAAGGCGCGCCGCTTGAACTCTGGGCGTGGGATGCGACCCGCCACCAGGCAAGCTGTATCCCGCTCGGTCGCGTCAGCGCCTCGGAGGAGATGGCCGGGCCACTCTCGCATCAACCCCAGCACGTCATTGCGGCGGGCCTCTGGCAAGCCGCCCGGCCCCTGGCCGGTCATCCCGACGGATTCACCCTCGTGGCCTGCATGGTTGGCCCCGGATTCGATTTTTCCGATTTCCAGATGATGCATACCGACGGCCACGAGGCCCAGTTGATCAGGCGTGAGCACCCTCACCTCTCGGTCTTCATTGAACACGCTGCTCCATGAGCAACCCCACGTCTGCAGGGACCTGGTGCGTTTAGCGGTACGATCCGCCGCGCTTCGTTCGTGTGCGGGCTTAAAAGCCTCCGCTAATGCGCAACACTGGCGGCGGAGCGCTCCAGCACATGGCGCGTCATCGCCTGCGCCAACTCATGCTCCCCCAGAAACACCTTGCCGGCATTCTCCTGCTCCAGCAGCTTGGCCTCGGCCTCGTTGTGCGTGCGCACCACGGTTTCAATCGCCGGATTAAGCGCCCGGGCCGTCGCAATCATCTGCCGCACATCCAGCGTGTCGGCTGTGGCAATCACCAGCATGCGGGCCTGCGCAATATGCGCCTGAATCAGCACATCAGGCTCCGAAGCATCACCTGACACCGCGGGCAAACCCTGCTCCCGCAGCCGTTCAACTGCCTCGCGGTTTTGCTCGGCCACGACAAAAGGGATGTGGTGGGCCCCAAGCGCCTCCGCGATGCGCCGCCCTACCCGCCCATAACCGACCAGCACCACATGGTGCGAGAGATACTTCGCTTCAGTGCTGGCCGGCAGCTGGGCCATTGGGTCGTCACGTGCTTCCAGTTTGCGAGCCAGTGCGGACTTGCCCAGTATCCATTGCTGAAAAGGTTCAACAGCCTTGAAGACCAGCTGGTTCAGCGCAATCGAGATCAGCGCTCCGGCCAGCACCAGGCTTTGCCCCTCCGGCGGCAACAGTCCAAGCGACGCACCCAGGGCTACCAGGATGAAAGAAAATTCGCCGATCTGCGCCAGGCTGGCAGACACCGTGAGCGCGGTATTGAGCGGGTAGCGAAACGCCATGACGAGCAGGCCGGCCGCCAGCGATTTGCCCACAATGATGATGCCCACCACCGCCAGCACCTGCAACGGGCGCTCAAGAAGCACCCAGGGGTCAAACAGCATGCCGACCGAGACAAAGAACAGCACCGCAAAAGCGTCACGCAGCGGCAGCGACTCTTCTGCGGCACGGTGACTGAACTCGGACTCGCGCATCACCATGCCGGCAAAAAATGCGCCCAGCGCAAACGACACGCCAAACAGCGCTGTCGCACCAAACGCGATGCTGACGGCGGCCGCCACCACGCACAAGGTAAAGAGCTCACGCGAACCCGTGCGCTGCACCTGCCACAGCACCCACGGAAAAAACCGCCGCCCCACGACCAGCATCAGCGCGACAAAGCCGCCGACCTGCAACAGCGTCATGCCCAGCGTTTTCCACAGAATGTTGACATCGGCGGAAGCATCGGCTTTACCAGATAGCCAGCTGCCCAGCGGCGGCAACAAGACCAGCACCAGCACCATGGCCAGGTCTTCCACCACGAGCCAGCCCACGGCAATGCGCCCGTTGACGGAATCAAGAATCCCCCGACTCTCAAGCGCGCGGAGCAACACCACCGTACTGGCCACCGACAGTGAAAGCCCGAACACCAGCGCGCCACCCAGGTTCCAGCCCCACCAGTGCGCCAGCCCCATGCCCAGCGCGGTCGCCACGGCCATCTGCACCACAGCACCCGGTATGGCAATCTTGCGGACCGCCAGCAAATCATCCAGCGAGAAATGCAGACCGACACCAAACATCAGCAGCATCACGCCAATCTCGGCAAGCTGGCTGGCAATCCCGGCATCGGCCACAAAGCCCGGCGTGAAGGGCCCGATGATCACGCCTGCCAGCAGATAGCCAACGATGGCGGGCAAGCGAAGCCGTGCAGCCGCAAAACCAAAGATCAAAGCCAGACCCAGGCCGGCGGCGATGGTGCTGATAAGGGAGACGCTATGGGGCATGCGGGAGGGGTTCCTTCAACAAGAGGCGGAGAGAGGCGGGCGCGAACAAAAGCCGCGCAAGGCGGCGCCGACCTAATTTACTACAGTCAGAAGAAAACAAGCCGAAGCAAAAATAGTGCGTGATCGTCCGCGACAGTGCGAGATAGTGCGCGTTCTGAAGCACCTGGTTCACGGCTTTCGCTGGCGCGCAGCATCGCCGTAATACTGTTCGCACAGCTCCCGTGTCAGGTTCACGAGAGAGCGGCTCAGGCGGGTAGCCGGGCGCGCCTTGGGAACCGCAATACACAGGCGGTTGCGAATCACCGGCGCATGGATGGCAGCCATGAAAGGCGGTGTGTCATGCGTCCACTCCCGTATGGCGCTGGCCGGCAGCACGGTTGCGGCCACACCGCGCGCCACCAGCGACAACACGGTTTTGATGGAGTCCACCTCGGCCACCACCTTGAGCAGGTAGCCGCGCGGCTTGACCTCGCTCTCCAGCAGCTGGCGCAGCGAGTTTGGCCGGCTGGGCAGCACCAGCGGCAGCGCCGCCACATCGGCGAGGCGAATGCGGGCGGGCAACGGGGTGGAGGCCATCAGCACCAGCGGCTCGCGCGCCAGGGTTTCGATGTTCAGCAGCGGCGACGCGGGCGGGTCAAACAGCACCGCCACATCGAGGCGGCCGGCCACCAGCCATTCACGCAGGCGAATGCTGAGCCCCTCTTCCACGCTGATGGCGGCATCAGGGAACTCGGCGCGAAAGCGCTCCACCAGATCCGCCGTCATGGCGTGGGCGACGCGCGGCGGCAGGCCGATGGTGATGCGACCGCTGGGGATGAGCTTGCGCTCCTGCATGTCAGCCCGGGCCCGTTCCGCCAGCTCAAAAATCGCCCGCGCATGCGTCAGCAGCGCCAGCCCCGCGTCGGTAGGCTCGGCGCCACGCCCTGTGCGGTTGAGCAGGCGTTGACCGATTTCCTGTTCGAGCAGGGCCACCTGCTGGCTAAGCGCGGGCTGCGACATCACCAGCACCGCTGCAGCCGTGCTGAAGCTGCCGGCCTCGGCAACGGCCACAAAATATTCAAGACGGCGTAAATCGATGATGGGCTCCTGCTGAACAGTCGAAATGGATCCACATGGCCGGTCGATCCTGCTGGTCACCGGCACCTTCATGACACATATTCCCTACCGCGGCACCGGACCGGCGCTGACCGACCTGCTKGCAGGGCGGACGCAGGTTTTCTCTGCCGGAACACCAGCGCTTCTGCCGCACATCCGCAGTGGCCGCCTGCGCGCGATTGCCGTGGGCACGCCGGCCAGACTGCCAGCCCTGCCGRACGTCCCCACCGTGGCCGAGATGGGCTACCGCAACTTCGAGTCGGTGCAGTGGTACGGCATTCTGGCCCCGGCCGGCACACCCGTCGAGATTGTCCAGCGCCTGCAGCAGGAGTCGGCCAAGGCGCTGCAATCACCCGCAACGGCTGAGCGCTTTGCGGGCGACAACGCAACCATTGGCGGGCAGCCGCCGGCAGAATTCGCAGCCTTCATTCGCGGTGAACAGGCCATCTGGAAGGACATCGTGCGGCAGGCGCGCATCAAGCCTGATTGAACCTCCGCTAAAAATTTGGCCGTGACCGGTACGATCTGCAGTCATCAAGTCAAGTGCCTAATAAAAAAACCCGCCGAGGCGGGTTTTTTTATCCTGCATGCGGGCACTCAGCCCATGTGCAAACCGCCATTGAGCGAGAAGTCCGCGCCGGTGGCATAACCACCTTCTTCAGACGCAATCCAGGCAATGATGGAGGCAATCTCTTCCGGCTGGCCCAGGCGCTTGGCGGGGACACCGGCCACAATTTTCTCCAGCACATCAGGGCGTATGGCCTTGACCATGTCTGTGCCGATATAGCCCGGGCTGACGGTGTTCACCGTCACGCCTTTGCTCGCCACTTCTTGCGCCAGCGCCATGGTAAAGCCGTGCAGGCCGGCCTTGGCTGTGGAGTAGTTCACCTGGCCAAACTGGCCTTTCTGGCCATTGACCGATGAAATGTTGACAATGCGGCCGAAGCCTGCCTCAATCATGCCTTCAATGACCTGCTTGGTCACATTGAACATGCTGTCGAGGTTGGTCGAAATCACCGCATCCCAGTCGCCCTTGCTCATCTTGCGGAACTGGCCGTCGCGCGTGATGCCGGCATTGTTCACCAGCACACTCACCGGGCCATGCTCGGCCTTGACTTTGTCAAAGGCGGCCACCGTGGAATCCCAGTCGCCCACATTGCCGACCGATGCATAGAAGGTGTAGCCCAACGCCTTCTGTTCGTCGAGCCATTTGGTGAAATCACGCGTGGGTCCGCAACCCGCGATTACCGTGAAGCCATCTTTGGCCAGCCGCTGGCAAATGGCGGTTCCAATACCACCCATGCCGCCGGTCACATACGCTACTTTCTTCGTCATGTCGTTCTCCTTGATATGCAATTTTGCGAAATTGTTCTGCTTTGCTCTGAGTTACTCTGCGTTGCTCTTGTTTGCCCTAATCTACCCTGCTCCATTCCGATCGGCTATCTATTCAATAGCCTTCAGCGGGGTAATTGCGCGGGCATCGGGCTGTTTTACCTGAGGGTCAGCGCTCCAGCGTGAGCGCCACGCCCATGCCGCCGCCAATGCACAGGCTGGCGATACCTTTTTTGGCATCGCGTCGCGCCATCTCGTGCAGCAGCGTCACCAGGATGCGGCAACCGGACGCACCAATCGGGTGGCCGATGGCAATTGCGCCCCCATTGACGTTGACCTTGCTGGTGTCCCAGCCCATTTCCTTGTTCACCGCGCAGGCCTGCGCGGCAAAAGCCTCATTGATCTCCAGCAAGTCCAGATCCTGCGCCTTCCAGCCGGCGCGTTGCAGCGCCTTGGTCGATGCCGGAACCGGGCCCATGCCCATGTAGGCCGGGTCCAGGCCGGTCGTGGCGTAGCTTGCAATGCGTGCCAGCGGCTTGAGGCCGAGCGCGGCAGCCTTTTTGGCCGTCATGACCATCACCGCCGCCGCACCATCGTTCAGGCCCGAGGCATTGCCGGCAGTGACGCCACCAGCCTTGTCAAACGCGGGGCGCAGGCCGGCCAGGCCCTCAGCACTGGTTTTTCGGTTGATGAACTCGTCGGCCGCAAACACCAGCGGGTCGCCTTTTTTCTGCGGAATGGAGATCGGAATAATCTCGTCCTTGAATTTACCGGCGTCCTGAGCAGCGGCGGCCTTGGTCTGACTGGCCAGCGCCAGGGCGTCTTGCGCCTCGCGGCCAATGCCGTATTTTTTGGCGACATTCTCGGCGGTGATGCCCATGTGGTACTGGTTGTAGACGTCCCAGAGGCCATCCACAATCATCGAGTCAATCATTTTCCAGTCGCCCATGCGCTGGCCGTCACGCGAGCCGTTCAGCACGTGCGGCGCCGCACTCATGTTCTCCTGACCGCCGGCAATCACAATTTCGCTGTCGCCTGTCGCCACGGACTGCGCCGCCAGCATGACGGCCTTGAGGCCGGAGCCGCAAACGGCATTGATGGTCAGTCCGGGAATGCCGTTCGGGAAGCCCGCCTTGATCACGGCTTGGCGCGCCGGATTCTGGCCCACCCCAGCCGTCAAAACCTGGCCGAGGATGACTTCGCCCACCTGCTCGGAACTCAAGCCTGAACGCTCGAGCACCGCCTTGATCACGGCTGCGCCAAGTTCGGTTGCAGGTGTTTTCGCCAGGGAACCGCCAAATTTTCCAACGGCCGTGCGGCCTGCTGAAACGATAACAATGTCTTCCATGATGTCTATCCTTGGTGTGAAGTCGTGTTGCAAATCTTGTCGTGACATTCTCCCGGAGGTACCCGTCGGTTGAACGTCTGCCATGGGCTTTTTTGATACCTGAGCCCAGTAAATTATTGGATACTTTCCATGTTTTTATGGAGGTTTGAGATGAAGATTGAGACGGTCATCTTCAGGCCTTCACCTTGACGTACCGGCCCGGCGCGGGCTCGATCTTCTTGTGCTGGCGACCGCCGTAGCCCTTGGGCGCGGCAATTTGCTTGCCGGCATGGCCCTTGAGCCAGTCGGACCAGTCCGTCCACCAGCTGCCGGGGTGTTCCGTGGCATTTTTCTGCCACTCAGCCTGCTCCGCGGGAAACTTGCCCTGCGGCAGCTTGTCGTTGGTCCAGTAACTGCGTTTTTTCTTGGCCGGTGGATTGATCACGCCAGCAATATGGCCCGAAGCGCCCATCACAAAACGCTTTTTGCCCGGCAGCTGCTGCGTTGACGCATAGGCCCCGCCAATTGGCACGATATGGTCCTCGCGCGAGCCGTAGATATAAACCGGCATGTCGAGCTTGCCCAAATCGACCTTTTGGCCGCACACCACGGTTTTGCCTGGCTTGATCAGGTTGTTCTCAAAATAGGTGTTGCGCAGGTACCAGGCGTAAAACGGGCCCGGCAGGTTTGTGGAGTCGCTGTTCCAGTACAGCAGGTCAAACGGCGGCGGCGTTTCGCCTTTCAGGTAGTTGCCCACCACGTAGTTCCAGACCAGGTCATTGGGCCGCAGGAAGCTGAAAGTAGCCGCCAGGTCCTGCCCCTTGAGCAGGCCCCCTTTTCCCATCTCCGCCTCACGGTATTTGACGGAATTTTCGTCGATGAAAATATCCAGGATTCCGGTGTCGGTGAAGTCAAGAAGCGAGGTCAGCAACGTGACGCTGGTTACCGGCTTTTCGCCGCGCGCGGCGAGCACGGCGAGCGCCGTTCCCAAAATCGTGCCACCAACGCAAAATCCCAGCGCATTGATGGTCTTGGCGCCGGTGATCTCCTGCACCACCTCGATGGCCTTGATGGCGGCGTGCTCGATGTAGTCATCCCATGTGTTGCCGGACATGGACTCGTCGGGGTTGCGCCAGCTCACCACGAAAGTCCGGTGGCCCTGGCTGACTGCATAGCGGATCAGCGAGTTGTCGGGCTGCAGATCCAGAATATAAAACTTGTTGATGCAGGGCGGAACAAGCAGAAAGGGCTTTTCATAGACCTTCGCCGTCAGTGGTTTGTACTCCAGCAGCTGGAAGAATTCATTTTCAAACACCACCGCGCCTTCGGTCGTGGCAACATTTTTGCCCACCTCGAAAACACTTTCGTCCGTCATTGACAGATGGCCCTGCTTCATGTCGTGCAACAGGTTCTGGATACCCCGGGCAATGCTCTCGCCCTTGCTGGCAATGGCTTTTTGCTGGGCTTCGGCGTTCAGGGCCAGAAAATTGCTGGGTGCCGTTGCCGCCATCCACTGCTCAACGGCAAATCGGAGGCGCGCCTTGGTTTTTTCATCGCCCTCCACCGCCTCGGCCAGTCCCATCAAGGTGCGGGCATTGAGCAGGTAGGCGGAGGCCGAGAACCTGGAGACAGGGTTTGCATTCCAGGCTTCACCGGAAAAGCGCCGGTCAGAGACGGCGGCGGCGGTACCGGCCTGAACGCCCTGGTTCCAGAGCGCTGAGGCGTCTTGGACGTATTGCTGCTGCAGTTCTTGCAGCTTGACAGGATCGAAGCGGAGGGACGGGAGAGCCTGCTGGAATGTGGACAGATCGATTTGCGGCAAACCGGCTGGGGGGCTCGCTGTTCCGAATGCGCCCAGCACCTGCTGGAAGCCCGCGCCAAAAGTTTCTTGCATCTGTCGGGCCGCCTGGGACCACTGTGCGTCAGAATTCATCTTGCCTCCTTGATGAGATGGAGTCCTGAAGACCCTTTTTTCGCCTTTTTACACAGGCTTTCAGTATCGTAGGGTTTTCTTCGAAATTTCTGACCGAACTCAGAGTTTTATATGTATTTGATTGTCATCGCCTGGATCTACGTCGTGCTCATGATGAGCGTTGCTGAAGCCACCAACAGCAACGGAACGGTGTTGGGAGCGCTTATTACCTTTGTACTCTATGGCGCGGGTCCTGCGGCATTGGTGGTTTACCTAATGGGTGCCCCGGCACGCAGCAGGGCGATCAAAAAACGCGAGGCCGAAGAGTTCGCGCAGCGAACGCGCGCCGATGCAGGTGATGATGTTGACGCCGCCGGTGCGATCTCGGACACGGCAACCCCGTCATTCCATCCAGATGCAGGCAGCCATGCGCCCCGGTGTGCCGAAACCGTTGCCGCCAACGCCCGCGTCCCGCCGGTGGGAAAAGAACCTTGAGGGATTGCTCACGGTGCACCAGGGAGCACTGCCGTCATTGCCATAAATTTGCGTGACGCCCAATGCCTGCAACCGGAGGCGGGCCAGCGCGGGCAGATCGGCCAGGTACTTGCCTGCCCCGGCCGGCGCAAACAGGCTACCGGCTTCAGGCTGTGCAGCTTCAAATGCCGCCTTGACTTCAGGGCCCACCTCAAACGCCGAGGGCCCAATGCACGGACCCAGCCAGGCTACTATTTTGATAGTATCCTGCGCCCGCCTTTTCCTGGCGAGCGCGGTAAAAGAGCTGTAAACCGTCTCCAGAACACCTCGCCCACCCTGAGTTCCACTACCCGCCAGCCCCCGCCAGCCGGCATGCGCCGCGGCTACCACGGCCCCGTCTTCAGTGGCCAGCAGCACAGGCAAGCAATCGGCGACCATGATGGTGCAGGCCAGCCCGGACTGCACCGTGACGCAGGCATCGGCCTGCTGGCCATCGGCGGTGTCCGGGCCAAGCTCCAGCACCTCGCTGCCATGAACCTGCTTGAGGAATACGGAGCGGGTGCCGGTTGCACCCTGCAAAAGCGAGCGGTTGGTGGCCACGCGCTCAGGCAAGTCGCCCACATGGTCGCCCAGATTCATGCTGTCGTAGGGCGCGGCAGACACGCCTCCTGAACGGGTTGTGAACACAGCCCGAACACCTTTGGGCGCAGGCCAGTCGGGAATCAGCCAGCGTGCATCCATAGCGACCTGGTCTGCAGAGCAATTTTCCGACGGGCCGCCCCTAGGAAAATTAGCCCCCGAGGGGCTGGAGCCTGCGGCTCCGAACCTGCTTGAGCAGGTTTGGACAGGCGACAGAGGCGACGCGTCCCGCGAGCCGCGGCCTGCAAGGCCTCGCGAACCACACGGAGTGGGGAGCGTGGGGGCCACATTTTCAGGCTTCGTTATCGGGGCAGGCCGAAGGCTGGGCCTTCTGGAACGCCGGGAGCGCCATGCAGGCGTCATACGCCGCCATGGTGCGCGGCAAACCGTCGAAGTTCACATTGAAGCGTTTGGCGTTGAAAATCTGCGGCACCAGGCAACAGTCGGCCAGCGTGGGGGTGTTGCCGTAGCAATAAGTGGAGGCCGGCAACTGGGCCAGCTGCCGCTCGAAGGCTTCCAGCCCTTCGCGGCACCAGTGGCGGTACCAGGTGTTTTTGGCCTCTTCCTCCACCTTGAGCTCCCGCACCAGATACTTGAGCACGCGCAGATTGTTGAGCGGATGAATTTCGCAGGCAATCGACTGGGCCAGCGCACGCACCTTGGCGCGGCCTGCCGCATCGGCGGGCAGGAGTGGTGGCAACGGATGCTTCTCGTCCAGGTATTCGATGATGGCCATCGACTGCGACAGCTTTTCACCGTCCACCTCCAGCAGCGGCACCAAAGTGTCGGCAGAAAGGGCTGCATAGGGTTCTTTTTTATGGTCACCCCGGGCAATGTGCACGGCAATGTACTCATAGTCCAGGGCCTTGAGTTCCAGCGCAATCCGGACGCGGAAGGAGGCGGAGGAGCGGAAATAGTTGTGAAGCTTCATCCTGAAAGCATAAACTGAAATGCTGGGTACCAGCTATCCGCACAGCCTGTAAAAGTGTTGCCGACCTGTACAGGTTCCGCCGAATCACCTGCGCGACTCACTGCCGGGCCTGGCGCGGCTACCATGCGCAGCGGCCGCAAAAAGCGGTCACCTGCAACCTGCCCTCCATGGAGACACCTCATGAGCGCCATCACCGAATTAGTTAACCACCAGATCCGCCTGGCCAGCCGCCCGGCGGGCCTGCCCACCCGCGCCAACTGGGACTTCACCACCGAACCGGTGGCGGAACCCGGCCCAGGCGGCGTGCTGGTCAAAACCCTTTACCTCTCGCTGGATCCGGCCATGCGCGGCTGGATGAACGATGCCAAAAGCTATATCCCGCCGGTCGAGCTTGGCGCCGTCATGCGCGCCGGCGGCGTGGGCAAGGTCATCGCCTCCCAAAACCCGGCATTTGCCGTGGGCGACTATGTCAATGCCGGGCTGAATGTGCAGGAGTACTGCCTGATTCCGGCGGACCAGGTCAAGCGCAGCGGCATGTTCAAGATCGATCCGCACCTGGGGCTGACCCAGTGGCTCAATGTGCTGGGCATGCCGGGCATGACGGGCTACTTTGGCCTGATGGACGTCGGCCAGCCCAAGGCGGGCGAGACTGTGGTGGTCTCTGGCGCGGCCGGGGCCGTGGGGCAAACCGTGGGCCAACTCGCCCGGCTCAAGGGCTGCCGCGTGGTCGGCATTGCCGGTGGCAAGGCCAAGTGCGACTGGGTGGTTAACGAGTTGGGCTTCGACGCCTGCATCGACTACAAGAACGGCGACGTGCGGGCCGGCCTGAAGGAGCACTGTCCCAAAGGCGTTGATATCTACTTCGACAACGTGGGCGGCGAGATTCTCGACCTGGTGCTGGCCAAACTCGCACGCGGCGCGCGCATCATCATCTGCGGCGCGATCAGCCAGTACAACAACACCACGCCCGTCAAGGGTCCGGCCAACTACCTCTCGCTATTGGTGAACCGGGCGCGCATGGAAGGGATTGTCGTGTTTGACTACGCCGACCGCTACCACCTGGCCGTGGCTGAGCTGGCGGGTTACCTGAGGGCCGGCACCATGAAAAGCAAGGAAGACGTGGTGGTCGGCCTGGACACCTTTCCCGAGACGCTGCTCAAGCTTTTCAACGGGGAAAACTTTGGCAAACTGGTGCTGCAGGTGGCCCAGGACTGAAACGGTCTTGCTGACACTGCCATCCGTCTGGGGTGTCCCCAAAGGACAAGGGCGCTTGCGCTCATTTGCCGATTTTCACACCCGTCAGTGAAGCCCATGGCCGACCGGCCAGGATGAGGTCAACGAACGCCTGCGCGGCCGGGGACAGCGAGCGCCCCTTCAGGGTTGCGATGTAAACACCATCGGTGACCGCAGGGCCGACCATTGGAACAAACCGCGCCAGCGTGCTGTCAAGCGACCGCGCAACATGCAAGGGGCAGATGGCGATCCCCAGCCCCTCCTGCGCCAAGCCGATGGCTGTGCCCATGTAGGCCACTTCGTAGGCGGGCTCCTGCATCACCTCGGCCCGCGACAAGGCTTGCTCGACCACCTGGCGGAAGGCACTCTCCTTGTTCAACAGGATCAAGGGCTCTCCGACGAGCTGCGCCCAGTTCACGCCACGCCGGGCGGCGAAGCGGTGCCCGCGGGGAATGACAACGCCAACCCGGCTGCCTTCAATCAATGTCAGCGCGATGTCGTCACTCACCGGGCCGAAGTTCCCTATCGCCAGGTCGGCTTCGCCCGAGCGTACGCCATGGATGTTGTCCGCCGCCAGCCGGTCGTGAACCACCACACGCAGTTCGGGGAACCGTCGGCCGAGCGCCGCGCACAGCGATGGCACGAAGCTGGCCGCCAGCAGCGGCGTCACGGCAACTGTGACGCGGCCCCTGCGCTTGAGGTTCAGATCACGCAGCACCTCCAGGCCGCCGTTCAGGTCGTGGAGGACGCGTTGTGCCACAGGCAGCAACTCCAACCCGGCGGCCGTGAACTCGACGCTGCGTGTGGTCCGGTCGAACAGACGAGAGCCGACTTCCTCCTCGAGCTCCCGGACCAGCGCGCTTAGCGCGGACTGGGTGATGTGAATCTGTTTCGCCGCAGCCGTAAAGCTCTTGGCCTGCGCCAAGGCAACAAAGGCGCGAAGCTGTCTCAAGGTCACATTGGCCCGTGCCAATGGCGACGCTGTAAAAAGGCTGTCGATCAACCCCGATTTGTTGTTGGCCATGTGAATATGAATTTGCGCGCAGTTAAACCCGATGGCAACGATAGCCGATCGTTCGGATTCGACGCAGCCGTTAACCGCAGTTTTGACATTCGGCACGCCAGGTGATCAATCCAGCAAAAAAATCCGTTTGTATGGAGACAGGCCTCCCGCTTCTAATTCGGCATCAGCGGAAACAGCGCCACAAAAAATCACCATGTCACAGGAAATCATCACCAAGTCCACCAAGCCGCCCCTGCGGGTCGCATTGATCGGTTTTGGGGCGATCGGCGCCGAGTTGTGCCGGGTGCTTCAAACGTCGCCGGACCTGGTCGATGTGCAAGGCGCGCTGGTCATGGGCAGCACAGCCATCAAAACCCCTCCTCCAGGCTCGGATCCCGGCCCATCGCGATGGAACTCGCTTGCGGACCTGCTGCACAGCGCGCCGGATATCGTTGTTGAATGCGCGGGCCACCAGGCCGTGGATGCCTACGGTGAACAGGTCCTGCGCGCGGGATGCGACTTGCTGCTGGTTTCGGCCGGCTCATTGGCGGATGCCGCGCGCCACAACAGGCTCTGTCGGGCCGCTGAGAACAGTGGCCGCCAGCTGTTGCTGGCCTCTGGTGCCGTCGGCGGCATAGACATCCTCGGCGCGGCGCGGCGGGCCGAACTCAGTTTCGTCCAATACCGCTCACGCAAGCCCCCTGCCGCTTGGCGCGACACGGCCGCCGAATCCTGCATCGACCTCGACGCGCTGACCGGGCCCACGGTGTTCTTCAGCGGCAGCGCTCGCATGGCGGCGCTGGCCTATCCGAAAAATGCCAATGTCGCAGCAACCATTGCACTGGCGGGCCTGGGTTTCGACGAAACCCAGGTCGAACTGATCGCAGACCCACAGGTGGACGGTAATGTCCATGAAATCGAGGCCGATGGCGCGAGCGGGCGCATCTCTATCCGCATCGACGGCCGAGCTTCTTCGACCAACCCGAAGACCTCGATGGTGACAGCCTACAGCCTGGCCAACGCGTTGCTGAACCGGCGCGCGGCTGTCGTGATTTGACAGCTGCCAGATCAGGCTGACCGCAGCGCTCGATGGTTTGGCAGTAGAGTTACCCCCTACGCAGTATTGACCCCGATAGTGCGCAACATCAACACAGGACCGTTCATGATTCTCGAACTCGCCGACATCCGCATCCACCCCGGCCAGCAAGCCGCTTTTGACGAAGCCATCCAGCGTGGCGTCAGCACCGTGATTTCCAAGGCCAAGGGATTTCAGGGTTTCAAAGTCAACAAAGGCATTGAGAGCCCCGAGCGCTACATCCTGCAAATCTTCTGGGAGACGCTGGAAAATCACACCGTGGACTTCCGCCAGTCACCAGCCTTTGCCGATTGGCGCGCCATTGTCGGGCCGTTTTTTGCTGGCCCGCCCACCGTGGAGCATTTCGACCTGCTGGCCAAATCGGCCTGAGCCAACCGTTCGACCAAAAGAAAAGCGGGGTTTTTTAGCCCCGCTTTTCTTTGTTTTTCTTTGTTTTTCTTATTTACTGCCTTCAGGATGCCATCATTGAGATGCCATCATTGCCTGGCAGCTTTTTCGTGCCCGGCGATCATCTTGCCGAGCAGCGCGCCCAGTTGCGCCCGCTCGTCAGGATCCAGCGGACCCACAATGCGCTGCTGGGCCCGGCTCACCGCGCGTTTCATCTGCAGCGCAACCTTCTCCCCTTCCGGCGTGATCCAGAGCAGTTTGCGGCGCTTGTCGCCCGGATCTGCCTCACGCTTGACCCAGCCTTTGGCCTCCAGCCGCCCGATCACCGAACCGAAAGTGGCTGGGTCGAACGCCACCCGCCCTGACAGCGTGATCTGATCTTCGCCAGGGTCATCCATCAGCGCGTTCAGGATGGCAAACTGCACCGGCGTCGCGTCAAAACCCGCCGTCTCCTCCATGAAGATCGCCACTGCAAGCTGTTGTGCCCGGCGAATGAGGTGCCCCGGAGCGTCACTGAAATTAAAGCTTTTTGCCATGTGCGGAGTTTAAACGCTCAGGGTAAGTACCAAGTCAATAAATGATATGTATACTTATCATTTATGGGCGCCCTGGTATTTCCCGGGCTATTCCCGAACCTCTCCCGAACCCTTCCCGATTTTCATCCTGTAAAAATCATGGCACAAACATCTCCCCTCATCATCTCGGGCGGCGGCATTGGCGGCCTGGCGGCGGCCCTGGTGCTGGCGCAGGACGGCCATCCCGTCACCGTGCTGGAGCAGGCCGCCGCTTTTGGTGAAATCGGCGCCGGCATCCAGCTCGGTCCCAACATCTTCCGAATGTTCGACTATCTGGGGTTGACCGAAGTCGTTAATCGCGTGGCATTTTTCCCGGCGGGTCTGGGCATGAACGATGTGCGTACCGGCGAGAAAGTCGTTCGCGTGGCGCTGGGCGACATGGCCCGGGCCACCTATGGTTTTCCGTATGGCGTCATTTACCGCGCCGACCTGCATCAGGTGTTCCTGGATGCCTGCCGGGCGCAGCCCCATGTAACCTTGCGCACCCATGCCAAGGTCGAGTCGTTCGACCAATCCGAAGGGGGTGTCAGCGTTCGCCTGGCCGATGGCGAAACCGTGCAGGGCAGCGCGTTGATTGGCGCCGACGGCCTCTGGAGCAGGATACGGGAAGTCGTTGTGGGTGACGGCAAGCCGCGCGTGTCGGGCCACATCGCCTACCGCGCGGTGCTCAAGCGCGAAGACGTGCCCGCCCATTTGTGGAGTGACGACGTGCTGCTGTGGGGCGGCGAAAAAACACACCTGGTGCACTACCCGCTTCGCCGGGGCGAGCTGTTCAACCTGGTGGCGGTGTTCCACAGCAACAAGTACGACGAAGGCTGGAACACCTTTGGCGACACGGCCGAGCTGAACGAGCGTTTTGCCGAGGCATGCCCGCAGGTCAAGGAACTGCTGGGCAAGATCGAAACCTGGAAAATGTGGGTGTTGTGCGACCGTGAACCCGTGAAGAACTGGACGGACCGGCGCGTGACGCTGCTCGGCGATGCGGCGCACCCCATGATGCAGTACCTGGCCCAGGGCGCCGGCCAGGCCATCGAAGATGCCGTGGTGCTGCGCGAAGCACTGCGCTTTACCCGCGGCGACATCCAGAAGGCCTTTTTGAAGTACCAGCAGGCCCGCTACCTGCGCACCGGCCGCGTGCAGCTGACAGCCCGCTTTTATGGTGACATTTACCATGCGGCGGGGGTGCAGCGCGAGCTGCGCAACCAGTTGTTCCAGAGCGGAACGGAGAGTGCCGGGTTTGCCGGGCTGAAGTGGATGTACGACGGAATCGAGCCCTCAAAACTGTTCCAATGAAAGTTTTACAGTTTCCGGAGAATCCCATGAAAACGCTTGCCGCGCTCTCCAACGCCGCAATCCGCGCCACACTTTTGATAGCCGCCTGCACCATTCCCGCCTGGGTTGGAGCACAAAATAGCTCAAAAAAAGCAGAGATTGCCAGCCCCTGGCCAACCCGGCCGGTCCGTATTCTGGTCGGTTTTCCCGGTGGTTCGACGCCCGACATGGCCGCGCGCACGCTGGCCGAGCCCTTGTCCAAAGTACTGGGCCAGCCGGTCATTGTTGAAAACAAACCCGGTGCCTCCGGCAACATTGCCGCCGACCAGGTAGCCAAGGCCACCGACGACCATACGCTGGGCGTTGTCATCAACGGCAACCTGACCTCGGCCAAGCTGCTGTACCCCAAGCTGCCCTACGACCCGGCCAAAGACTTTGCGCCCATCTCGCTGCTGACCACCGCGCCGCTGGTGCTGGTAGCGCCGGCCGGCCAGCCTGGCGGAGCCGCATTCTTCACAGCCGCCCGCGAGGGTGGCGGGCAGTGGAACTACGGCTCGGTGGGTAACGGCTCGGTCGCCCATCTGGGCATGGAACTGCTCAAGAGCCGTGCGCCGGGCGTGCTGCCGGTGCATGTGCCGTTTCCGGGCAACCCGCAGGTGGTGACCGCCATGCTGGGCGGGCAAATCCAGATGGCGCTGATCCCGCCGGGTGTGGCCATGCCGCATGTGCGTTCCGGCAAGCTCAGGGCCATTGGTCTGGCGGGTGGGCGCTCCTCGCTGGTGCCCGACGTGCCCCCGCTCTCGGAGGCCGGCTTGCAGAATGTCAACCTGGAAGTCTGGACAGCACTGATCGGCCCGGCCAGCCTTTCCAAAGCCGCCCAGGCGCGGCTGGCGCAGGAAGTGCCACGCATCATCCGCGACGCGGACACGCGGCAAAAACTCTTCAACCAGGGCTGGCAAGCCGTGGGCACCTCGCCCGACGGCTTGAAGAGCCGCG
The DNA here is from genome assembly GCF_056401235.1 of Polaromonas sp. P4_F9. Classification (NCBI taxonomy): domain Bacteria; kingdom Pseudomonadati; phylum Pseudomonadota; class Betaproteobacteria; order Burkholderiales; family Comamonadaceae; genus Polaromonas; species Polaromonas sp. P4_F9. The sequence continues at coordinate 154 of NZ_JBFUJT010000010.1, read as the reverse complement.
TCAAGGATGAGGCTGCCATTTTGGGCAACATCATCCAGACGCGCGGCATCAGGATCGAATAAATGATGCCCCCACGTTCGCTCACTGCGTGTAGCTCTCTGCCCCCCGAGGGGGCCGCTGCGCCTGCGGCCCGGCAAAGCCGGTTCCGCGGCCC
>NZ_JBFUJT010000009.1:0-180923 GCF_056401235.1 Polaromonas sp. P4_F9 | reverse complement strand
GCGCCAGCTGGAGATTGCCATGACGCTGGCGACCGAGCCGCAGGTGCTGCTGCTGGACGAGCCGCTGGCGGGCATGGGGGTGGCGGAGGCCGAGCGCATGGTGGCGCTGCTGCTGGCGCTCAAGCAGGAGCACGGCATGCTGCTGGTGGAGCACGACATGGATGCGGTGTTTGCGCTGGCCGACCAGCTGACGGTGATGGTCAACGGCCAGGTGATCGCCAGTGGCTCGCCGGCGCAGATACGGGCCGATGCCGGGGTGCAGGCCGCTTACCTGGGCGAGGAACACGCATGATATGGCCCCCACGCTCGTCACTTCGTGTACTTCGCTGCCCCCCGAGGGGGCTGGCCTTGCTTGGGGCGGCCCGGCGCTGCGGCCGACTGGAGACTTTATGAGAAATCTGTTGATTGATGCGAAAGACATCCACACCTACTACGGGGCCAGCCACATCCTGCGCGGCATCAGTTTTGCGGTGGGTCGCGGCGAGACGATTGGCCTGATGGGGCGCAATGGCATGGGCAAGAGCACCTTGCTCAAGAGCCTGATGGGGCTGGTCAGGCCGCGGGCCGGCTCGATTGACATCATGGGCCGGCCGATGCTGGGCCGGGCGCCGTATGAGGTGTCGCGGCTGGGYGTGGCCTATGTGCCGGAGGGCCGGGGCATYTTYGGCAACCTGAGCGTGGTGGAGAACCTGAAGATGGCGGCGCGCGCGGGCACGCGGGGCCAGCGCGACTGGACCTATGAGCGGGTGCTGGAGACCTTTCCGCGCCTCAAAGAGCGCCTTAGCCATGGCGGGCAGCAGCTCTCGGGCGGGGAGCAGCAGATGCTGACCATTGGCCGGGCGCTGATGACGAATCCGGATGTGCTGATCCTGGATGAGGCCACCGAGGGCCTGGCGCCGCTGATTGCCCGGGACATCTGGCGCATCTGCCAACTGGTGCGGGAAACAGGTATCTCCAGCGTGATCGTGGACAAGAACTGGAAGCATGTCACGCAGATCACCGACCGCAATGTGATCCTGCTCAAGGGCGAGGTGGTCTTTGAGGGCAGCTCGGCCGAGCTGCATGCCCAGCCGGAACTTCTTGAAAAGTATCTCGGAGTTTAAACACAGGAGCCTCTGCTTGCATGCTTTGGCAATTTTGTTGGGTAGGAGGCGGGGTTGCCCCCGCCGTCCTCACAACACCGGACGTACGGATCACGTATCCGGCGTTTCCTGTCGGGCCTGGCGCCTTCGGCCCTTGACCGTGAGTTCGTTTCGTGCCGCGTGTCGCCTGGCGTCCAATGGATACCGCGCCTACCTTCGGGATTTCCGACCCCTACAGTGCTGACACAGGCCCTTGGGTTATTCCAAGACTTCTGTCCTGTTCGCTCAAAAAGCATGCGTGACGTTCCGCTCGTGACAGGTTCAGCCCTTCGCCACTGTGGTTTCAGCGGCTACTACGGCGTCTGCTGACTTCTGCCATCCCGCCACCATGCCGGTAGCCCACAAGGCAGGATGGCAGATCTCCCAGGGCAATTCGCGTGACCTTCATGCTTATGCCTGTCGGATTTACGTCGTAGCGTTCCGTGCAAGTACTGGGCTTTGCAACTCTGGGCCCGCTCACCCCGCTACGCCGCCTCATATCCGCTCGCCTGGAGTCAGGCCAGCACTTTGCTTGCGGCTTCCTTCAGATTCCGCCTCGCGGTGGACACCCTTGCCGTTCAGCTAGCACTTCCCCTTGCAGGGCGTGCAGAGGACTCTCACCTCTTAGTCATCCAGTTCGCCACCACAGCGAACCGGACAGCGCCAGTCACGGCGCTACGCGCCATGCCTGGCGCACCCAAAAAAGCCCTGCAGCACGTTGCACGCAGGGCAGCACAGAAGGCAAGATTGCGAGTTCCGCGAACTCTTTCGGATCAGTCCAGCTTCACGTTCGCCGCTTTGACTCGGATTCGCTGCTTCTCACGGTCCACCAACARGAAGCGGGCGAATTCCGCAGGGGAATTGCCCACCGGAACGAGCCCGAACGGGTCCAGGCTGGTGGCCACGAAGTCGGGCTCCTTCAAGACCTGGGCCACGTCGCGCGCGATCATATTGGCAATCGCGGGTGGCAGATTCGCAGGCCCGCTCAACCCGAACATGATCTTGACATCCATGTCCTTGTAGCCCAGTTCTTCCAGCGTCGCCACTTGCGGCAGCACGCGCAGCCTGGACGATCCCGAGGTGGCCAGCACGCGCACGCGGTTCTCCTTGATAAATCCCGCCATGGGCGCCAGTGGCAATGGCGTGAAATCCACCCTGCCGGCCAGCAGGTCCTGCAAGATGGGCACCGACCCCTTGTAGGGCACATGCAGGAACTCCACGCCGGTCGATTTCGCCAGCCAGTTGACCGTGATATGGATGTTGCCGCCAAGGCCATTGGACCCGTAGGAGATTCGTTCCGGCCGCTCCTTTGCTGCGGCCAGCAGGTCGTGCATCGTTCGATAGGGGCTGTCATTGTTGACCACATAGACGAACGGGCTGTCGACAAGATGCGTGATCGGCGTCAAGTCCTTCGACGGATCGTAGGGCATCTTTGAAAAGAGGAATTGATTCGTTTCCAGCGCCGCGTCAGTGGAGAGAAGCAGCGTGTACCCATCTGGTTTCGCTTGGGCGACGGCGGTGGCGGCAAGAATCTCGACCGCGCCGGGCTTGTTGTCAATGACGACAGGCTGGTGCCATTTCTGGGCCAGGCGATCGCCAAGTTTGCGGGCCAAGGTATCGGCCGCGCCCGCGCCTGCGGGATAGGGAACGACGATTCGTACTGGAAGCTTGGGCCAATCCTGTGCCGTGGCTGGCTGGATCAGCCCGATCGAAGCGAGGAGAGGAATCACGATGGCAATCTTGGCAGCGAGCATGTTTGGAGTCCTTTGAAAAAGTTCGAAGCGCAGTATAGGAATCGCATATCGCTTGACACAACCCATGCTTTCTTCTTGCCCGCTAGAAAACCTTTCCAGCTCTCGCTGAAGTTGCCAGTTTTTCACGGACACATGGAGCTGAGGCGGTGAGTCTTGCTGACATGGAGGTAGACGCGCCGATTGCCCAGCCTTTGGCGCTCACCGACAACGACGGGGGCCGGGGCAGCGCCGGCATGATTCAGACACGGACTTCCTGCAGAATCCAGTCGCGGAAGGCTGCGACTTTTGGAACCCATCGCGCTGCGGACGGATAGATCAGGTGCCAACCCATTTCCTGGCGGATCGTGATGTCGAAGGGCACCACAAGTTCACCACGTTCGAGTTCGGCCCTCACGAATGGCAGCTGTCCAAGCGCAACGCCCAGACCCGCCTTAGCGGCCTCTACGGCAAGGAGCGTGGAATCGAAGATCGGACCGCTGCGATGGTCGATCAGCGGCACCCCGGCAAGTTCGAGCCAGGTCGGCCACTCCTGCGGCAGGTACTTTGAACGCAGCATCAGCATGGACTGCAGGTCGTTCACCGTTCCCAGGCGCGCAGCGAGTTGCGGGCTGCACAGCGGCACGATCCTGGTTTCGAACAGCCGATGTGACTGGACGTTGGCAAACTCCTGGCCGTACACGATGGCGACATCCGCCTCCTGATCGCCGAAATCGAAGCGCACACTGCCGGTACTGAGCGAGAGTGAGAGCTCGGGGTGGAGTGCCTGCCACGCCGGAAGGCGCGGCACCAGCCACTTGAGCGCGAAGTTCGGCTGCGCCACGATTCGAAGACTCTGCCCCGCGGCAATACCGCTCAAGGTGTCCGTTGCATCGACGAGGATGCCCATGGCATGCGCGATGGCTACAGCGTACCCTCGCCCGCGCTCGGTCAGGCTCAATCCAGCGGGGCCGCGGTGGAATAACTGCAGGCCCAATACCTCTTCGAGCTGCCGCACTTGCTGACCGACGGCGGCTCGCGTCACACCGAGCTCATCCGCAGCGCTCGCAAGGCTGAGGTGACGCGCGGCCGCCTCAAAGGCGCGAATCGCGTTAAGCGGCGGCAGCCGCGTGCGCCGGGGAGCAGGTGGAGATGAAGTGCTCATGGCAGGTGGAGATGAAGCGCTCATCGCACGATGAGCGCAGCACTAGTACGACTTGGGCAGGTGTAGCACTTTCTCAGCGATGTAGCTCAGGATCAACTGCGGTGTCACAGGGGCGATTCGCGTGATCATAACCTCACGCAGATACCGTTCAACATCGTACTCTTTTGAATACCCCATGCCACCCAGCGTGAGCACCGCGGTCTCGCAGGCCCGGTATCCCGCTTCGGCCGCCGCGTACTTTGCGGCGCCCGCGTCCGGCCCGCAAGGCAAGCGGGCGTCGTAGCGCCACGCGGCCCGCATCGTCAGCAGGTCGGCCGCCTCGAGGTCGATCCAGCGCTGCGCCAAGGGATGCTGGATGCCCTGGTTCTGGCCAATGGCCCGACCAAACACGAACCGCTCCCCCGCATATATGCGCGCCCGTTCCAGTGCGGCTCGGCCTATGCCCACCGCTTCCGCCGCGATCAGGATGCGCTCCGGGTTCATGCCGTCGAGGATGTATTCGAAGCCGCGGCCTTCTTCGCCTATGCGGTCTTCGAACGGAACCTCCAGCCCGTCGATGAAAAGCTGGTTGGAATCGACGGCTTTGCGGCCGTGCTTCTCGATCTCGCGTACCTCAATGCGGCTGCGATCGAGGTCGGTATAAAACAGCGTCAAGCCCCGCGTCGGCTCGGCCGGATTGCGCTCGCTTGTGCGCGCCAGCAGGAGGATCTTGTGCGCGACCTGCGCGGTTGAGATCCAGATTTTCTGTCCGTTCACGACGTAGTGGTCGGCGCGGCGCTCCGCACGCGTTTTCAGGCTCAGCGTATTAAGCCCTGCGTCAGGCTCGGTCACCCCGAAGCAGGCCTTCTCTTCGCCGGCGATGAGGGGCGGCAGCCAGCGAAGGCGCTGCTCTGCCGTGCCATGGCGCACCACCGGGTGCAGGCCGAAGATGTTCATGTGCACGGCCGACGCGCCGGTAAGCCCGGCGCCGGAGGCGGCGATGGTGCGCATCATGATCGCCGCTTCGGTGATACCCAGACCGGCGCCGCCGACTTCCTCGGGCATCGCGATGCCCAGCCATCCAGCCTCCGCAAGTGCGGCATGGAAGTCATGAGGAAATCCACCCTCGCTGTCCTTGCGCCGCCAGTAGGAGGCGTCGAAGCGGCCGCAGATTCGGGTGATGGCGTGCTCTATTTCCAGTTGATTGTCAGTGGCTGCAAAGTTCATGGATAGGTGGCGGCGTGCCGCGATATAGTTAAATGGACGGTGCGGTGACCACACCACGGACGAAGAGTGAATCGATGGCCGCTGCGTCAAAGCCCGCCTCGGCGAGTACCTGCACGGTGTCAGCGCCGAACTTTGGCGCCAGACGCCGCGCTCCGGCACGCTGGCCATCGAATCGCAAGGGTTGCGCCACCCCGCGCACGGCGGCTCGTCCGTCGGTGGGATAGTCGAACACCATGCCGGAGGCCTCGAGGTGATCATCCGCAGCGAACTCGCTGAGGGAGTGGACAGGCGAGCACGGAATTCCGGCATCATGGAACAACCGCATCCATTCCGCCCGCGTGCGCGTCGCGAGGACTGCCTGCACCTGCGCCACCACCTCTGCGCGGTGGACCACGCGCTGCGCATTGGTGGAAAGGTCCTGGCGTTGCGCAAGCTGCGGCACATCCGCGACGGCACAGAAGGTTCGCCAAAGCCCGTCGCTGGCAACGCCGAGGATCAGCGGCCGGTCCTGCGTCTCGAAGCTCTGGTATGGGCACAGAGACTCATGCCCGGAGCCGACGCGCTGCGGCTCGGTTCCACGCTGCCAATAGCCTTGCAGCAGGTAACCGAGAAATGCCGTCGCGGTGTCGAACAAGCTCGCTTCCACGCGAACGCCTCGGCCGGTGCGCTCCCGCTGAAGCAGCCCCGCCAGGATGCCGGAGAGCGCGTGCAGGCCGGTGCCCTGATCCACCGGCGAAAAAGGGCTGCGAGCCGGAGGTGTACCGGCATCGCCGGTCATTGAAAGCATGCCGCTATAGGCCTGCAACACCAGGTCGTAGCCTTTGCCCTCGCGCAGCGGCCCAGTGGCGCCGAAGCCGGTGATGCTGCAATGGACGAGCCGCGGATTGAACACCGCCAGCGTCGCGGCATCGACCTGCAATCGCTCGGCCACGCCGGGTCCGAAGCTTTCCACCACCACGTCGGCGGCAGCCGCCAAGCGGTGGCACACCGCCCGGCCTTCTTCGGACTTCAGATCCAGCGCGATGCTGCGCTTGTTGCGATTGGCACTGAGGAAGACGGTGCCCGCACCTTCCGCAAACGGCGGCCACTGGCGCGTGTCATCGCCGCCGTCGATATGCTCCACCTTCACGACATCGGCGCCCATGTCGGCAAGGTATTGCGTGCACAGCGGCCCCGCTAACACCTTTGAAAAGTCAAGGACGCGCACGCCGGCCAGCGGAGCAAATTCATTGGCTTGCGTCATCGTGCCTCCCCCGTCGGCGGCACGCAGTCCGCAGGCGAGTGACCATCTGGCGGCCACGCCACGGCGCCTGTCTCCAGGGGAATGGCGAGGCTTCTGAAAAGCACGGCAAGGCCACGCCAGTGCACGATGGCCACAACTACCTCCAAGGCCAGCAACGGGTCACCCAGCGCCTCGATGCAACGCTCCCAACTCGCGGGAAGGATTTCACCTTGCTCGAACACGTCGTCCACGGCCTGCAGCACGGCACGGTCCGCCGGCGAGAAGCAGTCCGCCTGGTGCCATTGCCTGACACTAAGCAAATGTTCCGGTGGCACGCCTGCGCCAATGGCGACGCTCCAGTGCTGAGACCATTCGTACGCGCTGCCGGCGCGCCAGGCCACGCGCATGATCAGGAGCTCACGGTGGCGCTCGGACAGGCGGCCTTGGTGGCGCAGAGCCGCATGCTGCGTGAAGATGCCGCGAGCAAGGTCCGGGTGATTCGCGACCACGCGAAAGGCCAGCAGCGAGCCTGTGCGCGCGGGCAGGCCGAGTTCTTCGGCAAGGCGTTCGCCCCGCGGTGCGGGCAGAGGGGACAGTCTGGGTTCGGTCATGTCAATCCAGCTTGAGGCCGATCGTGTGGACGATATCTCCGTAGGTGCGGATGTCGTCCTTGATCTGCTCGGCGAAGGCGGCGGGGCTGTTGTCCACTGGCACTGCGCCCATCTTTTCCAGGGCGCTCAACACAGCGGGCTGGCGCATGATCCTGCGCACCGCACCATTCAGGGTGGCAACCACCTCCAGTGGTGTTCCGGCGGGCGCGAGCAGGCCTTGCCATACCTCGGCGTTGTAGCCGGGGAGCCCCGATTCGGCGACCGTCGTCAGGTCGGGTAGTGCCGTACTGCGCGTCGAACCGGCAAGCGCCAGACCGACGAGACGATTACCCTGCTGCAGGAAATTGATGACCGACGGCGTGTTGGCGACCATCACCTGCACCTGCCCGGCGATCAGGTCCTGCAGGGCCGGCGGGTTGCCCTTGTACGGCACATGCAGCATGCGCACACCGGCCATGTGGTTGAACAGTTCCATCGCCAGATGGGCGTTGGAGCCGCTGCCACCGGAGCCGAAGGCAAGCTTGCCAGGATTGGCCATCGCGTACTGGATGAGTTCACGCACCGATCGCGCAGGGACCGACGGGTGCACCACCAGTACGCTGCTGAGCGACGCCAGGTTGGTGATGGGCGCGAAGTCGCGCAACGGATGGTAAGGCAACGCCGGGTACAGACTGAGGAAGCTTGCGTGCGTCGCACCCGAGCCTAGCACCAGCGTGTAGCCGTCCGGGGCCGCACGCGCCACGGCAGCGGTGCCTGTGATACCGGCGGCTCCGGGTCGGTTGTCAACCACGACCTGCCAGCCGAACTCGGACGCAAGTTGTGTGGCCACCAGCCGCGCAAGGATGTCTGCTGAACCGCCGGGTGGATAGGCGACGACGATGCGGATCGGCCTTTCAGGGAAGTTCGCTGCCCAGGCGGTCCTAACGCTGGCGACGCCAGCAGCCAGGACGGCCGCCAGAACCTTGCGTCGGGAGATCGGGGAACGAGGAGCTTGGGACATGATGATGACTCCGAAAAAAGTAAAGCCAGCGCGTCGCCGGCTCAGCTGCCGAGGTTGAGGATGACGCCCGAGAGATGGCTCGCGCGGGCGGATGCGAGCCAGACGACGCTGTCGGCGACCTGTGCGGGCTCGATCGGAGTCGGCCAGACGCGCTCCTGCAGCAGGCGTTCGGTCTGGCTCTCGTCGCCGTAGCGAGCCAGTGCAAGCTGCTTCATCACGGCCTGCAGGCGCTCGGTGCGGGTCGCCGGCGGCAGCACGCCCACCACGCGCACGCCGAACGACTTGGATCCCATGCCGACACAGCGCGTGAACGCATGCAGGGCGGCATTGGCAGTAGCGCCGCAGCAATAGTCGTAGCTGGGATTCACTGCCGACATCCCGATCACGTTGACGATAACGCCACCGCCACGCGCACGCAGGACGGGCAGCAGTTCGCGGGTGAGGTCGATGGTGCCAAATACCTTTAGCTCCCAGGCATTTCGCCAGGCCTCGTCGCCGATAGCCTCGACCGACCCCATGGGAATGTCACCTGCGTTGTTGACAAGGATATCCGCGTCGCGGTTGCGGTCCACGAGTTCGAGGCGTTGGTCACGGTCACGCAAATCGAGCGCATAAGTGCGCACCGAAACGCGGTAATCCCGTTCCAGTGTTGCCGCCCGCTCGGAAAGCATGGCCGCGTCCCGTGCAGCCAGGGCGATGTGACAGCCGGCGGCGGCGAAGGCGCGGGCGCAAGCCCAGCCAATGCCCTTGGAACCACCGGTAATGAGGACCGTGCGGCCCTGCAATTCGAGATCCATTTCATGTCCTTTCACGTTGTTCAGCGGTCGCCCGCATCGACATCAGCGCAGGTGCGGTCCGCACGCCCGCAGACCCGAAGCTGGATCTGCTGCAGCAGATCCAGCGCGCGTGCACCAGCCTCTTCGCCGTTCGGAAGATCTCCCCGCACGTAGCCGGGCCGAAGCATCTCGATCTGCAGCAGCAAGTCAACCAATCCAGGCGCGAGCAGATCGGCCTTGATCCGTGCAGGACCACCAAGGTACTCAGCATGCATGGTGTCTTCCGACGGGGCCGTTAGCCCCAGCTCATGCAGCCCAACGTTGAGCAATTGCGTGCCGGCAAGCATGGCCGCCTCGATACGCATTTCATAGGCAGCGCGGTCCAGCTTGGCGAGCGAGCGCAGGATGCGCGCAGCCCTGGCGGTGTGAAGTTCCGGCTTCATGCGAGATCCTCCTTCAGCACGGTACCGGTCACATGTCGGACCCTCGTATATGCCTGTTCGAATGTGCGCAGCAGCTCGGGGGTGACGGGATGCTCGCCGCGGATGCACGGATTGCGGTAACGCTCGATCTCATGCATTGCCTCGAACGCGGGCTTGAGCTGCGCGGGCATCGAGGGCAGTTCCGGAATGCCGGCGTGGATCAGATCGCAGGCGCTCGCGAGCTCGTAATGCCAGGTGGCGTCCGAGTCGGCGACCGCGTAGATGTCCGGAACCTGGGTCGCGAAGTGCCGGTTCTCACGGGTCACACCCAGCGTGTGGAGCGCCGCGTTGATGAGGGTGGTGCCAGCGGAGCTCACGGCCCAGTACCAGAGGTCGAAGTCCTCCAGCGGCTGCAAGCGCTGGCGCGCGTCGTCGAACTGCCGGTATTTCTGCATGTGCGCAGCGATGTTCATTTTTTTCCTTGGGTTCAGATGGCGTGCGCGGCCCCGCCATCGATGGTGAGGGTGGAGCCGGTGAGGTAGGTGCACTGCGGTGAAGCCAGCATGACGACGATGTCCCCGAGCTCCTCCGGGCGTCCGAAGCGACCCAGCGGCAGTTGCTGCTGCTCGTGCTGCAGCTGCTCATCGACGCTGCGGCCGGCGCGCCGGGCATTGGCCGACACGATCTGCATCAGCCGGTCGGTGAGGAAACCGCCTATACACAGGCTGAGCACGCGCACGCCGTCGCGGGCGACGTCCGACGCAAGCGCCTTGTGGCTGTTCGCCAGCGCTGCGTTGATGGCACCAGAGATGATCTGGCCGGCATGGGGCTCCTTGCCGTACAGCCCGGTCAGCGTCAGCACGGTGCCACGCGACGCCTTCAGGTGCGGCAGGGCCGCGCGGATGACCTGCAGCGTGCCAAGCAGCTTGATGTCGATCGACTGGCGCCATTGTGCGAGCGAGGTCTCCTCGAAGCGGCCGCCAGCCACGGACCCCGCGGCATTCACCAGTAGATCCAGGCCGCCAAGCACGTCGGCAGCTTGCTCGACTGCGCTGTCGATCGAGGCGTGGTCCAGCAGGTCGAGCCGCACCGCGCGCAGATCGGGCACGCTAGCCGCGAGCGTCTCGACATTGTGCCCAGCCACTGCCACGCGGCACTCCTGTGCGGCCAGTGAGCGTGCGATGGCGGAGCCTAGGCCACCGCCACCGCCGACCACCAGCGCACGTCGGCCGAGCAGAAGCGCACGGGGAGTTGGGGCTGCGATTGCGGACACGTCGTCTACCACGCGCTGCGCACCGGGACACCCACCTGGCCGGGGCGACGATTCGGCGGCATGCCAAGTCGGGCCAGCGTCTCTTCCGGGCCGGTCCAGTGCTCACCGATGCGGTAGATGGCCTTGGCCTCGCCGCCACTGGCCACCTCTCGTCCGAGCTCGCGCGAGATGCGCACCATCTGCTCGACCTGCTTGACCGAGGTCATGCGCTCACCTTTGCGGCCCCACAGGTTGTCCTCAATCCCTACGCGCACGTGCTGGCCCATGGCGATGGCCATGGTGCACATGGGCAGGACCGACCGCATCGTCGCCTCGATGGTGAGCACGGCGCCATCCGGCGTGCGACGAATGAACTCGATCATGTCGGCCGGGTTGTGCCCCGCGCCACCGCCACTGGCGGCAGTGTAGTTGAGGTTCAGCGGGCCCGTTAAGACGCCGCGCCGGATGAGCCGCTCCACCGTCTCAAGCTGGTGAACGTGCAGCAGCATGAAATGCGGCTGCACCTTGGCCTTCTGCAGCCGCTTCAGATGCTCCAGGTAGAACGAGGGGCTGGCCTCCACGACCATCTCGGAGTAGGCATGCCGGTACTCGGGTATCTCCCAGGACGTTCCGGCAATCTCGTCCTCGGACGTGAGTTCCAGCAGGTTCAGCTGGTTGGTGTTGACTACGATGGTCACTTGGTCCGGCGTGGGCGTGAGTTCCGCCAACGCATGCCGTGTGTCCATGTCGAGCCAGCGTGCGATGTCGCCCTTGTTCTCCGGCGCGAAGGAAATGGATCCGCCGACCTGCAACAGCATCTTCGGGACCGCTTCGCGCAGTCGCGCCAGCATCTCGTTGAACATGGACAGTCGCTTGCTGCCGGTGCCGTCGGCTTCGCGAACATGGATGTGCAGCACGGTTGCGCCGGCGTTATAGCAGTCGACCGCCTTCTGTACCTGCTCATCCATCGAGACAGGAATGTCGTCGGAGTCGGCGACGAGAAAACCAGGGGCGTAAGGCGCGACCTGGATCACCAGCTTTTGCTGTACTTCCGGCAGCAGGGAATCGTCAAAAAAATGCATCAAAGTTCCTTTGGTAGTGAATGAAGGCAGCCGCCGTTGCGGCCGGGTTTATAAAGAAGTTAGTGCAGGGCCTAGCGGTCGGCCGAGATGCCAACCTCGCGGATCACTTTTTCCCATTTCGAGATCTCTGCATCGAGAAACAGCCCGAGCCGTGCGGGTGGTCCACCGGCCACGGTGATGCCCAGGTCGCGAAGCTGCGCCGCGATGTCGGGCTTGGCGATCGCTGCGTTGATCGCGTCGTTCAGCGTCTGCACGACCTCAGGCGGCGTGTTGGCAGGCGCGAAGATGGCGTGCCACGAACCTGCCGTGTAGCCGGCAACCCCCTGCTCCTGCAGGGTGGGCACGTCTGGCAGCAGCGCGCTGCGTTGCTCGCTGGCAATGCCCAGCGCCTTCAGCTTGCCAGCCTTGACCAACTGGATCACCGAGGTGATGTTGAACAGTCCGAAGTCGATCTGGTTGGCCACGATATCCATGGCCGCTGGCGGATCGCCCCTGTACGGCACGTTGAGCATCTGGATGCCGGTGCTGCGTGTGAGCAGCTCGGTGGCGAGGTGGTCCGAGCCGCCGACTCCGCCCGACTTGAACGACAACTTGCCTGGAGCTAGTCGTGCGCGCGCCGCGAACTCGCGAAATGAGCCCACCGTCGAGTGGGCGCTCACCACAGCAAGCAGCGGCACCGACCCGATCAGCATGACTGGGGCAAAACTCCGGCGAGCGTCGTAAGAAAGCTTTTGCAGCAAACCGTTGATCGCGTGCCCGGAAGGAAACAAGCCGATCGTGTAGCCATCGGCGGGCGCCTGCGCGACGATCTGCGTGCCCGGGATGCCGCTACTGCCGGGTTTGTTTTCGATCACAACCGGCTGGTGCAATGTGGCGGCAAGGGAGGGCGCGAGAAGCCGCGCAACCTGATCGCTGGTGCCTCCGGCCGGAAACGGAACGATCACTCGAATGGGCCTACTGGGAAAGACAGGCTGTGCAGCGGCGACAGCGGAAACCAGCAGCGCTGCCGGCAAGAGCAACTGCCGAAAAAGTCGGGTCCATGGGTTGGCGTGTTTCATGAGCACTTCCGTGATTCGTGGTGAAGTGCAGTCTAGCCACGAGGTTTGATCCAGCCAAGCCACGCTTTCTTGGCCCCCGCTAGAAAATCTGTCGCGCACCTTGCACGCTGCGCTTTGGTTGAAAATCCGACCGTTGGCCGGGCTGGACTAGGAATTGAGTAGGGTAAGAAATGACTCCCTCAGCCCTCTCACACCACCGCACGTGCGGTTCCGCATACGGCGGTTCAAGCAGAACGCTGGAGGTGCTGGGGGGCTTTTCATTACGACTGTCCGATTGACGATGTGCATCAGGTAGCCAAGCTGCGCCGCCAGGCCATTGAGGCGTCGGTAAACATTGAGGCTGATGCGCCAACTGGCGGGTTTGCAGGGTTGGTAGACGCGTGGTTCGCCACGCAGGAGGCGCTGCCAATCACTGCGGCGACAAGCGCGCAACCTCCACCCTGACGGAAAACAGGCGCGAGGCCGTCAATTTAAAAAAGGCCTTCGGTCACCTCTGGTCGCCTCGATCCCTCAGGAATCACGAAATCGATGGTGTGCTGGAGACCTTTCCGCGCCTGAAGGAGCGCCTTAGCCATGGCGGGCAGCAGCTCTCCGGCGGGGAGCAGCAGATGCTGACCATCGGCCGGGCGCTGATGACGAATCCGGATGTGCTGATCCTGGATGAGGCCACCGAGGGCCTGGCGCCGCTGATTGCCCGGGACATCTGGCGAATATGCCAACTGGTGCGGGAAACAGGTATCTCCAGCGTGATCGTGGACAAGAACTGGAAGCATGTCACGCAGATCACCGACCGCAATGTGATCCTGCTCAAGGGCGAGGTGGTCTTTGAGGGCAGCTCGGCCGAGCTGCACGCCAGGCCTGAACTGCTTGAGCTGTATCTGGGGGTTTGAGCCGCGCGCAGGCGCAATCGACAAAGCGCTCCCCGCATGGCATCATCGCCGCTTACTGAGCAACTGGCCACCGTCACCCGCAGGACCTGGTGACAGGGCAAACTGAAAGGTCGGGACGCATGCGGTGGCCCTGGCAAGACGCGCCTTTCCGGCAGTCCCATTTCCCACAAGACCCCGAACGGTATGCCTCCGTGGGGCGCCAGATCATCTGGACGGCCACCGCCCTCATCGTCGTGTCGGGTTGCGTGGTTGCGGTCGCCCTGTTTTACCTGCGAAACGAAGCCCTGCTAGCCGGTGAAAAGCTGACCCGGTCGCTGGCGCAGGTGATTGCAGAGCAGACCAGCCGTACCTTCCAGGCCGCCGACCAGCGCCTGCAACTGGCAGCCAGCCGGCTGCAGGCGCTCGAAGCGGAAAAGCGGCTGACCGGAGATACAGGCCGGGCCATGCTGCGCGAGCAGCTTAAAGAGCTGCCTTTCGCGCGCGCCCTCTGGATACTGGATAGCCAGGGCCGCATTGTTTTTGATTCGGACACCGGCAACATCGGCACCCAATTGGCGGACCGCGAGTATTTTCAGATCTACCAGCAGAGCCCGGCCACGGGCTTTCACATCAGCGCCCCGGTGCGCAGCCGCACTACCGGCACCTGGCTGATCAGCGCCTCGCGCCCCTTGCGCTCGGCCAGCGGGGAACTGACGGGCGTGATCGTCGCTGCGGTGGAGCCACCCTATTTCGACACCCTCTGGCGGGATATCGACCTGGGCGCAGGCGGTGCGATCGCACTGTTTCGCAGCGACGGCCTGCTCATGATGCGCAGCCCGATCGATGAGCGGGCCATGGGCAAGTTTTTTTCCACCCAGCCCCTGTTCACCGAACATCTTCCCCTCGGCCCGCAAGGCACATTTACCGTTGCCAGCGCAGTCGACGCCCGTGAGCGCGTCGTCTCTTACCGCACACTCTCGCCGTACAGCGGGATGCTCGTCACGGTCGCCCCCCTGTATGACGATGTCCTGGAGCCCTGGAGGCGCTTTGCCACGCTGTCATCCGTGATCTGGCTGGCCGCTGCGGCAACGGTGGTTTTGCTGTCGGTGCTGCTGTACCGGCAGTCACACAAACGCGCGGGCACCGACTTGCGCTTTCGCCAATTGGCCCAGGCCATGCCACAGATCGTGTTTATCACCGATGGCAACGGCAGGCTGACCTTCGTCAGCGACCAATGGTGCGAGGTGACCGGCGAGCCCCTGGAGGCGGCGCTGAGGGGCGGCTGGCTCGACCACGTCCATCCCGACGACCTGCAGCGAACCATGGACGACATGCGGCACATGCTGGACACCGGCCAGAGCCGTCCCAACGAACATCGCCTGCGCTGCAAGGACGGTAGTTACCGCTGGCAACTGGTGCGCGCCACGCCGAACCGCGACCGCGCCGAACGCATCGTCTCCTGGTACTGCACCTCGACCGACGTCGATGAACTCAAGCGGGCCGAGGCAACGCTCCAGGTCCAAACCGGCTTGATGCGCATCGCGGGGCACATTTCCAGGCTCGGCGGCTGGGCGCTGGAGCTCCCCGACATGCGATTCATCTGGTCCGATGAAGCCTCCCACATTCTCGGGTTGCCAAAGGGCACTGCGCCAACGCTGGAGTCAGCCATAGGCCTTTGCGCACCCCAGTGGCGTGAACTGGCCACGAAAGTGGCGCAGGATTGCCTGAATCACGGCACGCCCTTCGACGTGGAACTGGAAATGCTCACGCCCGCCGGACGCACTGTGTGGGTGCGCTCGATGGGCCAGGCAGTTCGCGATGACAAGGACAACATCACACGCATGCACGGCGCGCTGCAGGACATTACGGAACGCAAGCTGGCCGCGCAGGCCCTGCTCGAGAGCGAACAGCGCCATGCGGCATTGTTCGATGCCGCGCCAGTGCCGATGTGGGTCATGGACAGGCAAGACAGTCACCACATCGCCGTCAACGACACGGCGATCCGGCTCTACGGCTATTCACGCGAAGAATTCGTCGCCATGACGCCCGCAGACCTGCTCCCCGCTGCCGAGCAGCCACGCCTGCGGCAACTCATGGCTGCCGGCCTGCCGATGGACACTCCCGAATTCTGGATGCACCGACAAAAAGACGGCACCGAGTTCCCGGTGGAACTGATCCGCCGCGTGATCCGATACGGTGGACGGGACGCTGTATTTGCCGTGGCGTTCGACATTACCTTGCGGGTCAAGGCCGAGCAGGAGGTCCAGGCTTACCTGCAGACCCTGCAGCGTGTTGCGGATGCAGCCCAGGCCATCACGCAGCATCAGGCACTGGACACCATGATGCAGGAAGTGGCCGAGCAGTCCCGCGCCATCATCGGCGCACACCAGTCGGTCATCAGCCTGCGGCGTGAAGGCAAAGGGACGCAGGCCATCATGGCCCGGTCGCTGTCTGATAAATATGAGGGCCAGCCGTATTGGACCGACAGCCCCGAGGGCACAGGCATCCATGCCATGGCCTGCGAGACCCGGCGTGCCGTGCGGCTGACCCAGGCCGAACTGCAGGCCGATCCGCGCTGGTGCGGGATCAACGCGTCCGCCGGGCAACACCAGGCCTTGCACGGCTGGCTGGCCGTGCCGCTGACCGGCCGCGACGGCGGCAACATCGGCTTGCTGCATTTGTCGGACAAGTTCGAGGGTGAATTCACGCAGCAGGATGAATACGTGGCCACGGAGCTGGCCCAGCTGGCCTCGATCGCGATTGACAACGTCAACCTGTTGTCCCAGGTCAAGGACCTGAACAGCGGGCTCGAAGAAAAAATCATCCAGCGCAGCGGTGAACTGTCGCGGCAGGAGGCGCTGTTCCGCACCCTGGCCGAGCAGGCGCCGCAGCCAATCTGGACCGTGGATCCGGCGGGCGCCGCCACCTTTTTCAGCCGGGCCTGGTATGAGCTCGTCGGTGGTGCACCGCCCGACTGGCACGGCCACGGCTGGGTCGGGCTCGTGCATCCGGACGACGTGGCTGCCGCGACACAAAACTGGCGGGTGCCCAGCACAGAGCCCACCCTGGTCACCGGGACGCGGCGGCTGCGTGCCAGGAACGGCGCCTACCACACCATGTCGTACCGTGCATCGCCGGTGCGCAATGAACGCGGTGAAGTCATCTTCTGGGTCGGCATCGACGCCGACATCACCGAGATCAAGGCGATCGAGACCGCCCTGCGGCTGTCCAACGCAGAACTTGAAGCCTTCTCGTATTCGGTCTCCCACGACCTGCGTTCACCGCTGACGACGGTCGACGGGTTCAGCCGCCTGCTGGCCAAGGAGCTCCACGGCAATCACGGCAATCAGGGTAACCAAGGCAAGAAGCTGCAGCACTACCTCACCCGAATCCAGTCCGGTGTCGGCCAGATGGGCCAGTTGATCGAAGGCCTGCTGTCGCTGGCGCATGTGGCGCGCCTGGAACTGCGGCACGAGCCCGTAGACCTGAGCGCCATTGCCAGTGAAATTCTTGAGCGCTTGCAGGCCGGCGAGCGCACGCGCCAGGCCGCCTGCAGCATCGAGCCCGGACTGCTCGTGCACGGTGACGGCCGGCTGCTTCGCTCCGTCATGGAAAACCTGCTGGGCAATGCCTGGAAGTTCAGTTCACGCCGGGCCCAGGCCACGATCACGGTTGGCCGGTCAACGGCGCAGGGCGCGTTCTTTGTACGCGATAACGGCGCCGGCTTCGACATGGCCTATGCCGACAAGCTGTTTGGCACCTTTCAGCGGCTGCACAGCGTGTCGGAATATGCCGGAACCGGCGTCGGGCTGGCTACCGTGGCCCGGGTGATTGCGCGCCACCGTGGCCGCATCTGGGCCGAGTCGGCGCCAGACAAGGGGGCGACATTCTTTTTCACACTGCCGGGCGAGGAGTTGTGAGAGTTATGAGCCGCAGCCTGCCTCTATAACAGGGGCCGCAGTTCGCGCGCAGCGTCCAGCAGCAAGGGCAGCAGATCGCGCCGCAGTGCGTCGGGCGTCGTCCGCTGCGGGGACGACACCACATTGAGCGCAGCCACCGTCTGCCCCTGCATGTCGCGCAGCGGCACGGCCAGCGCATGGACGCCGAGTTCATGCTCTTCACTGGCGACACAGTAGTCGTCAAGACGCACCTGGTCAATCAGCGCCCGGAGCTTGCGGGGATCGGTCGTCGTGTGCAGCGTCAGCCGGGCCAGGCTGCCGGCCTCGGTCCTGGCCTTGAGCCATGCGTTGAACTCGCTTTTGGTCTTGGCAGCCAGCAGCACCCGGCCGGTCGAGGTCGCGTGCGCCGGCAAACGCGCCCCAAGATGCAGGCCGTAAGCCAGCAGCCGGGCCGGCGCGGTCTTGCCGTCGGTGAACGTCTTCCACTCAAACCCGCTGCGCCCGATGATGACAATCTCGTCGCCGTCCAGCACCACGACTGAAAACGACTCCTGGGTCTGGGCGGCGAGCCGGTTGAGGGTGGGTTGCACGGCACGCGGCAGGCGCGCCGTCGCCAGGTAACTGCCTGAAAACCGCAGCACCTTGGCTGCCAGCCAGAAATAGCTGCCATCCGTTTCAAGATAACCGAGGTGCGTCAGCGTCAGCAAATG
Organism: Polaromonas sp. P4_F9; assembly: GCF_056401235.1. Classification (NCBI taxonomy): domain Bacteria; kingdom Pseudomonadati; phylum Pseudomonadota; class Betaproteobacteria; order Burkholderiales; family Comamonadaceae; genus Polaromonas; species Polaromonas sp. P4_F9. The sequence goes on along the minus strand of NZ_JBFUJT010000009.1, from coordinate 162,800 downwards.
GCGGCGCGCGGCCGCCCGCGTGATGCCGGCGCGCTCGGCCGCCAGCGTGGCATTGAGGCGCTGGCGCTGGGTGTCAAAACTCTCCAGCACCGCCATGCCCTTGGCCATGCCTTCGATCATGTCGGCCTTGGAGATCTCAAAGCGCCGGGGAGGGGAAACGGTTTTGGAAGCAGTTTTCGCAGTGACCATTGCGCGATCATCGCACAAGTACGCCAAACATCGTGCAATGGCGCCCTGCAGCCCCTAGCGGCGCGACGCACAGCAGCCTACGCTTGGAACTCAGGACAACATGCCTTCAATAAGGCCAGGAGACGACGATGAGAGTACAGGTAGCGATTGTGGGTGGTGGCCCGGCCGGGCATTTGCTGGGCCAGCTGCTGCACAAGGCCGGCATAGAGGCCATCGTGATTGAGCGGCACAGCCGTGAGTATGTGCTGGGCCGCATACGCGCCGGCGTGCTGGAACAAGGCACGACCGATCTGCTCGACGAGGCGGGCGTGGGCGCGCGCATGCACCGCGAGGGCCTGCTGCACGGCGGCTTCTCGCTCGACTTCGGAGGTGCCCATCACCGCATTGACCTGCACCACCTCACCGGCGGCAAGCAGGTCATGGTCTATGGCCAGACCGAGGTGACCCGCGACCTGATGGACGCCCGCGCCGCAGCGGGCCTGGCGACCGCCTACGAGGCCGAGCAGGTGAGCCTGCACGACTTTGATGGCGAGCGCCCCAAGGTGCGCTACGTGCAGCACGGTGTCGCGTATGAGGTCGAGTGCGACTTCATTGCCGGCTGTGACGGCTACCACGGCGTGAGCCGCGCCAGCGTGCCGGCGAGTGCGCTGCAGACCTTTGAGCGCATCTACCCCTTTGGCTGGCTGGGCATGCTGACCGACACGCCGCCCGTTTCCCATGAACTGGTCTACACCAACCACGCACGCGGCTTTGCGCTGTGCAGCATGCGCAGCCACACACGCAGCCGCTACTACCTGCAGTGCTCACTCGATGACAAGGTCGAGAACTGGAGCGACCAGGCCTTCTGGGACGAGCTGCGACGACGCCTCGCACCCGATCTCGCGGAGAAACTGCAGACCGGCCCGTCGATTGAAAAAAGCATTGCCCCCCTGCGCAGCTTTGTCGCCGAACCCATGCGCTTCGGCCGACTCTTTCTGGCGGGCGACGCCGCCCACATCGTGCCACCCACTGGCGCCAAGGGCCTGAACCTGGCCGCCAGCGACGTCGGTTACCTGGCACGCGCGCTGACGGAGTTTTATGCGGGCAGCGAGGGCGGTATCAACGCCTACTCGGACACCTGCCTGCGCCGGGTCTGGAAGGCCGTGCGCTTCTCGTGGTGGTTCACCTCGCTGATGCACAAGTTTCCCGATTCAGGCGGCTTTGGGGAGAAGATCCAGGAGGCGGAACTGGACTACCTGATCCACTCGCAGGCGGCCTCCACCGCGCTGGCAGAAAACTACGTCGGCCTGCCGCTGTGACCGGAGTGGTTTGAGTGGCGGCGCCGTAAGCGGCTTGATTGGCCGAGGGCCGGTTGACGGCGGCGAATGGCCGTTCAGCAAGTGCCCGGCACGAGGTGGTCTCCGGGTGGGGCGGGCTGACAGGTGCCAGCGAAGCTCGCCGGGCTCACCCATAATCAGCCTCCTGTCCCTTCAGGTCCCCACCCATGCCGCCTTCTGACTTGCCCCCCACCCGCAAAACCCTCGCCCCACTTCAGTCGCTCAAGGGCGTGCGCGTGGTCAGCCTGGCGCTCAACCTGCCCGGCCCTGCGGCGCTGATGCGCTGCCGCCAGATGGGTGCCAGCTGCGTGAAGCTGGAGCCGCCCGCGCCGCCGGGGGCACCCGCCGGCGCATCAGGCGATCCGATGAAGCAGTACAACGCCACGGCCTACGCCGCACTGCACGCCGGCGTGCGCACCGGTGTGGCCGACCTCAAGACCGAACGCGGCCAGAAGCTGCTGCACCGCGAACTGGCCAAGGCCGACGTGCTGCTCACCTCCTTCCGGCCCTCGGCACTGGCCAAACTGGGGCTCACATGGAAGGCGCTGCACAAGCAGCACCCACACCTGAGCCAGGTCGCCATCGTCGGCAGCCCGGGCGAGCGCGCCGAAGAGCCCGGCCACGATCTCACCTACCTGGCCGAAAACGACCTGGTCACCGGACTCGAATTGCCCGCAACGCTCTACGCCGACATGGGCGGCTCACTGATGGCCAGCGAGGCCGTTCTGCAGGCCGTGATGCACCAACGCAGCAAAGCCAAAGGCCTATACCTTGAGGTGGCCCTTTCAGGCGCCGCAGGCTACCTGGCCCTGCCGCGAGCCTGGGGCCTGACCCAGCCCGGCGCGGCCGTTGGCGGTGGCCACGCCGGCTACCGCGTCTACCCGTGCAAGGATGGACGGGTGACGGTGGCGGCGCTGGAGCCGCATTTTGCTGCCAGCCTGTGCGCGGCTGCGGGTGTTGAGGGATCGGGCATGAAAGCGATGTTTGCACCCGCGACGCATCAGGCGATAGCAGGCTGGCTGCTGGGCAAGACGCGCAAGGAACTGGACAGGCTGGCGGTAGAGAAAGATATTCCGCTGCATACGCTGGCCAAATAAGCCGGCCATTACAAATCAGATCAGCCCATGAGACAACAAGGAACGATCGTGCGCTGGGACGCGGCGCGCGGATTCGGATTCATTCGCAGCGCGGTCGCAAGCGCCGATATTTTTTTCCATGCGAAGGATTTTCGCGGCACAGCAGCGCCCCACGAGGGATTGATAGTCACGTTTGAGGAAATTCACGTCGGCGGCAAGGGGCCACGCGCGATGGCCGTTCAGGCTGCGGCTTATGCTCCGCGTGTTGCGCCCGTTGGCGCACCCGCGCGCAGGGCACCTGCTCAGGGCGCCCGGAGTAGCCGCAGCGCCAACCGCCCGCAGCACCTGCCGCGTCGTGCAACCGTGACCCCGGCCACCGCCCCCGCCGGCCCCGCCCTGCTCCTCATGCTAGCCTGGACCATGCTGATCGGGTGGGGCATCTGGGCAGGTCGCTTGCCGATGCTGACGCTGGCAATAGCCCTGCTGCTGAATCTCATCACGTTCTTCGTTTACTGGACCGACAAATACGCGGCGCAAAAAGGCCAGTGGCGCACCGCGGAAAACACGCTGCATCTGTTCGGCCTGCTGGGCGGCTGGCCCGGTGCCTGGTTCGCCCAGCACATCCTGCGGCACAAATCGAGCAAGGAGTCTTTCCGCACGACCTACTGGGCCACCGTGGTGTTGCACTGCATGGTCCTGGCGGGTTGGCTGTTCTGGAGGCCCTTGCAGAACTCGCTGCTGAATACATAGCTTTACAGGCTCTCTGGCCCCTTCAAGCTGGGTGCCGGCGTGCCAGTAACAGCATGGCAGCCCCCAGCAGCAAAGCCCCCAGACCCTGCTGCCCTGTCAGCGGCTGGCCAAACAGCCATGCCGCGGCCACCGCTGCCACCAGCGGTTCAATCAGCGTGCCCACCACCGCCGCCGTCGGCGACAGGCGGCGCGCGCCCCAGGCAAATGCCAGGTAGGCAATCGAAGTGGTGAACACGCCGGTATAGCCCACCTGCAGCCAGGCGGTGGTACCGCGCGGCCAGGTCAGGCCCTGCGCGCTGGCCAGCACCAGCATCAGCAGCGCAGCCACCGTCATGCTCCAGGCCGAAGCGCTGACCGTCGGCACATACGCAGGCATGCGCGCATTGCCCAGCACCACCACGGAATAAAGGCCTGCTGAAGCAAACGACCAGGCGAGGCCCACGGCGTAGTCCTTCGGCAGGCTCAGGCCCTCCGCAGGCATCACGATCAGCCCGACCCCACCCAGTGCCAGGACCAGCGCCGCCACCAGCCGCCCGCTGGCGCGCTCATAGCCGCGCGACACGGACAGCAAAGCGACGATCACCGGTGCGCAGCAGATTGAAATCACCGTGGGCAAGGCTGCCCCAATGTAGGTGATGCCGGCAAACCAGCTGGTCACATTCATGGCCATCGCCAGACCCGTGCCCACAATCAGCGCCCGTTCGCGCCAGGGCAATTGCCGCCATTCGCCCGGTGTTTTTTCTGCATTTTTCTCAGGCACCGCTTGCCGCAGATGCCACCACCACAGCAGCGGCAGGCCCAGCGCAAAGCGCGCCAGAGACAAGCTGTACGGCGCCATGCCGCCAGCCATCACAGATTGGGCGACCAGCGCGCCCACGCCCCACAAGACGCCCGCGAGCAGGACACCACCCCAGGCCAAGGTGGCCGATGTTTGGGTTTTCATGAAAAAATTTCTCCATCCGTGCGCCTGCCCGCAGGGTTTTGTTGCCGAAAAATGGAGCAGGCGCGTCAACTCATGGCTACGCGCTGTTGTTCTTCACACAGAACAACAGGTGCAGCCGCATGCGCAGCCCGGCATCAAGCCGGGTGCATTACAGAGTGACGGAAGGGGGAGAAAGCTGGAGATGCATCGGCACGATCATAGCCCGATGCCGGCGGTCCGGCCCAACGTGGCGACCTCCTTCTGAGGCAACGCCAGCGTTCAGCGGCCGGGGATTTCAGCCCTGCCAAATCAGAAGTTCAGCTCAGCCAGCTTCGCTTTGAGCGCAGAATTTTCCGCAGTGAGCTCGGTGATAGTCTGCTTGAGCCGCGCAATCAGGCCCTCGGGTGATTCGGGCTCGGTGCGTGCCACGGCCCTGGTTTCACGCACCTGGCGGGCGGCTTTCTGCAGCTCTTTCCTGCCGCCGGCCGCGGCAGCCACTTGCGCTTCAACGGGCAGCGCGGCCACAGTGGCAGCGGCATTGATGGAAATCGTGCCCGACTTCACCGCGGCCATCAGTTCAGGCGTGGCCGATTTCTGGATCTTTTCAATCTGGCTGATGGTGTTGCTGCTGATGCGTGCCGCCTTGGCAATCGCATCTCGCGTGAGCAAGGTGTTGGGCGTCTCGGGCCCGGGTGCTGGCGCCGGCAACTCGCCAGCCGGAGGCTTCACGCGCCCGGCGAGGATGTCCTTCTTCCGCAGGGCCAGCACGCCACGCTGGAAATCAGACACGCTGCGCCGCCCCAGGTGCTGGTCAATCATCCACAGGTGGACGTCATCGATGGACTTGAACTGGCTGTTCTGCACGGTATGGAAAGGGATGCCGTGCCTGGTGCAAATGCTGTAGCGGTTGTGCCCGTCCACCAGCACCTCACCCCACAGCACTAGGGCATCGCGGCAGCCCTCGCCCAGGAGGCTACGCTCCAGGGCCTCGTGTTCGTCGGGCGTCAGCGGATCGATATAGGCAAGCAGTTCTTCGTTGACCGTGATATTCATGGTTGATTAGTTTGGCGGATTCATAAAGAAGGTTCTGCGTCCATGCGCTCGCACGGAAGGTTTGGACGTCAGAAAGGGCCAGCAGGCGCAGCCGCACACGCAGCCCGGCATCAAGCCGGGTGCATTACAGAGTGGCGGAGGGGGGAGAAAGCTGGAGATGCATGGGTGACATCATAGCCAAGGTGATCGTTGCAGCAAGCCAATTAAGCGCAGCGTGTGACTGAACAAAGCGGACATCGCGAACGTCACCCACAGTCCGCGTCCAGCAAGACTATTGGTTAACGCGCCTGCGCCCCGGCGGTTTGCCGCCCGGCTTGCCCGAGCCGTTGTCCCGCGGCGGCAGGCCGGTGTGTTGCGTCAGGATGCGACCCTTCACCGGCGTGGTGGTCTTCAGCGCCACGGTGGTCGAGTTCTTGCGGCGCGCGCTCTGGTAACTGCCATCGGTCAGCGGCTGAAAGGTCGGGATCAAATGGTGCTTGCCATTGCCGATCAAATCGGCGCGGCCCATGGCTTTCAGCGCTTCGCGCAGCACCGGCCAGTTGTTGGGGTCGTGGTAGCGCAAAAAGGCCTTGTGCAGCCGACGGCGGCGTTCGCCGCGCACGATGTCCACCGTTTCGCTGTCGCGCGTGATCTTGCGCAGCGGGTTCTTGTTGGTGTGGTACATCGTCGTGGCCGTGGCCATCGGTGACGGATAAAAGGTCTGCACCTGGTCGGCGCGGAAGCCATTTTTCTTGAGCCAGATCGCCAGGTTCATCATGTCTTCGTCGCTGGTGCCGGGGTGGGCGGCGATGAAGTAGGGAATCAGGAACTGCTTCTTGCCAGCCTCAAGGCTGTACTTGTCGAACATCTGCTTGAACTTGTCATAGCTGCCGATGCCCGGCTTCATCATCTTGGTGAGCGGGCCCTGCTCGGTGTGCTCGGGCGCTATCTTGAGGTAGCCGCCGACATGGTGCGTGACGAGTTCTTTCACATACTCGGGGCTTTGCACCGCCAGGTCGTAACGCAGGCCGGAGCTGATGAGGATTTTCTTCACGCCCTTCAAGGCCCGCGCGCGGCGGTACATCTTGATCAGCGGGTTGTGGTCGGTATTGAGGTTGGAGCAAATGCCCGGGTACACGCAGGAGGGCTTGCGGCAGGCCGCCTCGATCTCGGGCGACTTGCAGCCGATGCGGTACATGTTGGCCGTCGGCCCGCCCAAGTCGGAAATCGCGCCGGTAAAGCCCTTGACGGTGTCGCGGATGGCTTCAATCTCGCGGATCACCGAGTCTTCGGAGCGGCTCTGGATGATGCGGCCTTCGTGCTCGGTGATGGAGCAGAAGGTGCAGCCGCCAAAGCAGCCGCGCATGATGTTCACGCTGAAGCGGATCATCTCCCATGCGGGGATCTTGGTGGCATGGTCGTGGCTGCCGTTTTCATCGGCATACACCGGGTGTGGCGAACGTGCGTAGGGCAGGTCGAACACATAGTCCATCTCGGCCGTGGTCAGCGGGATGGGCGGTGGGTTGATCCACACGTCGCGCGCGGTGGCGCCTTCACCATGGGCCTGCACCAGCGCGCGGGCGTTGCCGGGATTGGTTTCGAGGTGCAGCACGCGGTTGGCGTGGGCGTACAGCACCGGGTCACTCTTGACCTGTTCGTAGGACGGCAGGCGGATCACGGAGCGATCGCGCGGCGGGACCTTGATCTTGCCCTGCATATGCGGAAGGCTGGGGTTGGGCACAAAGGTGAGCGGCTTGATGGCGGGGTTGGCCTGGATGCCTCCCTCTTTTTTTCCCTCTCCCCCTGGGAGAGGGTTAGGGTGAGGGCTCTTCGCGTTGGCTTTGAATGCAGCCTTGGCATCAGATGCGAACTGAAGCGGCTTCGCCGCGCCCTCACCCCTGCCCTCTCCCAAAGGGCGAGGGAGTAAGGCAGCGTCTTTCTCAGCCTGCGCGGCCACTTCAGCGGCCTCATCTTCGCGGGCGCAGGTGGCGCCCTGCTCTTTGGCCTGCTCTGAAATCATCAGGTAGGGGTTGACATGCGCCTCGACACGGCCCGGGGTATCGACGCTGGTCGAGTCGATCTCGAACCAGCCCTGCGCCGTTTCATCGCCACTGCGGCGAATGAAGGCGGTGCCGCGAATGTCCGTCATGCTGGCCACGGGTTCTTTGGCGGCCAGGCGGTGCGCGATCTCGACAATTGCGCGCTCGGCGTTGCCATACAGCAGCAAATCACATTTCGAATCAACCACCACGCTGCGGCGCACCTTATCGGACCAGTAGTCGTAGTGCGCAATGCGGCGCAGCGAGCCCTCAATGCCGCCCAGGATGATGGGCACGTCCTTGAACGCCTCTTTGCAGCGCTGCGAATACACCAGCGCCGCCCGGTCGGGTCGCTTGCCGCCCACGTCGCCCGGCGTGTAGGCATCATCGCTGCGAATCTTGTGATCGGCCGTGTAGCGGTTGATCATCGAATCCATGTTGCCGGCGGTCACGCCGAAGAACAGGTTGGGCTTGCCCAGCACCTTGAAGGGGTCGGCACTCTGCCACTCGGGCTGCGCAATGATGCCGACGCGAAAGCCCTGCGCTTCGAGCATGCGGCCGATCACCGCCATGCCGAAGCTGGGGTGGTCGACATAGGCGTCGCCGGTGACGATGATGATGTCGCAGCTGTCCCAGCCAAGCGCTTCCATCTCGGCCCGGCTGGTGGGCAGAAACTTCGCCGTGCCAAAGCGGGCCGCCCAGTACTTGCGGTAACTGGTCAGCGGCTTGGCGGCGCGCGTGAAGAAGGAGACGTCGATGGGGGCGTTCATGGGGGGCTTGGGTAACCCGCCATTGTAAGGTTTACCCTGATCTTTGCCTCTTTAATTGGCATTTAGGCCCTACAAACTGTCTGCGGCGTGGTTAAAGCGCCCGGCCCGGGCGCTCAGCTCGCTCGGTGCGACGCTTCCGGCCGGAGCCCCGCAGAAGGGCCAGACTCATCCATTGAATAAACCTTCAACCCAATGGATACGGGAGTCATACGCTATCAACTCGATAGCATTCGACGGGCCGGTATCAACGGGCGGCTATCAGCCGCGCGCTGGCAGCAGCCGGCCCTGGCAATCGCCAAAGCCGATGCGACGAAAGCCGGCGCGCGCGCAGTAGCCGCGCAGGATGATGGAATCGCCGTCTTCCAGGAAGGTGCGCGTTTCCCCATTGGCCAGCGTCAGCGGGTTCTTTCCGCCTGAGCTCAACTCCAGCAACGAGCCAGCCTGCTCGGGCCTGGCGCCCGACAGCGTGCCGGAGCCCAGCAGGTCGCCCGGCTGCAGGTTGCAGCCGTTAACGGTGTGGTGTGTGATCATTTGCGCCACTGTCCAGTAGGCATCGCGAAAGCTGGACTGCGACAGGCGCTCCGGACCCTGACCGGCATCGCGCATGGCCTGGGTCTGCAGCCAGACCTCGAGTTCCACGTCGATACCGCCTTGCTGCCGGTTGCCCGGCGAGTCGAGGTAAGGCAATGGCTGCGGGTCACCCTCGGGCCGCACGAAGGGCGCACGAAAAGGCGCCAGGGCCTCCATCGTCACGATCCAGGGGGAAATGGTGCTGGCAAAGTTCTTCGCCAGGAAGGGCCCCAGTGGCTGGTATTCCCAGGCCTGCACATCGCGCGCCGACCAGTCATTGAGCAGCACCATGCCAAAGGCGTGGGCCTCCGCCTGTTCCATCGTGAGCCGGTCGCCGAGCGCGTTGCCCTGCCCCATGAAAACACCCAGTTCAAGCTCGTAGTCCAGCCGGTGACTGGGCCGCAAAACCGGCACTTCTTCGTTGGGGCCCTTGGTCTGGCCCAGCGGACGGAGAAACGACTGGCCGCTGACCCCGATGGACGACGCACGGCCGTGGTAGCCAATCGGCACCCACTTGTAGTTGGGCAACAGCGGCGCATCAGGGCGAAACAGCTTGCCAACGGTGGTGGCATGGTGAATGCCGGTATAGAAGTCGGTGTAGTCGCCGATATGGCAGGGCAAGGCCATTTCAAGCCCCGCCTGCGGCAGCAGGGCGCTGAGCCATGCGGACTGGCTTGGGCTGCCTTCGCGCAGGCCTTCAGAGATCGCTGCGCGCAGGGCCTGGCGCTCTGCAGCGCCCATGGCCATCAGCACATTCATGTCATCCGTGGCGATGAGGCCGGCGGCTTTCAGGTCGAGCGCCTGGTCGCCAATGGCCACGCCAATGCGAAAGGCCTCCGTGCTGCCGGCGCGCCGGAAACGGCCGAACGGCAAATTCTGGATCGGAAAGTCGGTGTCCGCCGCGTTGGCAGAAGTCACCCAGCTGCGAAGCGCCGGGTCATGGGTGGCATTGAGCGAATCATTCATGATGCAAATCCTTGACGCCGTGGCGCCTTGAAGGGAGGTGATGAGCCGTGCGAAAACTCAGGGCTTGAATTGATCCTTGAGGCCAGTCCAGCAACTGAGGTAACCGGTATCCAGCGCACCGCCTTCCATGGCGAATGCGGTGGGAATAAAGCGGTAGCGGCTTTCAAACATGAAGGCCAGCGTGTTGTCCAGCTTGTGCGGCGCCAGCTCGGCGGTGCTGGCTTTCTCAAAGGCCTCGGTGTCGGGGCCGTGCGGAACCATGCAGTTGTGCAGCGAAGCGCCGCCCGGCTTGAAGCCTTCGGGCTTGGCGTCATACTGGCCATACACCAGCCCCATGAACTCGCTCATCAGGTTGCGGTGATACCAGGGCGGACGGAAGGTGTTTTCGGCCACCAGCCAGCGCGGCGGGAAGATCACAAAGTCGCAGTTGGCCGTGCCGGGGGTGTCCGATGGCGAGGTCAGCACCGTGAAAATGGACGGATCCGGATGGTCGTAACTGATGGAGCCAATCGTCATGAAATGGGCGGTGTCGTATTTGTACGGCACCAGGTTGCCGTGCCATGCGACCACGTTGAATGGGCTGCACGGCTGCATTGCCGTCCATAAGCGGCCGCCAAATTTCTTGATGATTTCGAACCCGCCGGCCGGGGCACCGGCGTCATCGAAAGCCGCCGTGGGCGCCATGAAATCCCGGGCATTGGCCAGGCCATTGGAGCCGATCGGGCCCAGTTCCGGCAGGCGGAAATGCGCGCCATAGTTCTCGCAGACGTAGCCGCGTGAAGCGCCGTCCGGCAGTGCCACGCTGAAGGCCATGCCGCGCGGCACAATAGCCACCTCGCCGGGCCTGACCTCCAGCAGGCCGAGTTCCGTCTTCAGCACCACCCGGCCCTGCTGCGGTACCAGCAGCATTTCACCGTCGGCATTGACCAGCGCGCGCTGCGACATGGACCGGTTGGCCACATACACATGCGCAGCCATGCCGGTTTGGGCCTCGGCATCGCCGTTGGCCGCCACGGTGCGCATGCCGTCCACAAAGTCCAGCGCCTCGGCCGGGATGGCAAACGGGTTCCAGCGCAGCGGGTCGGGCGCAACGGCCATGCCGCCCGCCGCACCGGTCGTCCACTGCGGCTGTGCATAGGCCTGGTAAGCGCCGCTGACCACAGAGGGTTGGCGGCGGTACAGCCAGCTACGGCGATTCTCGGCCCGCGGCGCCGTGAAGGCGGTGCCCGACAACAGCTCGGTGTACAGGTCATGGGGCGCGCGCTGCGGGCTGTTGCGGCCCTCGGGCAAGGCGCCCGCAACGGCTTCACTGACAAACTCGTTGCCAAAACCGGACTGGTAACGCAAGGCGTCTGTGTTCATCGCATCTCTCCAAAGTGAATTTCAATCGTCGGTGTCATCAGCCGCGTCGCCATTGGCCCGAGCCTGATCGATCAGGCGGTCGAAAAAATCGCTGAGCTGGGTTCGCTCGGCAGCGCTCAGCACATTGAAAATTTCCTGGTTTCGCTGCCCCACCACCTGCATGGCACGCTGCCATGCCGCCTTGCCCCTGGGCGTGAGCGTCAGCACCACGCCGCGCCCGTCCGTCGGGCTGGCAGCCTTGAGCACCAGGCCCTGGTCGACCAGCGACTGTGCGGCCCGGCTGGCCTGCCCCTTGTTCAGGTTGGCCTTTTTAGCCAGATCGTTAACCGACAGCGGCGCAAAAGTGCCCACCGCCGTGAGGCAGCGGCCGTCGCTCATGGACAGCCCTGCCCCGGCCACATAGGCACGCTGACTTTCAATGTCGGTCAGCTTGTGCAGCAAATGCAGGCGGTAAGTCAGGGTCCTGTCGAGCTTGATCATGGTCAGTCCGGCTTGTTCATGTTCAGTCCAGCTTGATGCCGCTGGCGCGAATCACCTGCGCCCACTTCTCGCGTTCGGCCTTGGCATAAGCAGCCATCTGGGCCGGCGTGCTGGGCGTGGGCTCCAGCCCCAGAACCTGGAAACGCGCCTTCACCGATGTGGAATTGAGCGCGTCCACCAGCGTTTTGTTCAGTTTACCGATCACGTCGGCAGGCGTTCCGGCCGGTGCAACCAGACCTTGCCAGGCATAGGCTTCAAAGCCCTTGAGGCCCTGCTCGTCCAGCGTGGGAATGGCTTCGAAGTTCTTCACGCGGCGCGGACTGGCGATGCCGATGGGACGCAGGCGCCCCGCATTGATGAAAGCCATGCCGCTGGCCGTATCGACAAACATGAAGGGCAGCTGGCCGCCCGTCACATCCTGCACCGCCGGTGCCGCGCCACGATAAGGAACATGGACCAGGTTCAAACCGGTCTTGCCGCGAAACAGCTCCGTTGCCAGGTGGTGCGGGCTGCCCGCGCCCGGTGTGGCGTAGCTGACCCCCGACTTCTGGGTCTTGGCCCAGGCCGTGAATTCGGCCAGGTTCTTCACGGGAATCGCCGGGTTGACCACCAGGATCATGGGAAAGCGGGCCAGCAGGCCAATGGGCGCCAGGTCTTTTTCGGCGCTGTAGCTCAGCTTGGTATAGAGCGTTGGATTCGCGGCCAGCGTGGCGGTGTCGCCGGTCAGAACCGTGTAGCCGTCCGGTTTGGCATGGGCCACATAGTCAGCGCCAATGTTGGTGGCGGCGCCCGGCTTGTTGTTGATGACGATCGGTTGCCCCAGCGCGCTGCCCATCGCTTCAGTCAGCGACCGGGCCACCACGTCGGAACCGCCACCGGCGGGGTAAGGCACCACCCACTCGATGGGCCGGGTGGGGAAGTTTTGCGCCGAGGCGGCTGTTGCGGCCAAGGCCAGGAGCGCCATCGAACGGCGGATAAAAGCGGAAAGGTTTTGCATGTTGTCTCCAAGCAGAAATGAATCGGTAGCAGTCGGTAGCGCGGCAAAAAAATCAGGTACCGGCCAGGCGCTCAGCCTGGGCAATCAGCGCCAGTGCTTCGCCGGCATTGGCCTGGCGGCCGAGCAGTGCGAGGGACAGCGCGGCCAGAAACAGCGGAGCCCTGGCCTCGCCCACACGGGCTGTCGCCTCTGCGAGTGCCGTGTAGGTCTGATCAAGATGGTCAGCATTGGCGACATTGGTGGTACGGGTCGCGGTGATGGTGATGGTGCTGGTGCTGGTGGTGGTGCTGGTGGTCATGGTTATTTCCTGCGGCATCACAACGGGCGGGCCAGACCGGCGGTGAAGTGTTGCTGAAAAGGCTTCAGGGCTGCCTGAACAACGGCGGCCGGTGCGCCTGTCCAGCGCCCCATCAGGTACCCGTCAGGCCGCACCAGCCACGCCGAGCCGTCGGCCGCGCCGTAACGCTCCCGGGCTTGCCCGGACTCGTCGACCAGCGTGTTCACGTCAGGCTCACCCTGGCTGGCAATGCAGATCACGCGGACCGCGGCGGGACCGCCCTCCCCGGGCGCGGCCAACGCGGCGATCTCGTCCGGCAGCCGGCCATGCTGCGCGAAATACAGCACCACAAAACCGCCACCGAAGCACGACGTCAGGTGGACGTGACCGCTGGTGCCGCGCAACCGGGCCTCGGGTGCGGGCATGCCGGCGCGGGGACCGGCCGAAGGCGCGCCCTCCTGCGAAGGCAGATTCAGCGGTGAGCCCACATATTCCACCGGGGTGGATTGGCGTGGGTTGAGCAGCGAATTGACGGCTGCGTCTTCGGTGGCCAGGCGCAGCGCCGCCTCGCGCAGCAACTTGAAACCGTAATCGGGCGGCGCCATGAATTCTGTGCTTTTGGCGCCGTAGGCAATGTTTTCGCGGGTGGCATGCACGCGCTCGGTGGAATAGCTGTCCAGCAGGGAATCCGCCGCCCGCCCCTGTTGCACCAGCGCCAGCTTCCAGGCCAGGTTGGCCGCATCGTCGAGACCCGAGTTGAGTCCGCGCACCCCGAAAATCGGCACCAGGTGGGCCGCATCGCCGGCAAACAGCACACGGCCATGGCGGTAGCTGGGCAACGTGAGGCACTTGGCGTTGTAGATCGAAATCCACAACGGCTCCCAGGGCTCGTCCTCGCCAATCATCGAAAGATGGCTTTGCACTCGCGGCAGCACGTTTTCAGGCTTCACGGCTTCCACCGGATCCTCGTCGTCGCGAATCTGGTAATCGATGCGCCAGACATCGTCGGGCTGGCGGTGCATCAGAATGGTCGAACCGGGGTTGGATGGCGGGTCAAACCAGGCGAGGCGTTCCACCGCGCGGCGGGTTTTCTGCACCACGTCCACGATGACGTAGCGGCCTTCGTACTGGGTGCCTTCCAGTTGCAGCCCGAGCTGCTCGCGCACCGTGCTGCGGCCCCCGTCACAGGCCACAACCCAGTCAGCCTGCACCGTCTGCATCCCATCGGCGGCCTGGACATCTACTTGCGCGCCATCCGCTTGCGGCCGGACTGCGGTCACCTTGCTGGACCAGCGCACGTCAACAAGGCCGCCTTGCGCCAGTGCAGCCTTGTGGGCGAACTCCTCGGCATAGAACTGCTGGATGTTGACCATGGGCGCGAAGCGCTGTGTCGGCTCGCTCGGCATCTGGAAATGCAGCACTTCCCGGTCGCGAAAATAACTGCGCCCGCCGACCCAGGACAGGCCCTTCTCGACCAGCGGCCGGTCGGCACCGACCCAGCCCAGTATTTCCTGCGAGCGGCGCGACATGCAAATCGCCCGGCTGCCGGCGCAATAGCCGTCGTCGGCTTCAATCACGAGACTGGCAATGCCATGGCGTCCGAGCAGGGCCGCCAGGCTCATGCCGACAGGTCCGCCGCCGGCAATCAGCACAGGAACCCTGTCGGGCCAGTGAGTGGGAAGTGGGGTGGTCACGATGCGTTTGTCCCGATTGATTTATGGTTGCGAGCGCAACTATAAGTCAATCAGGTTGCGCGCGCAACCATTTTTTCAGGCTGGTTTTTGCCCGCTGCGGGGACCTCCCCGGCCCGAGGCGGAAAACGGTCAGGATTGCAGCGAAACCATCAGGCCGCTGCCCACTGCACACTAGTTGCGCACCGTCATCTGGCCACGTATCTCGCCTCCGGGGTTGGCCCCCGTGTGAACATTGGCGTACCAGCGCCCCGCCATCAGATCAGCAGCCTGTGCCGGTGTCAGCGTGGCCCGCCCTTCCAGCGGACTCACGATGGGGCCTTGCCAGGGCAAGGCAACACCCGCGTTGGCACCAATGGCAGCAGGGCCGTGAAAGTGGGCGGCCGTGGCGGGGCCGGTCAGTCCGCTGAAGTTGGCTTTCCAGCGAAACAGGTTGGTGTCCTTATTGAACACCGCATCGACCGAGCCGGTAGCCCGGCTGGCGTTGGGCGGGACCTCGTTGGCAGCCCGTAGCTGGGTGGTGAACGCCACCAGGTTGGACTGGCGATCCATCAAGCCGCAGCCGGTGATGGCGGTCACAGCCGCCACCATGACGGCAGCACGGGAAATACGGCTTGCTTGACGATGGAGGTGCAGGGGCATGATCAGTTCCTGTAGATCAAAAGCGTGATTGTCGGCGGGGCAAAACCGCGCCATCGTAGGACAAACCCGGTGTGGCCAGCGGGCATGGGACGACATGCCTGCCAGGCGGCCTGGCCTGGTTGCCGCGGGGGTGCATGGCGCAGCAACCAAAGGGGTCGCTGTCCTACGGCACAGGCGCATGGCAGCCGACAGGCAACTGCCAGCCACTTTGGGAAAGTGACACTATGTCCGTCGTTATTCACCATGACTCGCCATGCGCACCCATGGCTAAAACACATGGCTGACACACTACAACACCACCTACTGCAACACCATCTGCGCCTGCGCGGTTTGCGGGAAAGCATTCACGGCACCGCCGCCGGCAGGGGCGGCTGACGCAGTACGGCACAACCGGAAGGAGCTGGCAATGGCTTCACGCACTCTATGGAAAGGTGCCATCAGCTTTGGGCTGGTCCACATCCCCGTGGCGCTGCATGCGGCCACGTCCGACAGCGGTATCGATTTTGACTGGCTGGACAAACGCAGCATGGACCCGGTTGGCTACAAACGCATCAACAAAAAGACCGGCAAGGAAATCAGCCGGGAAAACATCGTCAAGGGCATCAAATACCAGGATGACCAGTATGTGGTCCTGTCCGCAGAGGAAATTGCCGGGGCTTATCCCAAGACAACCCAGACGATCGAGATCGAGAGTTTCGTTCCCAATACCGAGATTCCCTTCATCTACCTGGAGCGGCCCTACTACATCGCGCCCATCAACAAAGGGCAAAAAGTCTATGCCCTGCTGCGTGACACACTGCTTGACACGCAGCGGGTCGGCATCGCGCGAGTGGTGATCCAGACCAAGCAACACCTGGCCGTGCTGGTGCCCTCCGGACCCGGTCTCATCCTGAACCTGATGCGCTGGGGCGAAGAAATCCGCTCCTGGGAAGACCTGGACCTTCCACCCGAGGGCGCGAAGGCGGCCGGGCTGTCGGCGCGCGAACTGTCCATGGCCAAACAGCTCGTCAATGACATGACGGAGACCTGGGACCCGGCGAAATTCAGGGACTCGTTCAGGGATGAAATCATGGCCCTGGTCGAACGCAAGGCCAGGGAAGGCAAGATCGAAACCGTGGAGCAGCCTGAAGAGGCAGAGGACTCCGCCGGACGTTCGGGCGCCACCATCCTCGACCTTACCGAATTGCTCAAGCGCAGCCTGCGCAAGGGCGGCGCACCGGCCGCGGCAGATGAGGCAGATGGCAAGGAGACCCCCAAGCCCGCAGCCAGAGCCAGGGCGGCCACCCGCACGACCGCCCGCAAGGGTGCGGCAAAAACCGCTTCGCGTACGCACAGTAAGCGGGCTGCCTGAAAACCTGCCCACGAACACCCCCGAGCCATGGCCGCCGAGGACCTGCTGAAAACCTACCACGCCAGGCGCGACTTCAAGCAGACACCCGAGCCCGCCAAAGGAGGCGAGCGTTCCGGCAAGGCGCTGAGGTTTGTGGTCCAGAAGCATGCCGCGCGCAGCCTGCACTACGACTTCCGGCTGGAGTTGCAGGGCTCGCTGAAGAGCTGGGCGATTCCCAAAGGGCCGAGCCTGGATCCAGCTGTCAAACGCATGGCCGTGCATGTCGAAGATCACCCGATGGCCTATGCAGGCTTTGAAGGCACCATTCCACCCGGGCAGTACGGTGCCGGCCATGTCATTGTGTGGGACCGCGGGCTCTGGGCGCCGACGGGCGACCCGGCCGCAGGCCTGAAGAACGGCAAGCTCAAATTTGAACTGCACGGAGAAAAGCTCAAGGGAGGCTGGACGCTGGTGCGCATGCACGGCCATGCCGGGGAAAGCCATGAACCCTGGCTGCTGATGAAGGAGCAGGACGACCACGCACGCCCCGAGCAGGTATTTGATGTACTCCAGGCGCTGCCCGACAGCGTGCTTTCCGGCAAGCCCTTGCCTGGCAAGGCAGCCACCGAAACACAGGGCGCCCTTCGCGCTGCGCGCACCAAAAAAACAGCGCCTGAAAGCAAGGCCAGGAAGCCCACCAGAACAACGGCGGCCAACGCACGGTCCGGTAAAAACACTCCCAAAGGCATTCCCGAAGGCGCGGTGAAAGCCGAACTGCCCGGCACGCTGGCTCCGGAACTGGCCACGCTGGTCAACCGCGTGCCGGCCGACCCGCAAGACTGGATCTACGAAATCAAGTTTGATGGCTACCGGCTGCTCACCCGCATCGAGGGGGACTCGGTACGCTGTATCACGCGCAACGGCAACGACTGGACAGCCAGGTTGCCCAGGCTGGCCAAAGCCGTTGCGCAACTGGGCATGCGCTCCGCCTGGCTGGACGGCGAAATTGTGGTGATGAATGAGCAGGGCGTGCCCAGCTTTGGCGCGCTGCAAAACGCCTTCGACAGCGCCAGCACGGCCGAAATTCGCTATTACGTGTTCGACCTGCCGTTTTACGATGGGCTGGACCTGCGCCAGGTGCCGCTAACACAGCGGCGCGAAATCCTGCGCACGGCCCTGACGCGCAATCCGCAGGACAGCATTCGTTTCAGCGAGGCGTTTGACCAGCCCCCGCAAGACCTGATCGACTCGGCCCAGCGCCTGGGCCTGGAAGGCGTGATCGGCAAGCGCGCAGCCTCGCCCTACGTCTCGCGCCGCTCGCCCGACTGGATCAAGCTCAAAACCCAGCTGCGCCAGGAGTTTGTGATTGGCGGCTATACCGAGCCCAAAGGCTCCCGCACTGGCCTGGGAGCCCTGCTGCTGGGCGTGCACGATGCGCAGGGCAAGCTCCAGTACGCCGGCAATGTGGGCACAGGCTTCAATGTCGAGACGCTGCGCAGCCTCAAGGAGCGTCTGTCAACGCTGCACAGCGAGCGCAGCCCGTTTGCCGCGCTGCCGGCAGGCGTCAAAGGGCAATGGGTGAAGCCGCAACTGCTGGCCGAAGTGGCGTTTGGCGAATGGACCCATGGTGGCCACGTCCGTCACCCCGTGTTCCAGGGACTTCGCACCGATAAACCGGCCAAAAACATCCTCCGTGAGACGCCCACATCACCAGTCACCCCCCGGAAAGGCTCCGACATGCCGCAAGACGCTGCCACACCAGGCCCCTCCAGCCGAAAAACCCCTGACAAGGCCCCTGGCAAGGCTCCTGAGTCCGTGCGCATCACGCATCCCGACCGCGTGATCGACAAAACCACCGGCTTCACCAAGCAAGCCATGGTGGAGCACTACGCCGCTGTCGCCCCGCTCATGCTGCCGCACCTCAAGGGGCGCCCGGTTGCCCTGGTCCGCGCGCCGACAGGCGTCGGGGGTGAGCTGTTTTTCCAGAAACATGCGGAAGCCACGGCGATTCCCGGCATCAAGCTGCTCGACCCGGCGCTGGATCCGGGACATGAGCCGCTGCTCGAGATCCCTTCTGTAGCGGCCCTGCTGGAAGCCGCGCAAGTCAATGCCGTGGAATTCCACACCTGGAACGCGACCAGCCGCGCCATTCGCAAGCCTGACCGCATGACCTTCGACCTGGACCCCGGCGAAAAGGTTGGCTGGCCGGAGATGCAGGAGGCCGCGCAGCTGGTGCACTCTCTTCTGGATGAGCTGGGACTGGCCAGTTTTCTGAAAACCAGCGGAGGCAAGGGCCTGCACGTCGTGGTGCCACTGAGGCGCAGCTACGACTTCGACACGGTGAAGGATTTCTCGCACGCCATCGTGAAGCACCTGGCAGGTGTTTTGCCGCAACGCTTTGTGGCGAAGAGCGGCCCCAAAAACCGGGTCGGCAAGATATTTGTGGACTACCTGCGCAACGGTTTCGGTGCCACGACCGTCTCGGCCTGGTCGGCGCGCGCGCGGCCGGGGCTGGGGGTTTCGATACCGGTGGCGTGGGATGAACTGGCTTCGCTCACCGGCGGCTCGCACTGGACCACGACGACGACAGGTGGGCGCCTGGCCACCGGCAACCAGCCCTGGAAGGACTATGACGCCTGCGCCAACAGCCTGGCTGCGGCGATGAAAAAACTGGGCTTCAAGCCACCCACCCATTGACGACATGGCAAGCACTTCGCCAGCTGTCATCGGCCTCCTACACCAGCAGCATCCTTGCCCCGACAGCCAATCAGAATCATCGCCGCTAAATTGCCATATTGAATTGTCATGGGTTATTTCAGGCGATTTTCGTTGCCTACCGCAGGAGAACCTCATGGAATCCACCGAGCAAACCACCGAAACCCAACAGAACCACCAGACCGAGCAAACCCACCAAACCCAGCAGACCCATCAGCCTGACCTAAGCCACCAAACCACCCAGACCAACCAGAGCGACCGGCAGGACAAGCAGGCCAACCATCCGCAGGCCGGCAACGCCCCTTGGCACCGGTCCCGGGGCCGGCAGGCCGGCGAGGCCACCCGACTGTGAACCAATTTACGCATCGAAGCCCCACGCGCGAGGGCTTTCAGTGCGAACCAGGAGAGCCACATGGAACCGCGCGATGAAATGGATCTGACCGCCTACCTCCAGACAGAAGGCCGCCGCCGTGCGGCCGAGTTGGGGAACTGCCGGCCCACGGAAAGCCCCGGCATCGCGGCGCCGACACCCCAGGCACCACCCTCACTACAACAACAGCAATGCGCCACCCCGGCCAGCAAACAGCCACCGCCCCAAAGCCTCAGCGAGGCGTTGCGGCGCATGGGTGTTGCCTAGCCTGCGGCTACGCCCGGTAATCCGGCCGGCTTTTTTGCACGGTTGGCCGTGTAGGCCTTTGCCGCAAGTTGACGCTGCGCACTGGCATGGCGCCGCATGGCGGCCTATGATTTCAGTACCGCAAGACGATTGCGCTGGAGACCTCATGAAATACCTCTTGCCATTGAGCCTGGCCGCCATGCTGCTGGCGGGCTGCCCGGATACCAGGTCGCCCAAGCTTCCACCCCAGGTGCCGGAACCCAAGGCTGCCGTTGCCCCCTCCACGACGCCCATCGCCATGGTGTTGGCTCCTCGCCCGGCCAGCGCATGAAAGCCTTGATCGCGCTGGCCGCCCTCTGCCTGGGCGCCTGCGCAGGGATGTCTTCGCCCGCCGGGCACAGGGTCAGCGTCGAGGGTGAGTCTTACGTGCTCAGCCAGCTGACCGCCGGCACCTGGACCGCCATTTCCACCAACCTGGTGACACCCCCTCCTGCCAGCAAACCCTCTACCCGCGCCGCGCTGGTGCAGGCCATCGAGCAAGCCTCGGGTTGCAAGGTGACCGGGAGCGACTATTCACGCGAAGGCCGGCAGCTCGATGCGCAGGTCGATTGTGGAAGCCGCCTGAAAAACTAGCCGCAGCCGGAGAAAAAAAGGGGCAGCCTTGCATGCTGCCCCCGGTGTGCCGAGCCTCGAGTGCCAGCAACAAAGTCTTGGGCGCCAGCGAACTGAAGTCATCCTCTCTCTCTAAAGTCATTTTCTTAGCGCGCTGCCTTCAGGCTGGCGCGCATGGCCTTGATCTGGTCATGGTTACGCTGGGCGCCGTGGTGATCAGCAGCACGCAATTCATCATGGCGCGCACAAGGTGCCGCTGCGGTCAGGCAAGCACAGACAGATTTGTAGGAGAAGACCGCGCCGCACTTGCATAGGTCACATAGGGGTCTGCACGGGGTCGGCCCACCTCTGGACACTGCAATATCGACCTCTCTCCCGTCGAATGAAAACAGCTCGGCAGCCCATAAAGAATTGGGCCAAATCAGTAGCAACCAGATTGAAACATGAGGTCGAAACATGAGGTTGAAGCATGAGGCATGAACCATGCAGGCGGGCATGCGTTCGTCAGCTGTCGAGTTCCGGGTAGCGGCGGAAGATGCAGTCTTCATTGAACGCAATGCGTCGCTCGCTGGCCAGGTAGGCCGCCACGCGGCGGTGCTGCCCCACGCTGTCTTGCAGGGCTGCGACGCATGGCGCCTTTTTCAGCGCGCGCCGGCTGGCCTTGGGAAAGGCGTATTGCAGGCCCGCCACCAGCTGGAAAAGCGACAGGTCCGCGTAGCTCAACCGCCCACCCACCAGATGGCGACTACCCCGGGGGTTGCGCACCAGCACGCTTTCAAACCAGGCCAGGAATTTGGGCACGCGCGCCTCGCGAAACTCCTTTGCGCGCCGGACGGCTTCAGGCTTCTGGTCCTCGTAGTAGAGGCCGGTGGCAATCGGGTGGTGCGTGTCATGGGCCTCGGCGACAACGTCGGCAATGGTCAGCTGCAGCTGGTGCGTCCACACGCGCTGAACCTCGCTCTTGCCCACCAGCCCGAGGCGGGGGCCGAGGTACAGCAAAATCGCCGCCGTCTGCCCCACGATGACCTTGCCGTGCACCAGGAAAGGCGGAGCAAACGGTGGGTGCAGCACATCGGGGCTTTCCATGACATGCATCATGGCCGCCATGCCCTGCCCGACTTTTTCACCCTGGCGATCGCGCGCCACATCAACATAGTCGGCGCCTGCGGCTTCCAGCGCCAGGCGCACAAATTCGCCGCGTCCCTGAATGCCGGGCCAGTAATGAAGTTCGTATGACATGAAACTCCCCCGGTGGGTGGGTTGGCAGAGTGTGGGCAGTATGTGAAATGACGGAAAACGACACTTTAGCCCATGCCGGATGGACATCAAGAACTATGTATTTCATCGCAATAAAGGCAAGAGGCGAGAACGCGGTCTCAGGTGTCCCGCTCATCGGACAGAGAAAATAATTCCAGACCAACCAGGTTCAAACCGGGGTTTAAACCAGGGTTTAAACCGTGTTTCATCTTGTCCTACATGAAGTTGGCCACGGTCTGACATCTCCGGTTTTTCGAGCCGATGGACACTGAAGCAGCATGAAAGAAAGGCGCCACCAGGTGCAGGCGCCTTTTCGTTTTTTCCGGAGGTCAATGCAATGGCGAAATCAACCCTACCCGGTTCACTCCACGGCAAAACCCTGAGATGGAACTTCAGCGACGGCCCGGCCAAAGGCCGGACGTTTGAACATACCTTTGAGGCCAATGGCCGCGTCACCTGGCGCAGCGCGGACAGTCCGGAGGCCAGCCAGCACCACGACAAGGCCAGTGCCGCCGTGAAGGTGTCAGACGACGTGCATGTGGTGTCCTACCTGTCAGCCGACAGCGGCTACACGCTCACGGTGGTGCTCAACCTTCGGGACGGCACCGCGGTGGGTTTTGCGTCCAATGGCAAGGAATGGTTCCGGCAGTCGGGCCGGTTTGAAGTGCTCGACCGTCGCGAAGGCGGTCCAGCGGCCTGAGTCCGGAATGTCAGCCCGCCGCCGCGATCTGGCGCAGGGCCTGTTCAAACACTTCAGGGGGCTGCCCGCCAGAGATCAGGTGACGGTCATTGATGATGACGGCCGGCACCGAATGGATGCCCTGGCTCAGGTAGAACTGCTCGCGCTCGCGCACCTCATCGGCGTATTCGGATGACGCCAGGATGTTCCGCGCGCGCTCGGCATCCAGGCCCACTTCGCCCGCCACCCGCGCCAGCACCTCGTGCGAACCGGGACTCTGTCCATCGGTGAAGTAAGCCTTGAACAGTGCCTCTTTCAGCGCCTTCTGCCTGCCCTCGCCCTGCAGCTCGGCCCAGTGGAGCAGGCGGTGTGCATCAAAGGTGTTGTAAATGCGGCTGCGGCCACCGCCCGGCTCGTCCGCCATGCTGAACTTGAAGCCCAGCTGCGCGCCCCGTACCCGGATGTTTTCGCGGTTCGCTTGGGCCTGCTCGGGCGTGATGCCGTACTTTTGCGTGATGTGCTCGGTGATTTCCTGGCCCTCGGCCGTCATCTGGGGATTGAGCTCAAAGGGCTGGAAATGCAGCTCGGCCGTGATGTCTTTGCCGACCCGCGCGAGCGCCTGGTCCAGTGATTTAAGCCCAATCACGCACCAGGGGCAGGAAACATCAGAGACGAAATCGATTTTGAGGGGGATGGTCATGGTGTGTCGTTCTCATTTCTTTTTTCACGCAAGGTCGCCAACTCGCCTGCATGACAAGCCCCCCGGAAGGATCGCCCGGTGTGGACCGCCTTGTCAAACAGTGGATATGACGGGTCTGCAGGCGCAGATTTTTACGTGGAACGGCCGCGCCTTGTCATGGCGTGGGCAATATGCAGGTGCGGCGTACGGTTACTTGAGGGGCCACCTGGAGGCCATCCGCCCATCCATCCACCCACCCGACGTCCTTGTGCCGCCTGTCCGGCTCCGACCGGCGGTCAGGCCGACCAAGGCCTTCAGTAGGCCCGCACTGACACCTATCAGCGCCTCCCCCCGATAGATCGGGAGCGTTCCGCCACGCATAGTGAAACGACAACTTCCCGGAGAAAAACCATGTCTTTTGCACTCTACATGATCGGTTTCGTGATCTTCCTCGGCGGCGTGATCTGGGGCGCGGTGGTGGCGGGCATACCGCACCTGTACATCGGCATCGGTGCACTGATACTTCTCGGCATCGGCATTTTCAGCGCCGTCAGCCGCACGCGCAGCAAAGACCCATCCTGACCACCGGCGCCTGCTGAAGGCCAGCGCAGCGCCGCGGAAGGGCTAGCGCCCCTCAACCATTCCCGACCGGGGCGCTGCGCTGCAGGCTCACAACGGATTCCGGGCCGCGTTTGGCACCTTCGGCTGCCACGGACACGACGCCCCGAAAAGACGGGCTAAATCGTGAAACCGATTCGGACAATTCCTGTTCAAGCCAGATCACGCGCTGCGCATACATCGATGCCAGCGCAAGATGATGGTCCGCCGCTATCTGGTGCTCGATGCGGGCCAGATTGGCCGCCTGCAAATACTCCTGGGCTTTCCGAATATGGGCATCCACGCGTGTATGAAAAAGATCGAATCGCATATAAAACCCCTCCTCAAGCAGAAGTGAAAGAAACAGTTTTTATTGAAACAGAAATAAAGGTTTTGGGAATACCCAGTTTTAGTGATTGGCCGCTGAAACTGTCGCGTCCTCGCGTAGGACGGCATCTCACGGCCTGCTGGCTGCACAAAAGACGGCGCGGACACACGAATCTTTGTTACAGCTCACGCGGGCGTCAGCATAGGCGCGGGTGATCGGGTATTCCCACAGGTAACCGTAGCCACCAGCCTGTCCTGCGCCACCAATTCGGTGCATTTGTCGACAAACACGCGCGCCACCTGCACTTCGGCTTGCATCTCGGCCAGTTTGTAGCGTGTGTTCTGGTAGCTGGCTACGGGCTGACCGAACACCTTGCGCTCCTTCACATAGGCCAGCGTCCAGTCAATGGCGGCCTGCGCCGCCGAAACGGCCATGATGCGATTTGCAGGCGCTCCCACGGCAGCGGCTCCATCAGGCAGATAAATCCCTTGCTCTCATGCGCCTCGCCGTCCAGCAGATAGCCAGCCGGCACCCTCACGTCGTTGAAGAAGAGCTCGGCGGCGTCGTGCGCCTTGAGGCCGGAGCCCCAAGCCCCCGTGGGGAAAATCGCATGGCCGAAGCATTCCTCCACGCCGCCCTCCGCGCGCCGCGGAACTGCAGCGCCGCAATGGATTCAACCCCGGATGACCTCATTCGGCGTTGTAATGAAGTAGCGGCAAAATCCGGCCCAGGCTTTATGCTGACCCGTACCGTCAGGAATGCCCCGGGCAGGCACCAGCCGTCGATCGTCTATGTCTATTGAACCTTGAACCGCCTTCCCTCAACCAACCTCACCCTCTCATGCAACGACTCCAGAACAAGGTAAGCATCATCACTGGCGCGGCGCAAGGCATAGGCCTAGCTACCGCCCTCAAATTCGCCCGGGAAGGCGCCATCGTCATCGTCTGCGACGTCCGGCAAGCCGGTGTTGACGAGGCTGTCAGGGCGTGCCAGGCACTGGGCGCGCAAGCCGTCGGCCATGTGATGGACGTCACGCAGCGCGCCATGGTCGATGCCGTGGTGAAACGGATCAAGGACCAGTTCGGCCGCATTGACGTGCTGGTCAACAATGCCGGCATCACGCAGGATGCGCGGCTGCAAAAAATGACACTGGAGCAGTTCGACCGCGTGATTGACGTCAACCTGCGCGGCGTGTTTCATTGCGCCCAGGCTGTGGCGGACACCATGGTGGCGCAGGGCCGGGGCGTGATCCTCAACGCCAGTTCGGTGGTGGGCATTTACGGCAACTTCGGCCAGACCAACTACGCGGCCAGCAAGTTCGGCGTGATCGGTTTCACCAAAACCTGGAGCCGCGAGCTCGGTCCCAAGGGCGTGCGCGTGAATGCCGTGGCGCCTGGCTTCATTGCCACGCCCATCCTGAACACCATTCCCGAGAAGGTCCTGAAAGAGATGGAAGCGCATGTACCGCTCAAGCGGCTGGGGCAGCCCGAGGAAATCGCCAACGTCTACGCCTTTCTGGCAAGCGACGAGGCCAGCTACATCAATGGCGCGGTCATCGAGGTGTCGGGCGGCATGTCGGTTTGAGTTGCCGGCCGCAAAAAAAGATTTCAAAGTTCAATTGGTTGACAAAGTCAATCAATTGATTGACGATGGCCGCATGGCATCGTCAAAGCCCTCCACCCCACTCCCATCTGCCGCGGGCCACGTCGAAGCCGTCCGCGGCTTTAACCGTTTTTACACCCAACGCATCGGCGTGCTCGACCCCTATCTGGGCAGCGAACTTTCACTCACCGAGGTACGGGTGCTCTACGAACTGGCACACCGCGACCAACCCACGGCCTCCGAACTGGGGCGCGACCTGGCGCTCGACCCCGGTTACCTGAGCCGCATCCTGCGCCGTTTTGAAAGCAAAGGCTGGCTGGCGCGCGTGCCATCCGTGGCAGATGCCCGGCAAAGCCTGCTGGCGCTCACGGCAGCGGGTCGCAAGGCGTTTGCGCCCTTGCAACAAAAATCCAGCGAAGAAGCAGCAGCTTTGCTGGCAGCGCTGGCGCCCGATGCGCAGCAAAAACTGGTCAACGCCATGGCCGCCATTGAGCACCTGCTGGCGCCAGCCGCTGAACTTGCGCCCACCCGCACCATTGTGCTGCGCGATCCACAGCCCGGCGACATGGGCTGGGTGGTGCAGCAGCACGGCGAGATTTACGCACGTGAATACGGCTGGAACAGCGAGTTCGAAGCGCTGGTGGCCGACATCACCGGCAAATACCTTAAAAACTTCCGGCCGGATTCCGAGAAATGCTGGATCGCAGAACTCGACGGCGAGCGGGCCGGCGCGGTGTTTGTGGTGCGCAAATCAACCGCCGTGGCCCAGTTACGCATGTTGATCCTCACCCCGGAGGCGCGCGGTCTGGGCCTGGGCGGACGCCTCACGGATGAATGCATCGCGTTTGCCCGCCGCAAGGGCTACCAGAAAATGCGGCTCTGGACCAATAGCTGCCTGGACGCGGCGCGCGCCATCTACGCCAAGCGGGGCTTCCGGCTGGTTAAAAGCGAGCCCTACCACGGCTTCGGGCATGACCTCGTGGGTGAAACCTGGGAGTTGCGGCTGTAAGACATGGGAAGTGTGCTTTTGCCGATTGCCCAGCCCAGCCCTCACACCCCCTCGATCATTCGCATCTCCCGCATCGCCACCGACAGCATGGCCAGGTCCACTGTGCCTGCTGCCTGCTGCTCGGCAAGAAAGCGCCGGTAGCGCTCCAGCGGCACCTGGTTGTGCGCCTGCCAGGCGGCGATCAGCGCCTGGGGCGTTTCCAGCGTCGGTGAAAGCCGGATCACGCTGGTTGTCAGCGCCCGCTTGAGCGCGGCCAGGTCGTCGAACAGCGCGGCGCGCGCCAGCATCTGCCAGTGGGTGTCGGCCGGCAGCGCACTCACGCGTTCGCGTATCCAGCCGTGGTTCAGATGCAGGTCGAGCGCAAAATAAAGGCTGGCGACCAGTTCGAGCTGGCGCTCGCAGGCGGCCGCGACTTCCGCGATGTCGAGCACGGCGGCGATGCTGTCCGCACCCGCGACACGCCGCGCGAGTTCGGCCGGCACCCCGGCCTGCACCAACTCGTCGCGCCGCGCGCCCTGTGCCGCCGCATCGGCCGGCGCCAGCAAGGTCGCAAGCTGCGGGCCGACCAGGTCGGCTGCCGCGCGAAAGCGCGTGACCGCCTTCTCGATCGCGCTGCGCTCGACCCGGTGGCGCAGGAACCACAGGCTGGCACGCTCAATCAACTGGCCGGTGTCTGTCAGCATCTGCGCCTGCAGCGCATCCGGCACCTGGTTGTCGAGCGCATCGATGCCCTGCCAGATGTCCTCCAGCCCGAACACCGCGCGCGCGATGATGCAGGCGCGCACGATGTCGGCCGGGGCTGCATCGGTTTCCTCCGCGAGCTGGTGCACCAGGGTCGCACCGACGCGGTTGGTCAGCGTGTTGGTCAGGTAGGTCGCGATGATCTCGCGCTTGAGCGGATGGTGCTGCATCGTGTCGCCGTAGCGCTCGCGCAGGGGCTGCGGGAAGTAGTCGGCCAGCACATGGGCGACGAAGGGATCATCCGGCAGGTCGGACGCGAGCAGCGTGTCGTACAGCCACATCTTTCCGTAGGCGAGCAGCACCGCGCGCTCGGGCGAGGTGAGCCCCTGTTTCGCGGTTTTGCGTTCCTCAATTTCCTCGTCGGGCGGCAGGAACTCTATTTTGCGTTTGAGCCGGCCGGCGCGTTCCAGATGGCGGATCAACCGCGCCTCGGGCTCCAGCAGCGCGGCCGCGCGCCGATGGGCGACCGACAGCGCCTGGGTCTGGTAGTAGTTGTCGCTCAGCACCAGCTCGCCGACCTCGTCGGTCATCTCGGCGAGCAGCTTGTTGCGCTGCTTGCTGGTCATCTCGCCGTCGGTGACCACCAGGCCCAGCAGGATCTTGATGTTGACCTCGTGATCCGAGCAGTCGACGCCGGCCGAGTTGTCGATCGCGTCGGTATAAATGCGCCCGCCGTGCTGCGCGTACTCGATGCGGCCGAGCTGGGTGCAGCCGAGGTTGCCGCCCTCGGCAACCACCTTGCAGCGCAGCTCGGCGCCGTTGACGCGAATCGCGTCGTTCGCCCGGTCGCCGACCTGGGCGTGGGTCTCGCGGCCGGCCTTCACATAGGTGCCGATACCGCCGTTGTAGAGCAGGTCGACCGGTGCCTTCAGGATCATGCGGATCAGATCGTTCGGCGTGATCTCGTCGCCTTCCAGCTCGAGCGCCGCGCGCACTTCAGGCGTGAGCGGGATCACCTTCGCGCTGCGCGCAAACACGCCGCCGCCAGCCGAGATGAGCGAGGGATCGTAGTCGGCCCAGCTCGAACGCGGCAGCGCGAACAGGCGCTCGCGCTCGTGAAAGCTCGCCTCGGTATCAGGATTGGGGTCGAGGAAGATGTGGCGGTGGTCGAACGCCGCGAGCAGCCGGATATGGTGCGACAGCAGCATGCCGTTGCCGAGCACGTCGCCCGACATGTCGCCGATACCGATCGCCGAGAAGTTGGTGGTCTGGGTGTCAACACCCAATTCCCGGAAGTGCCGCTTGACCGACTCCCAGRCGCCGCGSGCGGTGATSSCCATCTTCTTGTGGTCGTARCCSACCGARCCGCCSGAGGCGAAKGCRTCGTCCAGCCAGAATCCGTATTCGGCCGAGATCGCGTTCGCATAGTCGGAGAAGGTCGCCGTGCCCTTGTCGGCCGCAACCACCAGGTAGGGGTCGTCCGGATCGTGGCGCACCACGTCCTCGGGCGGCACCACCTGCGCGCCGACCAGGTTGTCGGTGAGGTCGAGCAGCCCGCGCAGGAAGGTCTGGTAGCAGGCGACGCCTTCCTTCATGTACGCGTCGCGGTCGGTCACGGACGGCGGATTTTTCACGACAAAGCCGCCCTTGGAGCCGACCGGCACAATCACCGCGTTCTTCACCATCTGCGCCTTGACCAGCCCCAGCACCTCGGTGCGGAAGTCCTCGCGCCGGTCGGACCAGCGCAGCCCTCCGCGGGCGACGCGGCCGCCGCGCAGGTGCACACCCTCGACCCGCGGCGCGTAGACCCAGATCTCGAACATCGGCTTGGGCTCGGGCAGGCCGGGCACGCGCGCCGGGTCGAACTTGAACGACAGATAGGGTTTGAGCCCGCCGTCGGCCGCGCGCTGGAAATAGTTGCTGCGCGTGGTCGCCTCGATCACGCCGAGGAACTGGCGCAGGATGCGGTCCTCGTCAAGGTTGGGCACCTGATCGAGCGCATTCGCGATGTTGTTTTGCAGCGCCTGCGTCCGTGCGTCGCGCGCCTCGCCTTGCGCCGGGTCGAAGCGCGCGAGGAACAGCTCGACCAGTTTGCGCGCAATCGCCGGGTTGCCGGTCAGCGCGCGCTCGACATAGGCGTCGCTGAAGGTCGAGCCGACCTGGCGCAGGTAGCGTGCATAGGCGCGCAGGATCGCGACTTCGCGCCAGGCCAGTTGCGCGCGCAACACCAGCCGGTTGAAGTCGTCGTTCTCGATTTCGCCGCCCCAGGCGCGCGCGAACGCGTCCTCGAACAGCGCCTTGATGCGGTCGATCTCGATCTCGGCGCCGTCGGCGAGCTCCATGCCAAAGTCATGCACCCACACGGCTTGCGCGTCCCGCGGCTCGATGCAATAGGGGCGCTCCTCGTTGACCCGGACACCCAGGTGCTCGAGCATGGGCAGGCTCTGCGACAACGCGACCGGCTGTCCGGCGCGGTAGACCTTCAAGCGCAGCGAACCCGGTGCCGCCTCGATCGGTCGGTAGAGGTTCATCGCGAGCGCGGCCGGCTCGCCATCTGGCTGGCCGCCCTGCACACTTTCCATCAGTTCGATGTCGCGTACCGCGGTGCGCGCCGCATAGTCCTCGCGAAAGCCGGCCGGGAACGAGCCGCCCCAGCGGCGCAGTAACCGGTTGCCGCGCTCCTCTCCGCAGCCTTCCAGCAGCGCGTGGGCCAGCTCGTCCTGCCAGCGGTGGGTGGTTTCGACGATACGTGCTTCCAGCTCCCGCACATCGACTTCCGGAACATTGCCCGGCTGGGTCCGCACCATGATGTAGATGCGCGCCAGCATCGATTCCGACAGCTGCGGTGTGAACTCGGCGCTCACGCCGCGGAAGGCGTCCAGCAGCAGGCTCTGTATCCGCAGGCGCAGATCGGTATTGAACTTCTCGCGCGGGACGAACACCATGCAGGACACAAAGCGGTCGAAGCGGTCGCGGCGCACGAACAGCCGGGTGCGCTGGCGCTCCTGCAAGCGCAGGATGCCGAGCGCGATCTCATACAGTTCGCTGTCGTCGATCTGGAACAGCTCGTCGCGCGGGTACTGCTCGAGTATCGTGAGCAGCGTTTTGGCGAGATGGCCCTTGGGCAGAAAGCCGGCGCGGCTCATGACGTGGGCGACCTTGCGCCGCACCAGCGGGATCTCGTCGGTCGCGACCCGGTAGACGATGGAGGTATAGAGGCCGAGGAAGCGGCGTTCGCCGAACAACTTGCCGTCGGCGTCGAACAGCTTGACGCCGACATAGTCCAGGTAGCCCGGCCGGTGCACGGTCGAGCGCGAATTGGCCTTCGTGACGAAAATCGGCGACGGCGAGTCGACGATGCGCTGCACGCCGGCCGGCAGCCGGGTCAAGTCGGGCGTGGCCGGGTCGCGCAAGGCCTCGCGCAGGATGCCCTGGCCGGAGCCCGCGACACCCTGCAGGTAGTAGACGCCGTCCCGCACAAGCGACTGGTAGTCGCGACAGCCGAGGTAGGTGAAATGGTCGTCAGCCATCCATTCGAGGAAAGCCCTGGCTTCCGCAGTTTCCGCAACTTCCGCGGCTTCAATCTGCGCCGGGCCGGCTGCCTGCTCGCGCGCGACCAGGTCCGCGATCGTGCGCCGGGTCGTCTCCAGCATCCGGGGCCAGTCCTCCACCGCTGCCCGCACGTCGCCCAGAACCTTGATCAGGCCGGCCGTCAGCTCCTCCAGGCGCGCCGCCTCGGTGCGGCGATCCACCTCCAGGTGGATATAGGATTCCAGCGCCGACCCGTCGGATTCGGCATCGCCTTGCTCGCTGGCCGCCTGCACATTCACGATCTGGCCACCGACCTCGCGCCAGACGCGGAACACAGGATGCACCGCCGCATGCAGCGTGAGCCCGAGCCGGTTGACTTCCATCGTCACCGAATCGACCAGGAATGGCATGTCGTCGTTGACGATCTCGATCACCGTGTGATCGGAGTACCAGCCGTGCTGCTCCAGCCCCGGGTTGTACACGCGCACGCGCGCGCTGCCCGGTGAGAACTTGCGCGCCAACTGCCAGTGCGCCATCGCGGCGCCGTACAGGTCGGCAATGCTGCGGCTCAGTACGTCTTCCTCATCGGCCTGACCGTAGTAGTGGTTCAGGAACGGCTCGAATGCCGCAAACGCCGCATCCGGCAGGCGCTCGCGCGCGCACGCCATGACGTCATCGAACAAGCGCCGCACTCTGTCTTCGGTTCTGGTTAGCATGATGTGCCCTCCAGTCTCAGGGCTGACCGACGACCAGATCAGCGTATTTCATCTTGCGCCAGTTACAGGCTCTCAGACTAGTTGATCGGACGAACGGTCAGCGGCGTTGGCCAATGCCATTTTCTCACCAGCTTGTGTTTTTGCATAACGTTGGGATGCAGCACCGGGCTGCCGTGACGTGTTCACCACTGACACTGAATTTGCAACACCTGCTACAAATTCCACGAGGGCTGAAACCGCAAATGACTTTTAACCTTTCAGCCCATGGCGGGCCGCAAGCATCGCTCCTCGCCCGCCCACCCAGCCACCCGGCCTTCACTCGCGCCCTTCACTCGAGCTTGACGCCCGCGTCCTTGACCAGCTTGACCCAGAATTTGGCGTCGTCGTTCAGGAACGCTGCGAACTGCTCGGGCGACTGGGAAAGCGACACGTCGGTACCCTCGCGCGCCAGCGCGGCCTTGACCGAGGGCTGTTGCATTGCCCTGGTGGCGGCTTCAAATATTTTCCTGACAATGGCCGGAGGCGTACCCGCCGGCACAAAAAGGCCATACCAGAACTCAATGCTGTATTCAGGCAGGCCCGCCTCGACCATGCCCGCAATGCCGGGAACCAGCGCCGTGCGTTCGCGGGTGCTCACCGCCAGCCCGCGCAGACGGCCGGCCTGCACCATGGGCAGCACCGACGGCGGCGTGCCAAACGTCAGCTGCGTGTCGCCCGCGATCACCGATTGAATCGCCGGGCCGCCGCCACGAAACGGAATGTGCGTCATCTGCACGCCGGTGACCTGAAGAAACAGCGCGGCGCCCAGGTGCGGCGCCGAGCCATTACCGGAGGTAGCGTAGTTGAGTGTGCCGGGCGCCGCTTTGGCCCGGGCAATCAGGTCTTGCACCGAGTTGATGCCGAGGGCCGGATTCGCTGCAATCACCAGCGGCGAGCTGCTCACCCTGGTGATGGGTGTGAGGTCGCGGGCGCTGTAGCCCAGCTTGGGATTGAGTGCCGGATTGACCGACATGCTGCTCGGGCTGGCGATCAGCAGGGTGTAGCCGTCCGGTGCGGACTTGGCCGCTGCCTCTGCGGCGATGCTCGATCCGGCGCCCGCGCGGTTTTCAACCACGATGGGTTGACCCATGGCCTTGCCCAGCGCATCACCCATGGCCCGCGCCACGTAATCGGCCGCACCGCCGGGCGCAAAACCGACCAGCAGCCGGATCGGCTTGGCGGGATAGGCTGGCACCTGGGCCCAGGCGCCAGCGCTGAGACTCAGCGCGAGGCCGCCGAGGACCAGCGCCGCGACGATGTTTGCTTTTTTCATGTTGAATGTCTCCTGTATTTGTATGTGTCTGCAGTAGCAAAAGGGATAGCGGTCGCGGTAGCAGTTGTAGCCGTGGCAGGCAACCGGAAGCTCGCCTCAGGGCGCGGCCGGCATGGAGAGCACGATCTTGCCCAGATGCTGGTTGGACTCCATGTGGGCCTTGGCGGCGGCGAGCTCGCCAAACGGAAAAACGCGATCCAGCAGCGGCTTGATGCGGCCCGCCGCAATGGCAGGCACCACATCGGCCACAAAGCCCGGCACGGCCAACGCGCGCTGCTCGGGTGTGCGCAGCTTGTTGGACACACCGAAGAGCGTCAGCCGCCGGGCATGCAGGGCTTCAATATCGATCTCGGCCTTGAGCACGCCATCGACATAGCCGACCGTGGCCAGCCGCCCCTGGAAGGCCGTGCAGCGAACGTTTTCCGCAAACACCGAGCCGCCCACCGTGTTGACGACCAGGTTCACGCCTTTGCCGCCGGTGGCCTGCATCACGGCATCGTAAAAATCGGCAGAACGTGTGCACAGGCCCACATCCAGGCCCAGCGGCTTGAGGCGCGCCAGCTTGTCGGCCGAGCCGGAGGTGCCAATCACTTTCGCACCCAGGGCCTTGGCGGTTTGCAGGGCGGCGACGCCGACACCCGACGACACGCCGTTGATCAGCAGCCATTCATCGGCGGCCAGACGCCCCTGCAGCACCAGCATGTCGTAGACCACCAGGAAGGTCAGCGGAATGCTGGCGGCCTCCTCCCAGGACAGGCTGGCCGGCATGATCATGGCCTCGCGTACATCCATCAGGGCATATTCGGAAAACGTCCCGGGGCAGCGGCCCATCACCCTGTCGCCCACTTTCAGGCTGTTCACGCCGGCACCGAGCCCGACCACCTCACCCGCTCCCTCCATGCCCACCGCCTTGGCGCTGCCGGACTTGCCATGCAGGCCATGGCCGGCAATGAACTCGCCGCGGTTCAGGCTGGCGGCATGAAGCCGCACCAGCACCTGGCCGGCTCCCGGTTCGGGTTGGGGCACGTCACGCAGTTCCAGCGTGACATGATCCGCGGTCATTTGCATCCAGTAAGACTGCATTCGTTCGCTCTCTTTCGATGTCGGTGTCGGTGTCGGTGTCGGTGTCGGTGGGGTGTCGCCGGGCGGCCGGCCCAGGCGCCGGTTATTTCCCGGTAAAGGCCGGTTTGCGTTTTTCCATGAAGGCCTTGCGGCCCTCGGCATAGTCGGCGCTGTCAAAACAGCCGCGAATCAGACGCTGGCACAGGTCCAGGTCCAGCTCGGGTGAAGGTTTGAGGATTTCCGCCGTGATGGCCTTGCCCGCGCGCACCGTCAAGGGGGCATTGGCAGCCAGGGCCGAGGTGTATTCCGCCAGCAGCGCCGGCAGCTGCTCGGGCTCGCACACGCGCGAGATCAGGCCCAGCGATTTGGCCTCGTGGGCGTCAATCTTGCGAGCAGTGAAAAACAGGTCTTTTGCAGCACCCGGACCGATCAGGTCCACCAGATTTTTCATCGCCGAGTAGCGGTAGCCAAGACCGAGACGGGCCGCGGGAATGGAAAACACCGAGTCGGTGGAGGCAATGCGGATGTCGCAGCTGATCGCCACATTCACGCCGCCGCCGATGCAAAAGCCTCGTATGCACGACAGCGTGGGCTTGCTGAAGCGGTGGATGCCCATCAGCGCGTTTTCCGCCATCTGTTCGTAGCGGGTCACGGCTTCGCGGGCGGCACGCATGTCTTCAAATTGCGAGATGTCGGCGCCCGACACAAACGCCTTCTCGCCGGCGCCCGAGAACACCACCAGACGTACCCGGTCGTCGGTTTCGGCCTGCGCCAGCAAAGGCGGAACGGCCTCCCACATGTCCACCGACAGTGCGTTATGGCGGGCCGGATTGTTGAAGCGGATATGCAGCGTGGAGGCGTCCAGCCAGGTCTGCACGCGTTCGGTAGGGGAGTCATAGCTCACGGTTGTCATCAATACACTCCAGTTGATTTCATGCGCGCCAGGTCGCCGGCGCTTAAACCCATTTCGGTCAGGATTTCCTCGGTGTGCTCGCCACGGCGCGGTGCGGCGCGGGCAATGGTGCTGGGCGTGCGCTCCAGCTGCATGGGCTGGCCCACCAGGCGCTGCGCCCCCAAATGCACGGACATCACATCCTTGACCATGTTGAGGTGCTTGATCTGCGGTTCCTCAAAGGCTTCCTGCACATTGTTGATCAGGCCGCAGGCCACGCCGCCCTTGTTCAGGCGTTCGATCCAGTAGGCGCGGTCCTGCGCGGCCAGCAGCCGGTTGATTTCGGCATTGAGCGAGTCGCGGTTCACCGAGCGCCCCGCCTTGTCCTTGTAGCGCTCGTCGCTGACCCACTGTGGCGCGCCCAGGATGTCGCAAAAGCGCTCCCATATCTTGGACCCGAACACCGCAATGTTCATATAGCCGTCGCGCGCCTTGTAGACCCCGGTCGGAATGCTGGTGGGGTGAAAGTTGCCGGCCTGCGTGGCGACTTCACCGTCGATCAGCCAGCGCGAGGTCTGGAAGTCCATCATGTAGACCATGGACTCCAGCAAGGAGGTGTGCAGCCACTGGCCCTTGCCCGAGGTTTCGCGTTCCAGCAGCGCCACCAGGATGCCCTGCGCCGCAAAAATACCGGCGCACAGGTCTGCAATGGGAATGCCCACGCGCATCGGCCCTTGCTCGGCCAGGCCGGTCACCGACATCAGGCCGCCCATGCCCTGCGCAATCTGGTCAAAACCGGGGCGCGTAGCCAGCGGGCCCGACTGGCCAAAGCCCGAGATGCTGGCATACACCAGACCCGGGTTGTCCGGCTTCAGGGTTTCGTAGTCGATGCCCAGGCGAAATTTCACGTCGGGACGGAAGTTCTCCACCACCACGTCGGCCCCGCCAATGAGGCGCTTGAGCACGCGGATGCCCTCCTCCTCTTTCAGGTTCAGGGTAATGGACCGCTTGTTGCGGTGGGTGTACTGGTAGTCGGAGCCTTCCTGCCCGCCCAGCGTGTCATCGCCGCGCATGTGCTCGGGCATCTGGACCTGGATGACGTCGGCGCCCCAGTCGGCCAGCTGGCGGCAGGCCGTCGGGCCCGCCCGGACCTGGGTGAGATCCACCACGCGAAAGCGCTGGAGTGCGGAAGAGGCTGGCAAATGAGGCATGAGGGGAAATCCAGGATTGAATGGAGGCAAAAACAGGCGAAAGTGTCATCTACATGAATGACAAGTGTCAACACTTTTTTTACTATAGATAACACTTTTTGGCAATTCGTCTTCTGGCAGAATTTTTTCAGGTACCATTCCCGCACAAGGTGGCATGCGCACAATTCGCGCGGCCCCGACCCCTCCAGCCATGACCTCACCCAAAGAAAAGCCCGAACAGGGACTGCCGCTCTTCATTGCGGAAGAGCTCAAGCACTTGATTTACACCGGCGCACTCAAGCCCGGGGAGCGCCTGAACGAGGCCGCACTGGCGCTGCGCATGGGTACCAGCCGCGGCCCCATCCGCGAGGCCATCCGCATGCTGACGGGCCTGGGCATCGTCAAGGCTGTCGTCAACCGCGGCGTCTTCGTGCGGCAGATTTCGGTGCGCGAGATGCTGGAGATCTATGAGCTCCGGGCGCTGGTCTTCGGCTTTGCGGCCGAACGCGCCACGGAGCATGTCAACGAAGAACACAAGCAGCAGTTTGAGCGGCTTCTCACGCAGATGGATGCGGCCTGCGACGCTGAAGACTCCGATCTTTACTACGACCTGAACCTGCAATTCCACGCGCTGATCCTGCGTCTGTCCAACAACCAGCGGGCCCATGAAACTTATGACGACTATGTCAAGGAGCTGCACCTGTTCAGGCGGCGTTACTTCAACTCACCCGGAAACATGCGGCGCTCCAATATCGAGCACCGGACGATTTACGAGGCCATCATCAAGGGGGCCAAAGCCAGGGCGAAATCGGCTGCTGAACGTCATGTGCTGTCAGGGCGGGAGCGCCTGCTGGCCAGCATCGATGACAGCAGTCCCCTCTCCTCCTAGGAGGCCTCCATGCGCAGGGTGAACGACGATAATCAGGCCATGAGTTCCCTGTCCGCGGAAGTGCGCCCGCAACCCAAATCCCTGACCGACCTCTTTGTTTCATTCACCCTGCTGGCCCTGCAGGGCTTTGGCGGCGTGCTGGCGGTCGTGCAGCGCGACTTGGTGGAAAAAAAACGCTGGATGACGCGTGAAGAATTCATTGAAGACTGGGCGGTGGCGCAAATCATGCCGGGGCCCAACGTGGTGAACCTGTCACTGATGGTGGGCGGTCGCTACTTCGGCCTCAAGGGCGCCATGGCAGCGCTCGCCGGCATGCTGACCGTGCCGCTGGTGCTGGTGTTGCTGCTGGCTGTGCTGTATGCCCAGTTTGCGGCGCACCCGGGCGTGGCGGGCGCCCTGCGCGGCATGGCGGCGGTGGCCGCCGGCCTGATTGCGGCAACCGGCATGCGGCTGTCTGGCGCGCTGGCCAAAAACGTACTGGGACTGCGCCTGTGCGCCGTGTTCGGCGTGGCAACCTTCGCCGCCATCGCCCTGCTGCGCTGGCCGATGGCCTATGTGCTGCCCGGGCTGGGCGGGGTGGCCTGCGTGGCGGCTTTCTACAGGCTCAAGCCATGACCAATGCGCCCCACCTGGTTTTCGGCGCGCATGAATGGTTTGAGCTGTTTTTGCACTACCTGTCGCTCTCGCTGCTGTCGATCGGAGGCGCCATCAGCACGGCGCCCGACATGCACCGGTTTCTGGTGGACAAGCAGCACTGGCTGACCGACGCCCAATTCAACGCCTCCATTGCCATTGCGCAGGCGGCACCCGGCCCGAATGTCCTGTTCATCGCCCTGCTCGGCTGGAACGTGGGCATGAATGCGGGCGGCATGCTCTCCGGCCTAATGGGCGTCTTTCTCGCCTTGCTGGGCATTCTCATCCCCAGCACCGTGCTCACTTACACGGCGGCCCAGTGGGGCCACAGAAATCGGGAGATGCGGGCAGTGCGCGCCTTCAAACAGGGCATGGCGCCCATCGTGGTGGCGCTGCTGATTGCCACCGGCTGCATCCTGGCGGGTGCCAACGGCAAAGCAGGCAACAGCGTTGCGCAAAACTGGCCCGTGTGGTTACTGAGCGGCACCACCGCGCTGATCGTCTGGCGCACCAGGATTCACCTGCTCTGGCTGCTGGCGGCAAGCGCTGCGCTCGGCTGGTTCGGACTGATCTGAGCGTGATTCGGGCCACATCCAGGGTTTGATCTGCCCTGGGCCGGACCTGCTGGATCAGGTCAGGCTTGGCCTAGTGGGGGTTCTCGAAAAAGATGTAGTTCGAGCCGTAGTCGCTGACCTCGAAATACACCTTTTTCTCGCCGGCGTCGGCAACCATGTTCAGGTTTTCATCCAGCACGCCATACCCAAACCGGTAGGAGCGCGCCTTGCCGTCATCGGTGCCCATGGCGGTGCTCAGTTTGTCAATCTTGATGAAGCGGCGCATCAGCTTGTCGCCCGCATAAAACTCCAGCACGCCGTTGGTGCCGGTCCAGTTCTGGATGTCGCGGCTGATCTTGTTTTGCTGCTCCTGGGTACAGGAAGCCAGCATGGTTAACACACTGACAGCTATCAAAACAGGAGCAATCAAGTACCGGAAGTTCATGGTGGCCATCTCCAGGAAAATGCGGGCGACAGAAGCCCGCTCAGCTGCGCTGGCGCAGCGCTTCGTACAGGCAAACGCCGCTGGCCACCGACACGTTGAGGCTTTCGACAGCCCCGCGCATCGGAATGCTGACCAGTTCGTCGCAGGTCTTGCGCGTGAGCTGGCGCATGCCCTCCCCTTCGGCGCCGAGCACCAGGGCAACCGGGCCCTTGAGGTCCACGTCGTAAATCGTTTTGGGGGCGTCATCGCTCGTGCCTATGCACCAGATGTTGCGCTCCTTGAGCTCGCCCAGCGTGCGGGCCAGGTTGGTGACCATGAAGTAAGGCATGGTTTCGGCCGCGCCACTGGCAACCTTGGCCACTGTGGCGTTGATGCCGGCGGCATGGTCCTTGGGCGCAATCACGGCATGGGCACCCGCGCCGTCGGCCACCCGCAGGCAGGCACCCAGGTTGTGCGGATCGGTCACGCCGTCGAGCACCAGCAGCAGGGGCTGCGCGGTGCCGGCCTCTTCCAGTTGCTCCAGCAGCTCATCGAGCGATTTGACCTGGGCCACCGCATCGACGCGGGCGACGACACCCTGGTGGCCGTGGCTGCCACACATTTTGGCCAGGCGCAGGCCGTCGGACTCAATCAGGCGAACGCCGGCTTCGCGGGCGCGGTCAGTGAACTGGCGCATGCGGGCATCGCGGCGCGAGGCATCGAAAAAAACCTCCAGAACCGATTGGGGGGCGGTTTTAAGGCGCACACCCACGGCATGAAAGCCAAAAAGAACTTTGGGGGAAGAAGACATGCAGGGATTATCACTGCTCGTGCCGACAAGCCCATCGGCCACCCTGCCCGCCGTCAAATTGCCGGACAAGCAATAGCAAAGACAAAGGGGGACCGTATTACCTGGCCCAGGATCGTTTTTTCCATCAAGCCTTGACTATCCGCCCGGCATCAATGGTGATGCGCCGCTCGCAGCGTGCGGCAATCATCGGGTCGTGCGTGACCAGCACCAGCGTCGTACCCAGTTCCTGGTTGAGTTCAAACATCAGCGCCATCACGGTTTCGCCGGTAGCAAAGTCAAGGCTGCCGGTCGGCTCGTCGGCCAGCAGCACGGCGGGCTGCACGACGAAGGCCCGCGCCAGCGCCACGCGCTGCTGCTCGCCGCCCGACAGCACTTTGGGATAATGGCCCAGCCGCTCGCCCAGACCCACCCGTTTGAGCATGTCGGTCGCCAGCGCACGGGCATTTCGTTGATCAGCCAGCTCCAGCGGCAACATGACGTTTTCCAGTGCCGTCAGATTGCCCATGAGTTGAAAGTTCTGGAACACAAAACCGACTTCGCGGGCGCGCAGCGCCGCACGGTCGTCCTCATTGAGGGCAAACAGGTCTTGCCCCGCCATCCGCACAGTGCCTTGGGACGGCGTATCGAGCCCAGCGATGATGGACAGCAGCGTGCTTTTGCCGGAACCGGAGGCGCCGACAATAGCGGCAGTTTCCCTAGGCGCCAGCGAGAAATCAATATCGCGCAAAATGGTCAGTGTGCCGGTCGAGTCGCTCACCGACTTGAAAACATGCTCAACGGAAATAATTGAAGGAGTCGGGGAAGCCGGCGCGCACGAAGCGTCGCTCACGACAGTCACTGCGGGTTCAAACATGTCAGCCTTGTCAGAAAACTTGAAATCAGACTTTACCAAGCTTGCGCGGATGCCGACGGCCCGGCTGCTAAAACCATTCGGCACGCTGCTGATCGCAGTGCTCATGGGCGCGCCCGGGCTGGCCCCTGCGCAAGCGGGGCAAGTGGGGCAAAAACCCGGCGCACAGGCCCAGGCCGCCCCAACGTCGCACACCATTTTGATCGTTGGCGATTCGCTGAGCGCCGAATACGGCCTCAAGCGCGGCACCGGCTGGGTGCCGCTGCTGGAAAAGCAGCTGGCCGGCGAAAGGAAAGCCGCCAGGGTCGTCAACGCCAGCATCAGTGGCGACACCACCTCCGGCGGGCGCTCGCGCCTACCGGCCCTGCTGGCACAGCACAAACCAGACACGGTGGTGATCGAGCTGGGCGGTAACGACGCCCTGCGCGGCCTGCCGCTGGACATGACCGAGAAAAACCTGACGGCCATGACGCAGGCGTCCAAAAAAGCGGGTGCCAAAGTGCTCCTGGTGGGGATGCAGGTGCCGCCCAACTACGGCGGCGCTTATGGGGCTGGCTTTGCCGGCCTGTTCCCGAAAGTGGCCGGGACCGAAAAAGTCGCGCTGGTGCCCTTCTTCCTCCAAGGCGTGGCCGACGCGGCCGACCCTGTCGCCAACTTCCAGGCCGACCGCATTCACCCCAACGAACAGTCGCAAGCCAGAATGCTGGCCAATGTCTGGCCCGAACTGAAGAAACTGATCAAGTGAGCCTCGAACGCATTTCCGCCGAGGACGCACTCGGCAAACTGGGCAGTTTTTCCGCCATCATTGACGCCCGCAGCGAGGGTGAATACGCGGAAGACCACCTGCCCGGCGCCGTCAACTGGCCCAGCCTGAATGACGACGAGCGAAAAATAGTTGGCACCCAGTACAAGCAGATCAGCGCGTTTGAAGCCAAAAAGCAGGGTGCGGCCCTGGTGGCCAAAAACATCGCTGCCCACATTGAGCGCGAGGTGCTGGACAAGCCCCGGGAATGGCAGCCGCTGGTGTATTGCTGGCGCGGCGGCAAACGCAGCGGCTCGCTGGCGCTCATCCTCGACCAGATCGGCTTCAAGGTCACCCTGGTCGATGGCGGTTACAAGGCTTTCCGGGCCGCGCTGGTGGCGGATTTACCGCAACTGGCAGCACGCCACAGCTACCAGGTTGTTTGCGGCACCACGGGTTCGGGCAAGACCCGCCTGCTCCACGCGCTGGCGGCCCAAGGCGCCCAGGTGCTGGACCTCGAAGCCCTGGCCAATCACCGCAGCTCGGTGCTGGGCATGATTCCCGGTTCACCGCAGCCCAGCCAGAAAGCCTTTGACAGTCGCATCTGGGCCGCCTTGCGTAGCTTTGACCCGGCGCGCCCGGTGTACATTGAAAGCGAAAGCAAAAAAGTCGGCAATGTGGCCGTGCCCGAAGGGCTGATTGCCGCCATGCGTGCCAGCCCCTGCCTGCAGCTGGAACTGCCCGAGGAGGAACGAGTGGCGCTGCTGCTGGAAGACTATGATTTTTTTGTCAAGGACATCGACTTTTTCTGCGACCGGCTGGGCGCCCTGACCGAGGCCCGGGGCAAGGAAACCGTGCAGGACTGGCAGGCACGGGCCCGCGCCGGCGACGTGGCCTCGGTGGTTCGCGAACTGCTGGTCAAGCACTACGACCCGGTCTACCTGCAGTCGATGCGGCGCAACTTTGCGCACTACGAAACAGCGCGGGTGCTGCAGCCGCAAAACCACAGCGTGGCCGCCATGACCGCGCTGGCGCAAGCCATGCTTGCCGGGCCCTGAAGGAGGCCTTTCAGGGCAACTGATCGCGCCTGCGTCTGGGAGCCTGTCGGGCTTGGGGCGTCGGCTGCAAATCGACCGCAGCGGTCCATTTTTCACCATTCTCTTGTCCCATAGCGGGGCTATGGGCCTGCAAATCCGGCAAAAACTGTCCTCGCCGGGGCCGATTTTCGCTCGACGCCCCAAGCCCGACAAGCTCCTAGAAGTCCCCGCTCGACCCGCTGGCCAGGCTTTCAAACTTGGTAATGCGGTTGATAAACGCCAGCTTCACCGTGCCCGTAGGGCCGTTACGCTGCTTGCTGATGATGACCTCGGCCACACCCGGCTCCTTGCAGGCCTCCTTGGTGTAGTACTCGTCGCGGTAAATGAACATGATGATGTCGGCGTCCTGCTCGATGGCGCCGGACTCACGCAGGTCGCTCATCATGGGACGCTTGTCGGTGCGGGACTCCACGCCACGGCTGAGCTGTGACAGGGCAATCACGGGGCATTGCAGTTCTTTGGCCAGCATCTTGAGGCCGCGCGAGATTTCGCCCACCGCCGTCGCGCGGTTCTCGTCGTTCATGCCGGTAGAGACGCTCATCAGCTGCAAATAGTCGACCACGATCAAGCCGAGCTTGCCGCACTGGCGGGCCAGGCGGCGCGCGTTGGCGCGAAGCTCGCTCACGGTGAGGCCGGGCGTTTCGTCAATGTGCAACGAGACGGTGCGCAGCTTTTCAATGGCTTCGGTCAAACGCGGCCACTCTTCATCAGTCAGGCCGCCGGTGCGCAAATGGGTCTGGTCGATGCGACCGATGGAGCCGACGATACGCACGGCAAGCTGGGAGGCACCCATCTCCATGGAGAACACGGCGACGGGCAAGCCTTCGTTGAGCGCGACGTGTTCGGCGATGTTGATGGCGAGCGCGGTTTTACCCATGGAGGGGCGCGCCGCCAGAATCACCAGATCACCGGCCTGGAAGCCGGAGGTCATCCGATCCAAATCGTAGAAACCCGTGGGCACGCCGGTGACGTCCTGCGGGTTCTCGGCCATTTCGGTCACGCGGTCGAGCAGGCTGACGACCAGCGTGTCCATGCTCTGGAAGCCTTCCTTCATGCGCGAGCCCTGCTCGCCAATCTTGAAGATCTTCTGCTCGGCCTCGTCGAGGATGGTGGCGACATCCTTGCCTTGCGGGTTGAAGGCGTTGGTGGAGATTTCGTCGGAAGCGGACACCAGCTTGCGCAGGATGGAGCGCTCCCGCACGATCTCTGCATAGCGGCGGATGTTGCTGGCGCTCGGCACATACTGCGCGAGCGAGTTCAAATAGCCCAATCCCCCCACCTCGTCAGCCTTGCCCTGGTTCTGCAGGTGCTCGTATACCGTGATGATGTCGGCCGGCTTGGAAGCGTTGATGAGCGTGCCGACAGCGGCGTAAATCAGCTTGTGCTCGTGGCGATAGAAATCTTCATCGGTCAGCAGGTCGCCCACACGGTCCCAGGCGCCGTTGTCGAGCAGCAGGCCGCCCAGTACGCTGGATTCGCCTTCGATGGAGTGCGGCGGAATGCGCAGCTGGGCAATTTGCCGATCGGCGCTGTAGCCGGGGTCGTTGTAGGCAGAAAGTACGGCAGACATGGGTTTCCTTGACAGCTTTGGATGCTATCGCCGCTGTGCTACGGCGTCATCGGATAACGCTGTTTATAAATGGTGAATAACAGGGGTACAACCCTGTAAAAGATGTGAATTGACGCCCCAACAAAAAAGCCGCTCCGAAGAGCGGCTTTTTTGGCAGCGTAACCGGATTTAAGCGGTTTCGCCGTAGACCGTCACAGTGATGTCAACTGCCACGTCGGTGTGCAGTGCCACGCTGACAGCGTGGTCGCCCACGGTCTTCAGCGGGCCGTTGGGCATGCGGATTTGCGACTTGGCGACGGGGAAGCCCTGCTTGGTCAGCTCAGCCGAGATGTCGTGGTTGGTGACCGAGCCAAACAGGCGGCCATCCACACCGGCTTTTTGCGTGAGCTTGATGGTGGTACCACCGAGCTTTTCGCCCTGAGCCTGCATTTCGGCGAGCTTGGCGGCGGCGGCTTTTTCGAGCTCAACGCGCTTGGCTTCGAACTCGGCCTTGTTGGCTTCCGTGGCGCGACGGGCACGGCCGGAAGGGATCAGAAAGTTGCGTGCATAGCCGTCTTTGACTTTGACGACTTCACCCAGATTGCCCAGGTTCACGACTTTGTCGAGCAGAATAATTTGCATGGTCGTGCTCCTTACAGGCTACGGTGCTGGTCGCTGTAAGGCAGCATCGCGAGGAAGCGAGCGCGCTTGACGGCGGTGTTGATCTGGCGCTGGAAAATCGCGCGCGTGCCGGTCAGGCGTGCGGGGATGATTTTTCCGTTTTCGGCGACGAAATCGCGCAGGGTGTCGATGTCCTTGTAGTCGATTTCTTCAACGCCAGCGGCTGTGAAGCGGCAAAAACGCTTGCGCTTGAACAGCAGGGATTGGGTATTGCGCTTGGGGCGCTTGTCTTTGTTGAAACGTTTTGGTCCGGCCATGATGGACTCCTTAAATTGGGTTCAGTACTTGCTCAGAAACTTGTTCTAGGGCTTGAATATGAAAAACAACGCCTTTGCTGGTGCGCGCATTGATGAGGAAACCGGTGAACCTGAAGGGCTTGCCTAGCGGGGACTTGGCTGATTGCTCAGCCAGCGCTCCGAAGGCAACCGCCCTGACCGTCAATTTGACCTGTCTGGCAACACCTGCTTCGACGATTTCGGACTCGTGTTCGAGGACGAAATTGGCGGCGGGGATTCCAGCGGGCGTGTAGCGAAGAGGACTTGCCTCGGCGATACAGGCGGTCAGTTCAACGTGGTTCACTGCGGGCTTTTGCTCAATGGCAGCTGCGCGGCAGCGAGGCGTTCAACAGCATGGTGGCTATTAAGCCGCATACTCCTGCTGTTGGGCTTTACGGGCTTCTTCCCTCTCGACGTTGCGCATCATGAGGGATGGGCCGGTTTCGGCCTTTT
Source organism: Polaromonas sp. P4_F9 (assembly GCF_056401235.1). Classification (NCBI taxonomy): domain Bacteria; kingdom Pseudomonadati; phylum Pseudomonadota; class Betaproteobacteria; order Burkholderiales; family Comamonadaceae; genus Polaromonas; species Polaromonas sp. P4_F9. The sequence goes on along the minus strand of NZ_JBFUJT010000009.1, from coordinate 117,955 downwards.
TCTTGACCACGGTCAGGTGGCGCAGCACGGCATCGTTGAACTTGAACGCGTGCTCAATTTCTTCCATCACGGCCTGGCTGGCTTCGATGTTGATGCAGAGGTAGTGGGCTTTGGCGAGTTTCTGGATCAGGTACACCAGCTGGCGACGGCCCCAATCTTCAACACGATGCACTTTTCCACCGCCGGCGGTGATCATGCCCTTGTAACGTTCCAGCATGGCTGGCACTTGCTCGCTTTGATCCGGATGGATCAGCAAGACGATCTCATAGTGACGCATAAACTCTCCTTGTGGTTGATTGAAGCTGCCCCAGCGTCGTTAAGGGTGCAGCAAGGCGAAGCCCATGATTATAGCCGGTTGGCGGCCCCGGGTGCAAATTCAGGTGTTCAATTGACGCAGGGAGGTACTTCCGGGGCGAACCTCCACCGGCGGACGGCATGCCAGGGGAGCGCGCCAAGGGGGTGGACGACGCCCGAAAACCTGAACCTAAAGGCTTTTCAGGTCCGGATAGCGCACGTGATCCACCAGATCGCGGGCTTTCTGGGGGGGTGGCCGGGTCACCAGGCTCACCAGCACGATCACGGCAAACCCGACCGGAACGCCAAACAGCCCCGCGGAAATGGGATCAATCCCCCACCAGAGCTGGATGGGTGAGGTGATGCCGAAGGCCTCGCGCAGCCAGGGCTGGGTGGTCAGCATGTAGTAGGACGTCACACCCAGGCCCGACACCATGCCCAGCACCGCCGCAATGCCGGTCGCGCGTTTCCAGAAAATGCCCAGGCTCAGCGCGGGAAAAAATGAGGCCGCCGCAAAGGAAAAAGCCGCCGACACGAGAAACAGGATATCGGCCGGTTTTTGGGCCGCCACGTAGGCCGCCGTCAGGGCCACGATGAGCAGCAGGATTTTGGACACCGTCACCCGGCTGACCGTCGAGGCGTTGGGATCGATCATCTTGTAATACACGTCATGGCCCAGCGCATTGGCAATCGTCAGCAGCAGGCCGTCTGCCGTGGAGAGCGCAGCCGCCAGACCGCCGGCCGCCACCAGCCCGGAAATAACATAAGGCAGGCCGGCAAGCTCGGGGGTGAGCAGCACAATGACGTCGCCGCCTACCGTCATTTCATTGAGTTGCAGGATGTTGTCCCTGTTGACATCGGTCACCGACAGCAGCGACGGGTCCACCTTGCTCCAGGTGTTGATCCAGGCCGGCAGGTGGTCAAACGGCATGCCCACCAGCACGGTGAAGATTTCATACTTCACCAGCACGGCCAACGCCGGCGCCGTGAAGTACAGCAGGCAGATAAAAAACAGGGACCATGTGACGGACTGGCGCGCCTCCCGCACGCTGGGGACGGTGTAATACCGCATCAGGATGTGCGGCAAAGCGGCAGTCCCCACCATGAGGCAAAAGACCAGCGCCAGGAAATTCCGGCGCGACGTGTCGTAAATCTCTCTTTCTTTCGGCGTTCCCTCCGGGTCGCCGGAAAACTGGGCCGCGTGTGGCGGCATGCCGTTGAGCGGCTGGCTTTTGATGTCTGCGACGGCTTTGGCGGCCGACCAGCTGCGAACCGCCGCGGCCTCGTTTTTAGGCATCGCCGCCAGCGCCCTGGCCGCTGAGGAAACCTGTGCAACGGAGGCGTTACCGCTCTTCAACTCTTCCATCTTCTTGCTGGCAGCGAGTTTGTCGGCAGCCAGCGAAGCCGCCGGATGCCCGATCTTGTCGGCCAGGGCCTCCGAGCGCTGCCGGAACAGGGCTCGCACCTGCTGCTCGCCGGGATCATCGACCAGCTGTTTTTCCCTGGCGGTGACCTTCTCCAGCTGATAGCCATAAACCAGTTGCGGTACGGGGACGCCGGTCTGCTTGGCAGACAGCCAGATCACCGGAATCAGGTAAGCCACCACCAGAATAATGTACTGGGCTACCTGCGTCCAGGTCACGGCGCGCATTCCGCCCAGGAATGAGCACACCAAAATACCGCCCAGGCCGAGGAAGATTCCGAGTTCGAACGCAATGCCCGTGAGATAGGACGTGATCAGGCCGACACCATAAATCTGGGCCACCAGGTAGGTGAAGGAGCACAGGATAGCGGCCATCACTCCGATGAGCCTGGGCAGGTTGCCGCCGTAGCGTTCACCCAGGAAATCCGGGATGGTGAACTGGCCAAACTTGCGCAGGTAGGGAGCCAGCACCAGGGCGACCAGACAATAGCCGCCCGTCCAGCCCATGATGAAGGCCAGACCGCTGTAACCCGTGAGGTACAGGGTTCCTGCCAGGCCGATGAACGACGCCGCCGACATCCAGTCGGCACCGGTCGCCATGCCGTTGTAGACAGCCGGGACACGGCGGCCCGCCACGTAATATTCCGCGGCGTCGGTGGTGCGGCTCATGATCCCGATACCCGCATACAGGCCAATGGTGGCCATCAGGAAGGTGGAACCTATCCACAACCTGGGCATGCCCATGCGCTCCAGGCCGGCGAGCACGGCCACAAACAGCACCAGACCTACCGTGTACCAGCAGTACACCCGGTTCAGCTGGGTCTTGAACTGCCGCTTCGAGAGGCCGATCCCGTCCCGGGATCCGAAAAATCCGGCCATGGTTCAGGGCTCTCCATCCGCAAGGTCTGCCACGTCGTGCTCAATGTCGAGACGGTTCATGCACCACGCATAAAACCCGATGATGAGGCAATACACCAGCAAAGCGCCCTGCGCCCCCATCCAGAAACTGAAGGGCCAGCCAAAGAACGTGAAGCTCAATGCCCGCGCGAAGTAACTCACGCCAAACGTGACGGCAAACCAGATCAGCAACAGCGCGGCCGTCAGGACGAGGTTCTTGCGCCAGTAGCGGCGATGGTTGTCAGTGAGCTGCATTGCCCGTCACACTCATTGCCGCGCCAGGGGCCTGCACCGCGCGCGCCGGCTGGCCGGGCCTGGCTTGCAAGCCGTATTCGCCTTCCAGTTGCGCGGCCACCCGGGGCTCAAACTGCCGGAGGTGGTCGATGATCTTCCGGGCTTTTTCGGGCTGGCCCAGTTCCAGGCGAACCTGTGCCAGCCGGTACCAGCCGTGGGGACTCATGGGCTGCAATGCCGTATTCATTTCCAGGGGCTGCACCGCCGCATGAAACTGCCGCTGGTGGATCAGGGCCAGCGCCAGGCCGTACCACGCACGGTCCATGCGCTCATCCAGTGCCAGGGCGCTGCGAAACGCGGCCTCAGCGGATTCATGCTGCCCGGCATTCTGCAGCACATAGCCCAGGTTGAACCAGGCAGGTGCGTCCTGCGGCCAGGCGCGGGTGAGCTGGTGCAGGCTCGCGGCCGCCTCGTCATAATTTTTCAGTGCTGCCAGCACATGGGCCCGGCTGGCGAGCGCATAGCGATCCAGCGGCCTGAGCCGCAGCATCCGCTCAAATCCTGCCAATGCGCGCGCGCGGTCGCCGAAAGCAAGCAGAGCCACTGCCTGCATTCTCAGAAAGTGATAGTTCAGCGAGTTCAGCGCCACCTTCATTTGCACAGCACCACGCCGATCTGCAGGCAAATCGCGACCTTGGCGATGGCCGCACCGCCCCAGATGAACAGCAGGACCAAACCGGCCACCAACGGCAGATGGCGGTCCAGCACCACCCGGGGCGCGAGCCAGCGTGCCGCCCGTACCCAGGGGCGTCCCACCACTTGCAGCAGGCGATAAAACGGGTTGTGATCGCGGGCCTGACCTGACAGCAGGCCTATCACCCACTGGCCCAACAGCGCGAGCAGTGCGATCTCGGTGAGCAGTTTGACAGTGGTGACAACAGCAAGCATGGCATTTAGGGGCAATGCCCCCGATTGTCATCGGAGGGCTTGCCAGTTGCTTACCATGTGCATTCAAGCAACCGGGGGTTTTCCCTCGGTTGCCGCTGACTGCCGACCAACTGCCGGCACACTCAACGCATCAGCATCGGCTGATCAGCATCAGTTGGCCAGGCGCTTCCAGGTGTCTATCACGGTGTCCGGGTTCAGCGAAATCGAGCCGATGCCCTGCTCCTTGAGCCAGAGTGCAAAGTCCGGATGATCGCTGGGACCCTGGCCGCAGATACCGACGTACTTGCCCTGTCGCCTGCAGGCGCTGATGGCCTGGCTCAGCAAGGCCTTGACGGCGGGGTCGCGCTCGTCAAAGTCCGTGGCCAGAATCTCCAGGCCCGAGTCACGGTCCAGTCCCAGCGTCAGCTGGGTCAGGTCGTTCGAGCCTATGGAAAACCCGTCGAAGTATTCGAGGAACTGGTCGGCCAGCACGGCGTTGCTCGGCACCTCGCACATCATGATCACGCGCAGGCCCTGCTCACCGCGTTTCAGGCCATGTTGTGCCAGCAGGTCGGTCACCTTTTTGGCCTGTCCCAGGGTGCGGACAAAAGGCACCATGACCTCGACGTTAACGAGGCCCATGTCATTGCGAACGCGCTTGAGCGCTTCGCACTCCATGGCAAAGGCTTCACCAAAATCCGGGCTGAGGTAACGCGATGCACCGCGGAAACCCAGCATCGGGTTTTCCTCCTCGGGCTCGTAACGCGAACCACCAATCAGCTTGCGGTATTCGTTGGACTTGAAATCGGACAAACGCACGATCACCGGCTTGGGCCAGAAAGCCGCGCCAATGGTCGCGATGCCTTCGGCCACCTTGTCCACGTAAAAAGCGCGTGGCGACGCATGGCCGCGCGCCACACTTTCCACCGCCTTTTTCAGGTCCGCATCGACATTCGGGTAGTCGAGAATCGCCTTGGGGTGCACGCCGATATTGTTGTTGATGATGAATTCCAGCCGCGCCAGGCCAACGCCATGGTTGGGAATCTGGCAAAAATCAAAAGCCAGCTGCGGGTTGCCGACGTTCATCGTGATTTTCAGGTCGATCGGCGGCATGGTGCCGCGCTGCACCTCGGTCACCTCGGTTTCCAGCAAGCCGTCGTAGATGTTGCCGGTGTCGCCTTCGGCGCAGCTGACCGTCACCAGCATGCCGTCCACCAGCCGCTCGGTGGCGTCGCCACAGCCGACCACCGCCGGAATGCCCAGCTCGCGCGCAATGATGGCCGCGTGGCAGGTGCGCCCGCCGCGGTTGGTCACGATGGCGCTGGCGCGCTTCATCACCGGCTCCCAGTTGGGGTCGGTCATGTCCGTCACCAGAATGTCGCCAGGCTGAACCTGGTCCATCTCGCTGATGTTGTGCACGATGCGAACCGGGCCGGTGCCGATCTTCTGGCCGATCGCGCGGCCTTCGGCCAGCACGGTGCCGGTGCCCTTGAGCTTGTAGCGCTGCTCGGCCTTACCCTTGGACTGGCTTTTTACCGTCTCGGGGCGGGCCTGCAGGATGTAGAGCAGGCCGTCGGTGCCGTCCTTGCCCCACTCGATGTCCATGGCGCGGCCATAGTGTTTTTCGATGATGACCGCGTAACGGGCGAGTTGCTCGACGTCTTCGTCGCTCAGCGAATAGCGGTTGCGCAGTTCTGCGGGCACGTCGGTGGTCTTGACAAGCTTGCCGCCGGTTTTTTTCTCCTCGGCCGTGGTGAACTCCATCTGCAGCAGCTTGGAACCCAGGTTGCGACGAATCACGGCACGATTGCCTGCCTCGAGCATGGGCTTGTGCACGTAGAACTCGTCAGGGTTCACCGCGCCCTGCACCACCGTTTCGCCCAGCCCGTAACTGGAGGTGATGAAGACCACGTCTTCAAAACCGCTCTCGGTGTCTATGGTGAACATCACCCCGGCTGCGCCGAGATCGCTGCGCACCATGCGCTGCACGCCGGCCGACAGGGCCACGTCGGCATGGGCAAAGCCCTTGTGCACGCGGTAGCTGATGGCACGGTCGTTATAGAGCGAGGCAAACACCTCTTTCATCTTGTGCAGCACATCGTCGATGCCGACGACATTCAGGAAGGTTTCCTGCTGGCCGGCAAAGGAAGCGTCGGGCAGGTCTTCGGCCGTGGCGGACGAACGCACCGCAAAGCTGGCCTGCGCATTTCCGGCGCTCAGGGTGGCAAAACTGGCGCGAACGGCTTGTTCGAAGTCCGGCGGGAAAGGCTGGGCTTCGACCAGGGCGCGAATTTTGGCGCCGGCCTCCGCCAGCGCGCGCACGTCGTCGGTGTCGAGCGCATCGAGCAGTGCATTGATTTTTTTATCCAGCCCGTCGTAGGCCAGGAACACCCGGAAAGCGTGCGCGGTGGTGGCAAAACCCGTAGGCACCCGCACGCCTTGCGGGCCTGTGGGCAACTGCGAGATCATCTCGCCGAGGCTGGCGTTTTTGCCGCCAACGGCCTCGACATCTGTCATTCTCAGGTTTTCAAACGGTACGACCAGGGCGGTCGCCTCAAACAGGTTGGACATGAAAATACTCCGGGAGGTTTAAAAACCGGGGAATTCACCATGCGCGGCAAGCAACCTTGTTGTTGTTTGAAGGGGTTGTGGCGGGGCATGGCGTGACAATCGGGATAATTGCCACGATTGTAGGGGCCTGCGGCCGGATGTGCCGCGTCAGCCTTTCACCCAGCTTTCAATCAGACAGACGCCCACCATGTCCCAACGCACCGTGTTTTTCATCTCCGACGGCACTGGCATTACCGCTGAAACCTTTGGTAACGCCATCCTGGCGCAGTTTGAGTTCAAGCCCCGCCATGTCCGGCTGCCGTTTATCGACAGCGTGGACAAGGCCCACCAGGCCATCCGGCAGATCAATCACGCGGCGGAAGTGGAAGGCAAGCGGCCGATTGTTTTTACGACGCTGGTGAACATGGAGATCCTGGCCGTCATCAAAACCCACTGCAACGGCATGCTGCTGGACATGTTTGGCATGTTTGTGGCGCCGCTTGAAAGCGAGCTGGGCATCAAGTCCAACCACCGGGTGGGCCGCTTTTCGGATGCCTCCAAAAGCAAGGAATACGACGACCGGATCGAGGCGATCAACTTCTCGCTGGCCCACGACGACGGCCAGAGCAACAAGGACCTGGCGGGCTCTGACGTGATTCTGGTGGGCGTGAGCCGCAGCGGCAAGACGCCGACCTCGCTGTACCTCGCCATGCAGTACGGGCTCAAGGCCTCCAACTACCCGCTGATTCCGGAGGACTTTGAGCGCCGCCAGCTACCGCCCGCCTTGGTGCCGCACCGAAGAAAGATTTTTGGCCTGACGATTGCTCCCGAGCGCCTGGCCCAGATCCGCAACGAACGCCGGCCCAACTCCAAGTACGCCAGCCTTGAGAACTGCCGCGAGGAAATCCACGAAGCCGAAGCCATGATGCGGCGCGAAGGCATACGCTGGCTGTCCACCACCACCAAGTCCATCGAAGAGATTTCCACCACCATCCTGCAGGAAATCCGGCCGGAGCGGCTGGAGTACTGACTGCCGAAATCGATTTTCCAGCTCATTACGCCCGCTGGCATTGGCATCTGGCCACATTGCCGCGGCGCCGCAAGCGGCCGCAAGGACCGGACGAATCGCACCATCCCTGGTCCTACCACCCTCGCCAGACTGGCGGCAAACAATGCGACCCTGTGTGTCAACAAGGTACCTGGCCGGTAGCGCCCCCCCTAACAGCGCCAACGTAGCTGCTCGCAAAATGCGACGAAAGTATTCGCGAATAACTCTCATTCGCAACAATTCGATGCAAAAATAGCCCACCGCAACCGCGGACAGAGAAAGCATAGCGAGTGGCAATTCGATGAATAGTAAATAACTATCAAAATTAATAAATTAGAAGATATATACTATCAAATCGCAAGCGCTCAACGCAAGCACTCAAGTATTTTTTTAACCAAGCTATAGAAAGCAAAAATGTCCCTGATCAACACTGAAATCATTCCTTTCAAGGCCACCGCATACCACAATGGCAAGTTCGTGCCGGTGAGCAACGAGAACTTCAAGGGCCATTGGTCCGTCGTGGTGTTCTACCCCGCCGACTTCACCTTTGTCTGCCCGACCGAACTGGGCGACCTGGCCGACCATTACGCAGAATTCCAGAAGCTGGGCGTCCAGATTTACGGCGTGTCGACCGACACCCACTTCACCCACAAGGCCTGGCACGACACCTCCGACACCATCCGCAAGGTCCAGTACCCGCTGATCGGCGACCCCAGCCAGCAGCTGTCCCGCGCTTTCCAGGTGCTGATCGAAGAAGGTGAAGACGCAGGCCTGGCCTACCGCGGCACCTTCGTGATTGACCCGGCAGGCAAGATCAAGACCATCGAAGTGCACGACAACGGCATCGGCCGTGATGCTGCCGAACTGCTGCGCCGCGTGAAGGCTGCCCAGTACGTGGCCGCCCACCCCGGTGAAGTCTGCCCCGCCAAGTGGACGGAAGGCGCCGAAACGCTGAAGCCTTCGCTCGACCTGGTCGGCAAGATCTAAGCCCAAGCTGTTTGCGCCAAGCCCGGGCGCGCCAGCTCCCGGGCTTTTTTATTCCCCCATGCATTCGAAAAGTGAGTTCCCCATGCTCGACGCCAGCACCAAAGCCCAACTGAAGAGTTACCTCGAGCGCGCCACGCAGCCGATCGAAATCGTTGCCTCGCTCGACGACAGCAAGGCCTCGGGCGAACTGCAGTCGCTGCTCAAGGACATCGCCGACTCGTCTGCGCTGGTCAAGGTGACCGAAAGCCGCGACGACAAACATCGCAAGCCCTCGTTTTCGATCAACCGCCCGAGCGAGAACCACGGCCCGCGCTTTGCCGGCCTGCCCATGGGCCATGAATTCACCTCGCTGGTCCTCGCGCTGCTGCAGGTCGGCGGCTACCCGCCGAAAGTCGAGCAGGCCGTGCTGGAGCAGATTCGTGGGCTCGACGGCGATTTCGAGTTCGAGATTTATGTTTCACTCACCTGCCACAACTGCCCCGACGTGGTCCAGGCGCTGAACCTGATGGCGGTGCAGAACCCGCGCATCCGCACCACGATGATTGAAGGCGGGCTGTTCCAGGACGAGGTCAAGGAGCGCCAGATCATGGCCGTGCCGACCGTATTCCTGAACGGCACCGAGTTCGGCCAGGGCCGCATGAGCCTGGAAGAAATCCTGGCAAAAATCGACACCAGCGGTGTGGAACAGGAAGCGGCCAAAATCGCCGCCAAGGACCCGTTCGACGTGCTGATCGTCGGCGGCGGCCCGGCCGGTGCCGCAGCGGCGGTGTACGCCGCGCGCAAGGGCATCCGCACGGGCGTGGCGTCGGAGCGCTTCGGCGGCCAGGTGCTGGACACCATGGGCATCGAGAACTTCATCTCGATCAAGGAAACCGAGGGGCCGAAATTCGCGCATGCGCTGGAAGAACACGTGCGCAACTATGACGTCGACATCATGAACCTGCAGCGCGCCAAGGCGCTGGTTCCGAATACCGGACCGGGCAAGGACCTGATCGAGATCCAGCTTGAAAGCGGTGCCTCGCTCAAAAGCAGGTCGATCGTCATCTCGACCGGAGCGCGCTGGCGCAACATCAACGTGCCGGGCGAGCGCGAGTACAAAAACAAGGGTGTGGCCTACTGCCCGCACTGCGACGGTCCATTGTTCAAGGGCAAGCGCGTGGCGGTGATAGGCGGCGGCAACTCCGGCGTCGAAGCGGCAATCGATCTGGCCGGCATCGTCGGGCACGTGACGCTGATCGAGTTCGACACTGCGCTGCGTGCCGATGCCGTGCTGCAGCGCAAGCTCACCAGCCTGAAGAACGTGACCGTGTTCACCCATGCGCAGACCACCGAGATCACCGGTGACCAGAAAGTCAACGGCCTCATCTACAAGGACCGTGCAAGCAGCGAGTTGAAGAAGGTCGAACTGGAAGGCGTGTTCATCCAGATCGGTCTGGTGCCCAACACCGACTGGCTCAAGGGCGTGGTTGAGTTGTCCCGGCATGGCGAGATCGTGGTGGATGCCAAGGGCCAGACCTCTGTGCCTGGCGTATTTGCAGCCGGCGATGTGACGACCGTGCCTTTCAAGCAGATCATCATCGCGGCAGGCGAAGGCGCGAAGGCCGCGCTCAGCGCTTTCGATCACCTGATCCGCACTTCAGCACCGGCAGCCTGAAGTCATGCGCCAGCTGGCCGGCATAACCGGCAGCAATGTTTCTGCAAAGAAGAACGCCTATCAATCCCATTCGCCCTCAAAACGCACCCGTAGGGTCATGGCATTTTGCTTGCCGAACCCGGCCGGTCTGAAGACAATGGAATTCGTCAAAAAAAACCAGAAGGATCTCCCATGAAAGGCGACGCCCAAGTCATTGCCCACCTGCAGGCCCAGCTCAAAAACGAGCTGACTGCCATCAACCAGTACTTCCTGCACTACCGGATGTACAAACACTGGGGCCTGGACAAGCTGGCCAAGAAGGAATACGAGGAATCCATCGGCGAAATGAAGCATGCCGACAAGCTGATGGACCGCATCTTCGTGCTCGAGGGCCTGCCCAACCTGCAGGATCTGGGCAAGCTGATGATCGGTGAAGACGTGCTGGAAGCGCTGAACTGCGACCTGAAGAGCGAGCAAGGCGCCCAAGCCACGATCAAGGACGGCATTGCCCATTGCGAGACCGTGCGCGACTACGTGTCCCGCGACTTGCTGCAGGACATCCTCGACGACACGGAAGAGCACATTGACTTTCTCGAGACCCAGATCGAACTGGTCGACAAGGTTGGCGTGCAGAACTACCTGCAAAGCCAGATGGGCGAGGTCAGCTAAGCACTAAGCGCGATACACACCACTGCGGCACGTTCCGGGCCAATAGCCTGGACCTGGCGCGCTAAAAAAGGGGGCCTGTGAAGAGCCCTCTTTTTTTCGTTCAGACGCCCACATACCCCACATACCCCACATACGCCTATGGCGTCAAAGCCGATATCCGGCCTGATCGGGTTGTTTTTGTGCAACTTTTGCATTAAAGCTATTACGAATCATTATCATTTGACATACACTTGGAGACGAACTTTACGAGCCAGCCAAACTCGCGTCCCCATGGGACAGCCTCGAGAACAGCCAAGCTATTTCCTGAAACCCGGTCCGGCCGCGACAAAAGGCCGAATCATGCTTGGAGGCCCTCTTGGCACACCCTTCCGACCGCGCCGCACGCCTTGTGCGCAAACAAAAATCCCGCCCCGGCGCTGGCAACCTCTCGCTGCTGGCGGGCGCAACGCCCCCATCCAGCACGTCGTCCGACAAAGCCCTGCTGCCCCTCGGCGCGCTGATGCTGGCTGTTTCGGTTTCCGGCTGGGCACAGAGCGTTCCCGCCACCACGAGCACGGATGCCGCAGCATCCACCTCCGCCGCCCCCGCCACGTCCACGCAGGCCGAAGGCAAAACCCTCGCCCCCGTAACGGTCACCGGAACCCGTGACCGCGCGGCGCAGACCTACCAGAGCGGCATCACCAGCGTCGGCAAGGTGCCGGTGCCCGCCAAGGACATTCCGCAGTCGCTGACCGTTGTGAACGAAAAGCTGATTCACGACCAGGGCAAGGACAGCTTCAAGAGCGCGCTCGAAAATGTCATTGGCATCACCTTCGAAGCGGGCGAAGGCGGCCGGGTGGGCGACAACATCCGGCTGCGCGGCTTCAGCGCCGCGGGCGATATCTATCTCGACGGCATGCGCGACATAGCCCAGTACAACCGCGACACGTTCAATACTGATCGCGTCGAAGTACTGCGCGGTGCGGCCTCCATGCTGTTTGGCCGCGGTTCCACCGGCGGCATCATCAACCAGGTCAGCAAACAGGCTCGCCCAATCACCGAGCATGAACTCAATGCGACCATCGGAACCAACGGCTACCAGCGCTATCAGGGCGACTTCAACTTCAAGCTGGATGACGATGCCGCCCTGCGCATCAACGCCATGGCCACCGACAGCGACGGGCGCGGCGACAACGCCGGCGCCTCCACTCACCGGCGTGGCCTGGCGCTGGACTATCGCCTTGGCATCGGCACAGCCAACGAATTCGAAATCAGCTACTACCACCTGCATTACAACGACAAGCCAGACTGGGGCTTTGCCTGGCTCAACGGCCGCCCGGCCCCCTCGCCCACCAACAAGTACTGGTATGGCCTGGACAGCGATTTCCAGAATGACAAGGCAGACGTGCTGACGCTGTCGCACACCCACCGCTGGACCGACGGCAGCAGCCTGAAAACCACGGTGCGCGACGGCTACTACTCGCGCGCCATGTGGGCCACGCAGTCCAGCTTCGCTGCCGGCACCACCATTTTCAACCTCAACCCCAACACCGTCGTGAACAGGCGCACCAACGCCAAGGCCGGCGAGGAGCACCACACCTTCCTGCAAACCGACTACCTCACCAGCACCCAATGGTTTGGCCGCAAGAACAGCCTGCTGGTGGGCGCTGAATACGCGGTTGAGAATTCAAGCCGCTCGACCTATCCCTCGTTGATTGCCACCAAGCCTTCCACCACCGTTGGCAACCCAAGCAGCACCGGCATCAGCGGCAACCTGACCGAGCAGGTGGCCACGCAATTCAAGGCGACGACGCTGGGCCTGTATGTGCAGGACACCATCGACCTGACGCCTTACTGGAAGCTGGTTGCCGGATTGCGCCTGGACCGCTTCCAGGGCGACTTTGACCGCTCCGGCAACACGGCCCCGAACAACACCCCGCTCTCGCGCGCGGACAACCTGCTGAGCAAGCGCCTCGGCCTGATGTACCAGCCGAATGAAGAGGTGAGCTACTACGCCGCGTACGGCACCTCGTTCAACACCTCGGGCGACCTCTACCAGTTTGACCCCCGGTCGGCCAACACGCCGCCCGAGAGCAGCCGCAACATGGAGATCGGCGTCAAGTGGGAACTGTATGGCGGCGACCTGTCCCTGCGCACGGCGCTGGCACGCACCGAGAAGTACAACGAGCGCAATACCGACATCGACACGGCCAACAACTCCTACCTGCTGTCCGGCAAGCGCCACACCGACGCGCTGGAATTTGAAGTGGCAGGCCGAATCACCCCTCAATGGGATGTGTTCGCGGGCATCGGATTCCTGCGCGCGGTGATCGACCAGTCGGGCTCGAACGCCGCCGGTCTCGCCGAAGTCGGGGAGAACCCGGGCCTGAGCCCCAGCCGCCAGGCCAACCTGTTCACCACCTACCGCATCAGCGACAAATGGCGTATCGGTGGCGGCTTTACCGCCGTGAGCCAGAACAAGCCTGCCAACAGCGTGACGACCACCAACCGCGCACCCGGCTACGTCAAGGCCGATGCGCTCGTGGAGTACCGCATCAACGAAGGCAATACCGTCAAGCTCAACATCGACAACCTGTTCGACAAGGTGTACTACAACACGCTGTACCGCGGCTTCGCCGCACCCGGCGATGAGCGCAGTGTGCGCCTTACGCTGACCAGCAAATTCTGAGGCACAACGATTTAATCCGTCATCCGGCGCTTTAAACTTCGGGCACCCCAAGCATGGCGGGGGTGCCCGATTCCATTTGGAAATGACATCATGTTGCTTCGCATTCCCCAAGCCCTCCAGCCAGACGAACTCGCACAAGTCCGCCAGCTGATCCTGGCAGCCGACTGGGCAGACGGCCGCATCACGGCAGGCAGCCAGAGCGGCACGGTCAAAAACAACCTGCAGCTGCCCGAGGAGCAGCCCGCAGCCCAGCAGGCGCGCCACATTGTCTCGGTGGCCCTCGCCCGCAATCCGATGTTTGTGACCGGCGCCCTGCCCAAATCGGTGTATCCGCCGCTCTTTAACCGCTACGGTGGGGGCGCCAACCACTTCGGCAACCACATCGACAACGCCGTGCGCACCCATGCCGCCACGGCGCGCCACGTGCGCACCGATATTTCCTGCACCTTGTTTCTCAGCGATCCGGCCAGCTACGACGGTGGCGAGCTGGTGGTGCAGGACACCTACGGCGAGCAGCGCATCAAGTTCGAGGCAGGCGACCTCGTGATGTACCCGGGCACCTCAGTGCATCGCGTGGAGCCTGTCACGCGCGGCGAACGTCTGGCGTGCTTTTTCTGGATCGAAAGCATGGTCCGCTCCGATGCCCAGCGCCGGCTCCTTTATGAAATGGACATGGCCATCACCTCGCTGCGCCAAAAAGAACTCGACAGGACGACGCAAGGAGGCGCGGAGAGTCCGGAAGTGGTCCGCCTGACCGGCTGCTATCACAACCTGCTGCGCATGTGGGCCGACGTTTGAGACGTCGGCCTTTCCACGCAGGGCACACCCGGGACTGACGCCATTTTTTGGGGTTTTCCCAGCTGGTTTCGGCAATTCTTCGCTATATTTTTGATAGCTTATTGGCTCAATCTTGCCTCAATCTTGTCTCAGTCTTGTATGGGTAGAAAGCGCTTTTTACCCATGACACCCAAGCTGATTGACCGAATACCCGGAGAATAAGCCGGGGCATGATTGCAAATGCGATAGATTCGCATTTATAATTAAACCACTGATTGAACCCATCAACCAACAGCCAAGCCCCTCCATGATCGTTTGCGTCTGCCGCCGAGTCTCTGACCGTGAAATTGCCCGCCATGCCCGCGCCGGCTTGGGCTTTGACGAGATCCAGTTTGAACTCGGCGTGGCCACCCAGTGCGGCCAATGCGAAGGTTGCGCCCGAGACGTGGTGGCCCAGTGCAGCGCGAGCTGCCCGACGGCCAATATCAAGCTAGCCAACCAATCTCCGGAAGGCAGCTCATGGAACACGTCGCAACCCTCTTTGCAGCTCTCCCCATCAGCCTGATACTGGTGATTGTTTCTGCGTGGTGGATCTTCCGCCGCTCCTCTTGACCCAACCTGTGGCACGCTTGTGGCCCTGCATACCCAATCCATTCCGCAATGAATGCCACTGCTTTCACAGGCGACCGCCCCCCCGGGGCAGACGCGCCGCGCCAGCCTCTTAGCCGCAATGCGGTGATTGCCCTGGTGGTGGTGGCCCTGCATGTTGGTTTTATCTGGGCGCTGCAAAGCGGCCTGCTCATGCGCGCTGCGGAGCTGGTGGTGCCCGCCGAAGTGCTGTCCCAATTTGTCGATCCACCTGCCCCCAAGGCGGAGCCGCTGCCGCCGGTGCCCCCCACGCCGATCGTCGCGCAGAAAAAAGCCATCGCCAAAGCCCCGCTGCAACCGCAGCCGCTGGCCATAGCAGACCCCACCCCATCCACCGATGCACCAACGGGCGCTGTCACGCCGCCCCTCGCCGCCGCGCCTGCGGCCGTCGCGGCAGCGCCCGCCGCCGCCCCTGCCCCACCAGCGCCGGCCGCAGTGCAACTGCCTTCGAGCGACGCCGACTACCTGCAAAACCCGAAACCGCCTTACCCTGCCTTGAGCAGGCGCATGGGAGAAACAGGCACGGCCGTGCATGAAGTCTGGATCGGTGTTGACGGGAAGCCGCAGCGCGCCAGACTGGTAAGGTCGAGCGGCTTTTCCCGCCTCGACAAAGCCGCCTACGACGCTGTCATGGGCTGGCGCTACGTGCCCGGCAAGCGCAATGGCGTTGCCGAAGCCATGCCTTTTAACGTTCCTGTTGTATGGAACCTCAGCGACTAATTTGAACTGTGGAGTATTGATTCATGAATTCCCAATTTGGCCTTGCCAACGTCTGGAGCCAGGGCGACATCGTCACCAAATCGGTGGCACTGCTGCTGCTCGCCATGTCGCTCGCCTCGTGGATGGTGATCATTATCAAGACGCTGGACCTGATCAAGTACAAGAAAATTGCCAGGGCTGCTGAAGACTTCTGGCACAGCGAAGATTTCGCGGCAGGCCTGACCAAGCTGGGCGCCGACCCCACCAACCCGTTCCGCCAGCTGGCGCTGGAGGGCCGTGAGGCCACGCTTCATCACCGCAACACCAAGGCGCATCTGCATGATGCGCTGGATGTGAGCGACTGGGTCACGCGCACGCTGCGCAACACCATCGACGAATTCACCGCCCGGCTGCAGTCCGGTCTGGCCATCCTCGCTTCAGTCGGATCCACCGCGCCCTTTGTCGGCCTCTTCGGCACGGTCTGGGGCATTTACCATGCGCTGCTGTCCATAGGCGCGGCAGGCCAGGCGACCATCGACAAGGTGGCAGGCCCCATCGGCGAGGCGCTGATCATGACAGCCCTCGGACTGGCCGTGGCGATTCCGGCGGTGCTGGGTTACAACGCACTGGTGCGCGGCAACAAGGGCATCTTGCAAAAGCTCAGCCGCTTTGCCCATGATCTGCACGCCTACTTTGTGACCGGTGCACGCATCACCAGCAACGGCCCGGCCAATGTCGTTCCCATGAAGAAAGCCTGAGCCCGGCGTTTCAACCTGCAAACCCAATCATCCTGTCGCACCATCGCGCCAGGCTATTTTTCAGTGATCGAGAAGCACCATGGCCTTTGGAACCCAAGACGACACCGATGATGTAATGAACGAGATCAACATGACACCCATGGTGGACATCATGCTGGTGCTGCTCATCATCTTCATCATCACGGTCCCGGTGATGAAGCACTCCGTCAACATTGACCTGCCGCGGGCCACCAACGAGGCGCAAAACATCAAGCCAGAAACGGTACGCCTGAGCGTGGATGCGCAAGGCAGCTATTTCCTGAACGAAACCGCTATCACCGACGAAGACCTGGCGCCTCGACTGAAAGCTGCAGCGGCCCAAAATCCACAGCCTGACCTGCATATCCGCGGCGACAAATCGGTTCGCTACGAACGCGTCGCCCAGGCCATGGCGGCTGCCCAGCAGGCAGGCTTGCGAAAAATCGGGTTTATCACCGAGCCCAGGAATTGATTTCCAGCTGCACCGCAAGACGGCCGCACAAGCTTTAACAAATTCACCGCAGAAAAATACGCACAACGGCGCAGTTTGGATGAAATCACCTTGATTTTTAAATGAGAATGGTTATCATTTACTCAACAAAGCGCAAACAGGTTTAAACCATCATGTCCCCAGCCCTGCCTACTTCAGACAACCAGAACCCATCCGCTGGCACACCCGCGCATCCAGGAGCTGGGTCGGGCGGTGCCGTAGCCCCATCCTGCTGCCTGGACAGTCATGAAATTTTGCGCGGTCAAAAAACAGTGGCCATCAGTCACAACGGCTCGACTTACCGCCTGCAGGCCACGCGCCTGGGCAAATTGATTCTGACCAAGTAAGCGCAGCGCCAGGGCGGCTTCAAGCCGTAGCCATATCCGTTTCATCGTGGGGCGATCCGGAGCCTGTAGCGGGCTCCCAAGATCGTTTTTAGCCAGCCACGGACCCTTCAAGGGGTCGCTTAGCCAGGCTTTTTTTCTCGATCACCGTCGCTGCTCGCCGAGAGCAATTCGACTGCTGGCTATGGTGCAAGGCCAGCGGGCTGCATGGAAAACAAAAAAAGCCGACCACGAGGTCGGCTTTTTTRAGGCAGCTCGCACTTCACGCCAGCGCCGGATCAGGACTTCTCACAGGCCGATGGCCGCGATGCCGGCCCGCGCAATCTGCGCATCCTCGCTGGATTTCACACCGCTCACACCGACAGCACCGATGCACTGCCCATCCTTGACAATCGGCACCCCACCTTCGAGCATGCCCTGGATGTAAGGCGCCGACAGGAAGGACATGCGGCCACCATTGATGACATCTTCATAAACCTTGCTCTCGCGGCACCCCATGGCGGCGGTATTGGCCTTGGACGGTGCGATATGGGAAGAGATGGGTGCCGCGCCATCGAGGCGCTGCAGGTGCAGCAGGTGGCCGCCGTCATCGACGATGGCAATGGTCACGGCCCAGCTGTTTTTAAGGGCTTCGGCTTCGGCGGCGGCGGCGATGGCCTTGACGTCGGCGAATTCAAGCACTGCTTTTGATTTCATGGTTTTCCAGGATTGTGTTGGCAAGAACGTCGAGCATACGCAAGTTTGAGCGCCTTCCGCGCTGCGATTGCCCCAAAATTAGCTTGGAGAACCCTCACAAAAAGTAGGAGGTCGGGCGCGCGCCCTCATTGAAAAAGGCAGAGTGACCCCTAAAATGGGTTTGTCTGCATTTGCAGGCTCTCTGGAGATGTTTTTCATGAATGACAATGTTCAGACCCTCGACTATGGCTCGGCCTCGTCCGCCCTGCAGCGCAACAAGGTGCTGCGCAACACCTATTGGCTGTTGGCCCTGAGCCTGCTGCCGACCGTGCTGGGCGCCTGGCTGGGCGTAGCAACCGGCATTACCCAGTCGCTCACGGGTGGCCTCGGCCTGATCGTGTTCCTCGGCGGTGCGTTCGGCTTCATGTTCGCGATCGAAAAGACCAAAAACTCGGCCGCAGGCGTGCCGGTGCTGTTGGGCTTTACCTTCTTCATGGGCCTGATGCTCTCGCGCATGATCGGCATGATCCTGGGCTTCAAAAACGGCTCCGAACTGATCATGACCGCCATGGGTGGCACCGCCGGCGTGTTCTTTGTCATGGCATCGCTGGCCAGCGTGATCAAGCGCGACATCTCCGGCTTGGGCAAATGGCTTTTTGTCGGTGCCGTCGTCGTGATGATCGGCAGCATCATCAATATTTTTGTGGGCTCCACGGCCGGCATGATGGCTATCTCGGTGGCCGTGATCGCGATTTTCAGCGCCTACATGCTGTACGACCTCAAGCAGATCCTGGACGGTGGCGAGACCAACTACATCAGCGCCACGCTGGCGCTGTACCTCGACCTGTTCAATGTGTTCCAGGCGCTGCTGGCCCTGCTTGGCATCTTTGGCGGCGAGCGCGACTGACGCTGCGCCCCCGCTTCTGAAAAAAGGGCCACGAGGCCCTTTTTTCATGCCCGTTCGAATACGGCGATGCTCTCCACGTGCGCCGTGTGAGGGAACATGTTCACCACACCGGCCAGCGTGCAGCGGTAAGCGCCGCTTTCCACCAATACGCCCGCATCGCGCGCCAGGGTCGCCGGGTTGCAGCTCACGTAAACAATGCGCTGGGGCGGCGTCCAGTCGCCCAGCACCAGGCTTTGTTGCTGTTCCCCATCGTCGCAGGGCACGCCTGTCACCATTTGCTGATGCAGCGCCGCCAACGACTTGAACAGCTCGAATGCGCCCTCTCGCGGCGGGTCAACCAGCCATTTTTCGGCCGCACCATCCTTCACGAGCATTGCGGGTGTCATTTCAAAAAGATTTCTGGCCACAAATTCAGTCGCAGACAACGCCCTTCTTGCCGAAGACTCGGCCCGGTTCCTCGTGAAGTTCTGGCGGGAGCGCGCCACCAGAGCCTCACTGCCCTCAATACCCAGCACTTCGCGCGCGCGCGTCGCCAGGGGCAGCGTGAAATTTCCCAAGCCGCAAAACCAGTCAATCACACGCTCGTGCGGCTGCACGGCCAGCAGGCGCAGCGCCCGCGACACCAGCACCTGGTTGATGTGCGGATTCACCTGAGTGAAATCGGTCGGCTTGAATGGCATGGTGATGCCGAACTCGGGAAGGTCATAGCTCAATTCCGGTGCGCCCTCGTCGAGCAGCTCCACGCTCTCCAGGCCACCCGGCTGCAGCCACCACTGCAGGCCCGGGTGCTGCGCCGCGAAAGCGCGCAACCGTGCCAGGTCGCCGCTGCTGAGCGGCTCCATGTGGCGCAGCACCATGGCCGTGACGGTATCGCCGCAGGCGAGCTCGATTTGCGGCAGGGTCTCTTTGGCATCCATGCCGGCAATCAGTTCACGCAGCGGCACCAGCATGTCGCTGACGTGCCGGGGCACCACATGGCATTGCGTCATGTCGGCCACATAACTGCTCTTGCGCTCGTGAAAACCAACCAGCACCGCATTTTTTTTACGCACATAGCGCACCGACAGGCGCGCGCGGTAGCGGTATTCCCAAGCGGGCCCCTCTATGGGCCTGAGCAGGTTGTCTGCCTTCACCTTGCCGATGTGCCAGAGGTTGTCTTCCAGCACGCGCTGCTTGACGGCCACTTGCGCGCCCACATGGAGGTGCTGCATCTTGCAGCCGCCACAGGCACCGGTATGCAGGCCGAAGTGCGGGCAAGCGGGGCGCACGCGCTGAGAGGACTCGCGGTGAATTGCCATCACCACCGCTTTCTCAAAGCTGCTTTTCTTGCGGTACACGTTGGCGGTCACGCGCTCAGAAGGCAGCGCACCCTCAATGAACACAACCTTGCCATCAGCCCGATGGGCAATGCCCTGCGCCTCCATGTCCAGGGACTCCACGGTGAGGATGTCAGGCAGGTATTCAGGCGCTTTCACAGTGTGGTCATTCAATTTTTCATCGGTCATACCTGAATTGTCTCAGGTCCGACTCCGGAGCAATGTCCGCAGGGTTCAGCATCGTGGTTGGAACGGGCGCCGCACATTGAGCCGCACCACAATACCGTTCGCAGTACCATTTCCAGACTCCCCACAACAGACAGGAAGGTTGCAGCATGGAACTGCGTATCTGCATCGATGTTGATGACATGGACCGGGCCATCGCGTTTTACACCAGTGGCCTGGGCCTGCACGTTGGCCGCCGTTTCAAGAGCGATTTCGTGGAAATCCTGGGCGCAGGCAGCCCGATAGACCTGCTGCTCAATGCCGCGGGCACCCAGCCAGTGGCCGGTAGCACCGGCACGCGGCACTACGGCCGCCACTGGACGCCCGTGCACCTGGACTTTGTGGTCCAGGACATTGAGGCGGCTGTGAGAAGGCTGCAGGCCCATGGGGCAGTGCTGGAAATGCCGGTGGCCGAGCGCACCTGGGGCCGAATCGCCGGGTTGGCAGATCCTTTTGGCCACGGCGTGGATCTGCTCGAATTCAAGGGCAGGGGTTACGACGAAATTGTCCCAACTTCCTGATCCCCGGCGTTGAACGGGTCAAACAGTCAGCTATCAATAAAATAGCGAACTATGCCCATGAAACATGGGCTGCAATCGAATTTTTTATTCAACCAGAACGCTACGGTCTGCCTTCCGTATGTCCGCTCCTGCCAGGAAAAAAGCCCCGCGGTGCGGGGCTTTTCGACGAGGCAAGCGTGACCTGCAAGCGAGAACTACTTGGCGGGCAGGTACTTCGCCGGATCCACAGGCTTGCCCTGGCGACGGATTTCAAAATGCAGCTTCACACGATCAGCGTCCGTATTGCCCATCTCGGCAATCTTCTGGCCCTTTTTGACCGTCTGGTCTTCCTTGACCAGCAGCGTCTGGTTGTGCGCATAGGCCGTGAGGAAGGTGTTGTTGTGCTTGAGGATGACCAGGTTGCCGTAACCCCGCAGACCCGCGCCGGCGTACACCACGCGGCCATCGGCAGAGGCAAGCACCGCATCACCAGCCTTGCCTGCGATATCAACGCCCTTGTTTTTGGCCTCGTCAAACCCCATGAGTAAGGTGCCCTGGGCTGGCCATATCCACCCCACGTCTTCATCCCCCACGGCCGTAGGTGTGCCGCTGGACGCCGCTGCCGGGGTGGCAGCCGGTGCAGCGCTCGCACTGGCGGGCGCCGATGCAGGCCGGGCGCCGCTGACAGCCTGTGCCGGTGCGACGGCTGTTGCGCTGGTGGCCGAGCCGGGCGACACCGGCCGCGTGACCACAAGCGGGTTCTCGCTGGCGGGCGGTACGACACGAAGCACTTGCCCAACTTCAATCACGTTGGGATTTTCAAGGTTGTTCCAGCGCACGATGTCGCGCCAGTTCTGGCCGCTTTCCAGGCCAATGCGGATCATGGTGTCACCGGGTTTAACGGTGTAGTAACCCGGTTTTCCGGCATTTTCAAAGCCCGGTGGCTGTTTGAGGTTGGCGGAATCGGTTGCAGAGGGAAGCTGGCGCGACAGCCCCGTACCGCGATCTTCAACCGGCGCGTGGGTGGGGGAGCGCGAGGCGCAGCCCGCTGCCAGCAGCAGGGCGGCCGCCAATGCGCACGGCAGCGTCAAATTGGCCAGCCGGGTGCGGATGCCCCGGCCAGCGCCTGAGATGACGACAGACTTTGCGCTGTTCGACCTGGAGGTTTGCTTCATTGGTTCTTTCGTCTTCTTGACTTCAATAGTGACTTCAATATGGACTTGATCTTCATGGGATATTTCATGAGATCTTCATGGGCTGTTCAAGCCATCTTCAGCTCGTACCCGATTTTAAAGGTACAAAATGAACTGCTTCCAGCAATGTCTGCTTGACGCCCAGGGAAGTTTTGTCCACCACCACGAGCGCCTGCACACCGGCGGCAGTTTGCAGGGGCGCGACAAGACGCCCGCCAACGGCCAGTTGTTCCACCCAGGCGGGTGGAATGGCCTCACCGCCGGCCGCCGCAATAATCGCCGCGTACGGCGCCCCCTTGGGGTACCCGATCATGCCATCACCAAACAGCAGGTGGACATTGGGCAGCCGCAAAGTCCGCAGGTTTTCCCGGGCCTTGTCATGCAATCCACGCAAGCGCTCGATGCTGTAGACCTCGGTTGCGAGGTGGCTGAGGACAGCGGCCTGGTAGCCGCAGCCGGTACCGATCTCCAGCACGCGTCCCAGCTTGCCCGCAGCGCCCTGACAAAGCAACTCCAGCATGCGCGCCACCACATTGGGTTTGGAGATGGTCTGGCCCAGGCCGATCGGCAGGCTGGTGTCCTCATAGGCCTGGTTGACCAGTGCGGTATCGACGAAGCGGTGGCGCTCCACCAGGCCCATGGCCGCCAGCACCCGGGCGTCTGATACGCCCTGTGCGGCGAGCTTGTGCACCATGCGCGTGCGCACCGCGTGGGAATCCAGTCCGACGCCGCCAGGGGCGGCCGCTGGCATCGATTTCCTGAAGCCATTTTTAGCGGCATCAGCTGAAAGACGAGAAGGAGCAGCCAATTTGGTAGCAGACGGTACGCCCTCCCCGGGTTTCAACCGTACCGGAAATGCCGGACGGCTCGCTACGGCAGGCGCTTTTGTGAGATTGAATGGGGGCTTGAAGCTGGATTTCATGCGTCTGCAGTCAATTCGCCTGGGTAAGCCGGGCCGCCGCCTGCTCCCAATAAGGCAAACGCTCGTAATCGGTCAGGTCCACGTGAAGCGGTGTGATCGAAACAAATTTCTGGCTGGTTGCGTAGAAGTCGGTCCCCTCGCCCGCCTCCTTGGCGGGCCCGGCTCCGCCGATCCAGTACATGGTCTCGCCACGCGGGCTGGTCTGCGTGATGACGCGCTCAGCCGCATGGCGGCGCCCCAGCCGCGCCACCTTGACGCCCTGGATCTGGTCGTCCGGCAAGTTGGGAATGTTCACATTGAGCAGCCACGGCGCCAGCGCCGGCTGCGCACCTTCAGCCACCACCTCGAGGGAAGGCATCAGTTGTTCCACCAGGTTGCGCGCACGCCGGGCTGCGACCTCGATGTGGGCCCAGCCTTTTTCCGTCTGCGAAAACGCGATGGAAGGAATGCCAAAGAGATAACCTTCCATCGCGGCGCCCACCGTGCCGGAATAAATCGTGTCGTCGCCCATGTTGGCGCCATTATTGATGCCTGAGACCACAAGATCTGGCCGGTAGCCCAGCAGGCCCGTCAGGGCAATATGCACGCAATCGGCAGGTGTGCCGTTGATATAACGAAAACCGTTGGCGGCTGTTTGCACGTACATCGGCGAGTGCAGGGTCAGCGCATTCGATTTGGCACTGTTGTTCTGCTCGGGCGCCACGACCTCGACATCGGCGACGGTTCTAAGCGCCTCGTACAGGGCGATGATGCCGGAGGCCTGGTAACCGTCGTCGTTGCAAATGAGGATTTTCATACCGTGATTTTACGGGTCACGGCTGCGACAGCCCAGACAGGTTTTGCCAGCCCGGGAATCACGGCTTTGCCTATGATGTCGTGAGAGCAATCAGTTCCGGTTTTTCGTCCCGTTTTCCTCCCCGTTTTTCCTCCCCGTTTGCCCTTCCCTCTTGACCCCATCTCCGGAGACATCCCATGCAAGCCTGGCTTTGTGAAAACCCCACTGGCATAGACGCCCTGACCTGGAAAGAGCTACCGACGCCGCAACCCGGGGAAGGTGAGGTGCTGATTGAAATCAGGGCCGCCAGCCTCAACTTCCCCGACCTGTTGATCGTGCAAAACAAGTACCAGATCAAGCCACCCCTGCCCTTCGTGCCCGGCTCCGAGTATGCCGGCGTCGTACAGGCCGTGGGCGAAGGCGTGAAGCACCTGCAGGCAGGCCAGAACGTCGCCTGCCTGTCGGGAACCGGTGGTTTCGGCACACATACCATTGCGCCGGCGGCCCTGTGCATGCCCTTGCCCGCCGGCTTTTCGCACGTGGACGCAGCCGCCTTCATCATGATTTACGCCACGTCCTGGCATGCGCTGATGGACCGCGCGCAATTGAAGTCGGGTGAGACGGTGCTGGTGCTCGGCGCTGCGGGCGGCGTCGGCACCGCCGCCATCCAGATCGCCAAGGCAGCCGGCGCCCGCGTGATTGCCGCCGCCTCGACAGATGAGAAATGCGCGTTTTGCAGCTCCCTCGGCGCGGATGCCACCATCAACTACACCAGCAAAAATCTGCGCGATGAAATCAAGACGCTGACCGGCGGCAAAGGTCCGGACGTGATTTATGACCCAGTGGGCGGCGACTTTGCCGAGCCGGCATTCCGCTCGATTGCCTGGCGTGGCCGTTACCTGGTGGTTGGTTTTGCATCAGGCCCCATTCCCTCGCTGCCGCTGAACCTCACGCTGCTCAAAGGTGCGTCGATCGTTGGCGTGTTCTGGGGTGACTTTGCCAGACGTGAGCCCAAGGCCAACGCCGCCATGATGGCCGAACTGGCCCGCTGGTACGCCGAGGGCAAGATCAAACCAGCGATCGACCGCACCATGCCCATGGCTGAACTCAAGGCGGCTTATGCCCGCATGGGCTCCCGGGAGGTCAAAGGCAAACTGGTAATGGTTAACTGACAAAAATTAACAAAATATCAACAAAACCAATAGAACTGACATATTTTTAAAGTTTCGCGAAAAATTCCGTCGATGCGGGCATTTTTCGCAGTTTTGACTTGCACGATCAATACCATCAGTTACCGCAACACATTTAAAAGGTATATTGAAGACTCATTACTGAGGAGCAGCCAATGAGCACACCAACGATGCTGGTGGTAGAGGACAATACCGACCACCTCGAATTGACCTTGACCACGCTGCAACAAAACGGGGTGCCCCATGACATCGTGGTTGCCCGGGATGGACGCGAGGCCCTCGACTATTTATTTTGCGAGGGTGTGTATAAAGACCGAAATGCCAACAACCAGCCCGAACTGGTCCTGCTGGATCTGGGGTTGCCAAAACTGAGCGGCCTGGAGGTGATGCGGCGCATGCGGGAGGATCCCCGGACGTTTTTTGTTCCGGTCGTGATGCTGACCCTGGTGAGTGAGCAATCCGAAGCGGTGCGCGCATTTAAAGGCGGCCTCAACAGCTTCGTGAGCAAGCCGCTCAACTACCACGATTTTGAAGAAAGGCTCCAGCAGGTCCGGGAGTATTGGCGCACCTCCAACTTCGCCCCGCTTATGAGCTGACAAGCCGCGAAGCCTGCCAAGGCCAGGCACGCTACGTGTTCCGCGATTTTTTTGACTTTTGACTTTTATTTGCTTGTCACGTTTTTAACGCTGCAGGCTGCCTTGATGATGCGGGCATTCAGGTCCTCGCCAATGTCCCTGAAAGCCACGGGACGCATGTCTTCCTTACCGTAGCTCAAAACCTTGAAAGCCTGCCCCTGAAAGTCGGGTTCGGTATAAAAAGCCGCATTCAAATAACGGGCCATTTGCCGGTCGCAGTCGATTAGAACCTCAGCCTCTGCAGAACGAAACTGAATGCCATTTTCGGTGGTCCAGATCGTAGCCCGGCTGATACGGACCGGAATCATGCGCATGTCACCCTTGATGTCAATCTGGGCCGGATTGACCTGGATATAGTGACTGCCGGGAGAGCCAGGCTCGCCCACGATGGTCAGCCAGGAATCGGCCGCAGGCACAGCTGCCCCGAATAATGCGACAGCAACCAAGAGCAGACATCTCGTGGACGGCATACTGGACAGCGCGATCAACGCTGCATTGAAAGGGAGCGTGGAGCTGGTTTTCTTTCCGGGCCTCAAGTCTCATCATGAACACGATGACAAACGCTTAACCTGGCAGAAATACATGAATCTTGTATCTCCCTGACCTTTCATCAGGAGCTGGTGCAAACCATTTCCCCCTGACCTGCCGTGACCGATTGTTATCCCAGGACGCGGAATCATGCAAGCCTACCCCCTGCTTCAAACCAGCGATAGGGGCAAAAAAAATCCCACATGCTTTCGCATGCGGGATTTTTTTAAATACTGGGGTGGCTGATGGGGCTCGAACCCACGACAACAGGAATCACAATCCTGGACTCTACCAACTGAGCTACAGCCACCAGAACTTCACATTATAACGGCAAAGCAGCCGGCATTTATTGCGTCACGACCGCATCTGCATTGCCAGATGCGGGCTTTGCGACCAGGATTTCCGCCTTGAAGCGTTCCTTCAGCCCGTTGTAATAAGCCAGACTCTCGGCAGCCGTCCACCATTGGGCGTACTGGTTGCGCTCCTGTTTGGCGGCAGCCTCAATTGGCGCATCGCGGGGCACCACTTTAGCCACCTTCACGATGGCGTAGCCCTGAGTGCCCAGATCAACACCGGTAAATACCGGCAAGGCGCTCCCATCGGCGCGCAGTGCCGCATCAATCACCTGAACCGGCTGGTTCTGGGTTTGCTCACGTGACACCAGTACCGGTGCCCCCAGCACGGCAGAAGCCGGAGCGCTCTTCCAGGTGGCCAGTTTGGCGAGACCTTCCTTGCGCGCCTCTTCCGCGCTGCGCTGGGCCAGCCAGCGCTGGCGCACGATGTCTTTCACCTCTGCAAAAGGCTGGGTGCGTGCCGGGGTGTACTGAAGGATGCGGCCCGAGACCAACTGGCTGGGCGCTACTTCGATGGCTTCGGTATTGCGTTTTTTCTCGACTGCGTCGGGCGCGAACAGTGCGTTGAGAAATTTCGGATTGGCGAGCAGACCCGTTGTACCGGCTGGTGGCTGGCGCGTCACGTTGCGGGCCGTTTTGATGTCCAGCTTGAGGCGCTCGGCGACCGGCTTGAGGCTGTCTGCCTGCTCATACACGCCGTTGGTGAAGGCTTCTGCAGTTTCAGAAAACTTCTTCTGGGCCTGCTGCTTCTTCAGATCGGCTTCCAGTTCAGGCTTCATCTCCTCAAAACTGCGCTGCTTGGGCGTCTTGATGTCGGTGAGCCTGATGATGTGAAAGCCAAACTCGGACTCCACCACAGCACTGATCTCCCCTTTTTTCATCGAGAAGGCCGCATCCTCAAAAGGCTTGACCATGGCACCCCGGGCAAAAAAATCAAGGTCTCCGCCATTGGGAGCGGAACCCGGGTCCTGCGAATTCTTGCGCGCCAAGTCCGCAAAGGTATCGGGAGATTTTTTGACGGCTGCCAGCAGCTCCTCCGCTTTGGCCTTGGCTTTCTGGCGGTCCGCAGCCGGCGCCGTCTTGGGCGAGGTAATCAGGATATGGCTGGCTCGTCGCTCTTCGGCACCGCTCAGCCTTTGAAGGTTTTGCTCGTAATAAGTTTTCAGGTCCGCTTCATTGATGCTGATACTTTTTTTGACCGTATCCAGATCCAGCACCAGGTACTCGATAGTTGCCTGCTCCGGCGCCTGAAAGAGCTTTTCATTCGCTTTGTAAAACTGATCGAGATCGGCATCCGTCGGGCTGAGCTTCGTTGCGAAATCGGCCGCATTGAAACGGGCGAGTTGAATTTCGCGTTTTTCAAAATAGGCATTAAGCGCAAGGTCAGCCGCGGAACTGGAAGAAAAGCCGCTGACACCAATACCCACCAGCACCTGGCGATTCGCCAGATCGGCCCGCACATTGGCCTCGAACATTTCGGGGCTCATGCCCTGGCTGCCCAGCACCTGGCGATAGCGCTCCATGTCGAGCATGCCATCAGGCCGGCGCAATGACGCAATCTCGGGACTTTGCTGAAGCTCGCGCGCCAGCCGCTGATCACTGATGGAGAGTTTGAACTTGTCGGCTGCAGCGGCGATCACGCGATCACGCACCAGGCGCTCCAGCGTCGCATAGCGGGCCTGCGGTGAGTCCAACAGCTTGGCGTCCAGCGAAGGCATAGACGCCCTCAACCGTTCGACTTCCCGCTGATGGGCCCGGTCCCATTCTGACTGGATGATGTCTTTTCCATCCACCCTGGCAACCGTCACGCCTTGTTCCCTCGATCGGTTGTAGCCATCCAGGCCAAACAAAATAAAGGACGGAACAATCAGCAAAAACAGCAAGGCCATGGTGACTTTGGTGTGCTTGCGAATGAAATCAAACATCTCGAATTTCCTGTACGACTGACTGCTTTACCGATAAAACCAGGGGCCCACAACAAAAAAGGCGAACCTCGTTCGCCTTTTTCATTGGGTGGTGGGTGCTGACGGGCTCGAACCGCCGACCTACGCCGTGTAAGGGCGCTGCTCTACCAACTGAGCTAAGCACCCCACCTTAAACCTCTGCATCAGTTCAAAGCGTCTTTGAGCGCCTTGCCCGGACGAAACTTTGGAACCTTGGCAGCTTTGATTTTAATCGCATCGCCGGTGCGCGGGTTGCGGCCAGTGCGGGCAGCGCGTTTGCCCACTGCAAAAGTACCAAAACCCACCAGAGACACGGAGCCTCCTTTTTTCAGGGTAGTTTTCACAGCACCAATGGTTGACTCCAGCGCGCGCGTAGCGGCAGCTTTGGAAATGTCAGCATGTTTGGCAATGTGCTCGATCAGTTCAGTCTTGTTCACAAGGAGCCCCTCGTTGATAAAAAGTTAATCTGTTTGTCTCTAAAAAATATCTCCCGGGACACCGCGATGGGGGTGTCAGCGGGAGCGGCATGTGCAGGTTTTCTGCTGATTGCCATTAGAGCCATGGACTTCTAACGTGTCAATACAGCATCGGGTTTTTACAACGTGCGGAGGCGGATTCTAGTCGGTTTTTTCCCGCTTTAATCAGTTAATCATAAGTACAACGCGTAATTTTCGTGCTTGACAAAACGCCGTTACACCTCTGCCAGCGCAGCCACCACAGCCTTGCCGACATCCGCCGTGCCGGCCTTGCCACCCAGGTCGGGTGTGCGCGGCGCACCGCTATCGGGACGCAGCACTTTCTCAATCGCGGCAAGAATGGCGTCATGCGCCTCCTTGTGTCCCAGGAACTCCATCATCATGGCACCGCACCATATCTGGCCAATGGGATTGGCAAGGTTTCGCCCCGCGATGTCCGGCGCCGAGCCATGCACCGGCTCGAACAGCGAGGGGAACTTGCGCTCCGGATTCAGATTGGCGCTCGGTGCAATGCCGATCGTGCCGGTGCAGGCCGGCCCCAGGTCGCTCAGGATGTCGCCGAACAGATTGCTGGCCACCACCACATCGAAAAAATCCGGGCGCTGCACAAAATGCGCGGTCAGGATGTCAATGTGAAACTTGTCCAGCTGAATCGCCGGATAGCTCTTGGCCATTTCTGCCACCCGTTCATCCCAATAAGGCATGGAGATTGAAATGCCATTGGACTTGGTCGCGCTGGTCAGGTGCTTTTTGGGCCGGGACTGGGCCAGCTCAAAAGCAAACTTCAGCACGCGATCCACGCCAACCCGCGTGAAGACCGATTCCTGCAATACAAACTCCCGATCGGTTCCGGGAAACGCCCTGCCGCCGATGCTGGAGTACTCGCCCTCGGTATTTTCACGAACGATGTAAAAATCARTTTCACCGGGTTGCCGTGGGCTGCCATCACGCCGGACCACTGGCGCGATGATGCCGGGCATCAGTCGCGCCGGCCGCAGGTTGATGTACTGGTCAAACTCGCGCCTGAACAAAAGCAGCGACCCCCACAGCGATACATGGTCGGCAATTTTCTCGGGCCAACCCACCGCGCCAAAGTAAATCGCGTCATGCCCGCCAATCTGGTCTTTCCAGTTGTCCGGCATCATCTGGCCGTGCTTTTCGTAATAGTCCCAGCTGGAAAAATCGAAGTGGTCAAAGTGCAGGTCGATGCCGAATTTACGCGCCGCGGCATCCAGCACGCGAACGCCCTCGGGCATTGTTTCCTTGCCGATGCCGTCACCGGCGATGACTGCTATTCTTTTCTTGCCGGTCTGGTTTGTCGTGGTGATGCTCATGATGTGGTCCTCTGGTTTAAGTTTCGAAAAAATTCAGGGCTTGTTCCAGCAACAATACTGGCGCCTCTTCCGCAATATAGTGCCCGCACGGCAGGCTCATTCCCGAGACGTCGCTGGCACGTTCCCGCCAGAGGCCGAGCACATCGAAGCACTGGCCCACGGCGCCATGCGCGCCCCACAGCACGCGCAGCGGCTGCGCCAGCCGGTGTCCCGCCGTTTGGTCGGCGCGGTCATGGTCCAGGTCAATCGTGGCCGAGGCCCGATAGTCTTCGCAAATGCTCACGGCGGTTCCGGGAATTTGCGCACAGCGTTCGTACTCGGCCAGCGCAGCCGGTGCAAACGCCCCGAGGCCGGCATGGCGCTTGCCCATCACACTTCTCAGGTAACGGACCGGATCGGACTCGATCAGGGCTTCAGGCAACGGCGGCGGCTGGATCAGGAAGAACCAGTGCCAGTAAGCGCGTGCAAAAGCATCGGACGTGTTCTCATACATGCCCAGCGTTGGTGCAATGTCCAGCAACATCAGCCGTTGCACCATGGCGGGATGGTCCACCGCAAGGCGATGCGCCACGCGCGCGCCGCGGTCATGGGCCAGTACCTGAAAGCGGTCAAAGCCGTGGTGGCGCATCACCGCCACGGCATCCAGCGCCATCGCCCGCTTGGAATACGCGTGATGTTCCGGGTCGGCGCCGACCCGGGCTGAATCGCCGTAGCCGCGCAAATCCATCAGGACCACGGTAAACACCTTGGCCAGTTCATCGGCCACCGCGTGCCACATCACATGCGTTTGAGGGTGACCATGCAGCAACAGCAGCGGCGCACCATGACCTCCCCGCAAGGTGCACAGAGCACCCGCGGGGCCATTGATCTCGGAGGAGGAAAAGCTCTCAAACATCAGTCAGCCTTGATTCCCTTTTGGGCGATCGGTTTTTCCAGCGCCGGCGCGCTGACTGGAAATGAATTGCATGCAGATATCTTGGGTTTGTGTGATTTTCGATCGATTCTGCAGAACCAGGGCCTCCGATTCAAGCAATAATCAGGCAATTGATTATTTCTTTGAAGGAATGAATGGATCGCAGCGATCTGGAGCTGGTACTGGCCGTCCGAGAGCACGGCAGTCTGACGGCGGCCGCCCTCAGCCTCGATGTGGCGCCGCCCGTGGTGACCAAGCGGCTTGCCGCGCTGGAGGCCCGCCTGGGCCAGCGACTGTTCCAACGCACCACCCGGCGCGTCAGCGCAACGGCCGAGGGCGAGACCATGTGCGAACGTGCCCTCGCACTACTGCAGGGCTTTACCGCGCTGGAAGCCGAGCTCCAGGAGCGCCAGTCAGAGCCCACGGGTTTGATCCGGCTGGCAGCGACGTTTGGCTTCGGGCGTTTGTGGCTGGGCCCGGCGCTGGCCGACTTTCAGGAGCGCTATCCGCGCATCGAAATCCAGTTGCAACTGACCGAGCAATTGCCCGACCTGGCGGAGGGCGGATTTGACGGCGCCATCTGGCTGTGGGAAGTTGAAGGCCGGCAGGCGGCGCAATGGGTCTCACGCCGGCTGGCGCGCAATCAGCGCGTTCTGGTGGCATCGCCCCGCTACATCCGGCAACACGGCGCACCGGCCAGCCTGGAAGACTTGCAGCGCCACACCTGCCTGATCGTGCGCGAAAACGGCAATGCCACCGGCCAGCGCTTTGATGTCTGGCCGCTGCACAAGGAGCGCGAAAAAACACCGGCGCGGGTGCGGGTACGCGGGCCGCTGTCGAGCAACTCGGGTGAACTGGTACGTGACTGGTGCGTCGAGGGCCGCGGCATCATGCTGCGCAGCCTCTGGGATATTGCACCCCAACTGGCATCCGGCGAGCTGGTGCGCGTGCTGCCGGGCTACGCCATGCCCGATGCCGATATTCACTGGCTGGCCCCCTTCCGGCCCGATTCACCGCGGCGTATCCGCCTGCTCGTTGACTTTTTGCTCGCCCAGTTTCAGGGTGCACCGTGGAAAAACAGTACGGTGGCGGATGCCCGCAGGCGTTCCTTCGCTACGACGCCGCCGGAGGCTTCGCGGACCTCACCACGAAGCTCACGCCCAGCGCGGTGAGCGCCGTACCCACCACGGTGGTCAAGGTGATGGCCTCATCAAACAGCAGCCAGGCCATCAGGGCAGTCGTCGGCGGCACCAGGTAAAGCAGGCTGGTCACCGACGTGGCCGCGCCGCGCTGGATCAGCAAATACAGCAGCGAGCTGCCGCCCAGCGTGAGCACCAGCACCGACCAGGCCATCGCCCCCACAAACTGTGGGTTCCAGACAATCGCCCCGGTTTCAAGAAAGACCAGCGGCAAGGTCACGAGCAGGGCCGCGCCCATCTGGACCGCACCGGCAGAGCGCACATCGGCAGTTTTGACAAAGCGCTTTTGATACAGCGTGCCGGTGGTGATGCAAAACAGCGCAAACAGCGTGGCGGCCAGCGTCAGTCCGGTCACTTCATGGCCGTCCCCCAATTTGTGTGACATCACCAGCAGCAAGCCACCCAGGCCCAGCGCCAGCCCCATCCATTGCCGGGACGTGACTTTGGAGGCCGGCTGCGCGGCGTCGCCAGAGGCTACCCACGACACCCACAGCGCTGTCAGCACCGGCTGCAGGCCGACGATCAGCGCCGTCAGGCCCGAACCCATGCCAGCCTTCACCGCGACCCAGACACCGCCCAGGTAGCCTGCCTGCATCAGCACGCCGGTGACGGCCAGGTGCATCCATTGCCGGCCCTCCCGCGGCCACGACGCGCGCGCCAGCCCGATCCAGATCAGGAAGCAGGCAATGGAGAGGAAATAACGGATCGCCAGGAAGGTCAGCGGCGGTGCATACGGCAAGCCGTATTTGGCGACGATGAAGCCGGTGCTCCAGATCAGCACGAACACGGCGGGCATGGCCCGGATCAGGACACCGTCAGCGGGAGAAGACCTCACGGCGGGTTATTTGGCCCGCGCCCGGATTTCCGGTATGGCTTTTTGCAGGTAATAAATCATGGACCAAACCGTCAGGATGGCCGAGATCCAGATCAGCCAGGTGCCCCAGACATGGGTGTTGATCATCCCCAGCAGCATGCCGTCAAACAGCAGGAAGGGAATGGCAATCATCTGCACGGTGGTCTTGACCTTGCCCAGCATGTGCACGGCAACGCTCTTGGTGGCACCTATCAGCGCCATCCATTCGCGCAGCGCCGAAATGGCAATCTCCCGGCCAATGATGATGAGCGCCACAAACACATCCGCACGCTGCAGATGCACCAGCACCAGCAGCGACGCACACACCAGGAACTTGTCGGCCACCGGGTC
Source organism: Polaromonas sp. P4_F9 (assembly GCF_056401235.1). Lineage (NCBI taxonomy): Bacteria > Pseudomonadati > Pseudomonadota > Betaproteobacteria > Burkholderiales > Comamonadaceae > Polaromonas > Polaromonas sp. P4_F9. Next base: position 84,603 of record NZ_JBFUJT010000009.1, on the reverse strand, counting down.
AAGGAATGCCCCAAAGGAGGAGGTCTGGTTCAGCCGGCGCGCCAAAAAGCCGTCCAGCCAGTCAGTGGCGGCGAACACAATGAACATCACGGTGGCGATCAGGTTGCGCTCGACGGGGGCGATGTTCAGGTAGAAAACCCCCACGATCAGTGGAATCGCAACAATGCGGGTCCAGGTCATCAGCGTCGGGATGGTCAGAAACATGGCCCTGATTTTGGCACGAGCCGCGAACCTCTGCCAAAGTGGTGCTCCAGGCTCGCCAAATCGGTGCACTTCGTTGCGCAAAAACGTCTGCACAGGTCTGAACAAACCCGGGCGACGCAATCAATGCAGGGCGCGGTAAATTTCCTCGGCCAGGTCTTTCGAAATGCCGTCCACCGTGGCAATGTCTTCGGCGCTGGCCGACGCAATGCCGCGAATGCCCCCAAAGCGCTGCAGCAGGCTGGCGCGCCGCTTGGGACCAATGCCCGCAATGTCTTCAAGCTTGCTGCCGCCCACGCGGACCTTGGCCCGCCTCGCGCGCATGCCGGTGATGGCAAAGCGGTGCGCCTCGTCCCTGATTTGCGCAATCAGCATCAGCGCGGCGGAATCACGGCCCAGGTAGACCTTCTCACGCCCGTCGGCAAAGACCAGTTCTTCCAGCCCGACCTTGCGACCCTCGCCTTTTTCAACGCCGGCAATCAGCCCCAGGTCCAGGCCCAGCTCCACAAACACCTCGCGTGCCATCGACACCTGTCCCTTGCCGCCATCAACCAGCACCAGGTCGGGCAGCCTGGCGTTGCCATTGCGCGCGGCTTCGGCCAGCTTGATGTAGCGGCGCGTCAGCACCTGCCGCATGGCCGCGTAGTCGTCACCGGGGGTGATGCCTTCGATGTTGTAGCGGCGGTACTCGCTGTTCTGCATCTTGTGCCCCTGAAACACCACGCACGAAGCCTGCGTCGACTCTCCCGCGGTATGCGAGATGTCAAAGCACTCGATGCGCAGGGCATCCAGGTTGTCCAGCGACAGGTCCAGCGCTTCGGCCAGGGCGCGTGTGCGCGCCTGTTGCGAGCCCTGCTCGGCCAGCAGGCGCGCGAGCTGGAGGGCGGCATTTTTCTGGGCCATGTCGAGCCAGATGCGGCGCTGTTCACGCGGCTGGTGAATGGCCGTGATCTTGCTGCCGGTTTGCGCGATGAGCGCGGCGATCAGGTCTTTGTCCACCGGCTCGCTGCACACCAGGGTGGGCGGCACGGGCACGTCAATGTAGTGCTGTGCAATGAAAGCCTCCAGCACCAGCGCTTCAAGCGTCTTGACGGGCCGCGTCGGCGCGCTGGCAACGGCTTCGCCGGCCACATCGCTTTCAGGCCCCTCGCTGCCGGCGCCTGCTTCATCGACCTGCGCATCCAGCGCGGCCACATCGGTGGCGTTCTCCACATGCGTCGGAAAGTAGGGCCGGTCGCCCAGATGACGGCCGCCACGCACCATGGCCAGGTTGACACAGGCTTTGCCGCCCTGCACTTTCACCGCCAGGATGTCCACATCCTTGTCGCCGCCGATCTCCATGGATTGCTGGTGCAGCACCTTGGACAGCGCCGACATCTGGTTGCGCAGCTCGGCTGCCTGCTCAAACTCCAGCCGGTCGGCATGCGCCAGCATTTTCTTTTCCAGCTCGGTCAGGATTTCCTGCGTCTGACCCTGCAAAAACCGCTCGGCATTGGCCGTGTCCAGCGCGTACTGCTCGGGCGACACATGGCCCACACAGGGCGCCGAGCAGCGCTTGATCTGGTACAGCAGGCAGGGGCGCGTCCGGTTGTTGAACACCGTGTCTTCGCAGGTGCGCAGCCTGAACACTTTTTGCAGCAGCAACATCGTGTCCTTCACCGCCCACGCGCTGGGGTACGGGCCGAAGTAATGGTGCTTCTTCTCCACCGCGCCGCGGTAGTAGGCAATGCGCGGAAAAGCCGTTGCCACGGGAGCGCTGCCCGCCTCGCTTGGCTGCACAGCGGTCAGCTTGAGGTAGGGGTAGCTCTTGTCGTCCCGAAACAGGATGTTGTATTTCGGGTTGAGCGTCTTGATCAGGTTGTTTTCCAGCAAAAGCGCCTCGGCCTCCGAGCGCACCACCGTGGTTTCCATGCGAACGATCTTGGTCACCATGTGGCCGATGCGCGTGGCGCCATGGTTTTTCTGGAAATAGCTGGACACCCGCTTCTTCAGGTTGCGCGCCTTGCCGACATAAAGCACGCCGCCATCGGCATCGAAGTAACGGTACACACCGGGCATCGCAGGCAATGCCGCCACTTCGGCGAGCAGCTCGGGGGTATGGTCGGCGGTCATGTTTTGGGGCATACCTGTATTTTGCCGTGCGCGGCAATCCCGCACTGCGGACGAGACAAGCAACGCCAGATGCGCGGCCCGTTATGCCGCCGGCTTGCCGCAGCCCCGTGGCTTCAGGTCCTGGCGGGACGTCCGGCATGCCACTGGCTGGCAGCGCCCCAGGCCAGCAACGCGGCGCAGCCTGCCAGTCCGGCCCACTTGACCAACGTGGCGGCCGTCATTGCCAGCCCCGCCAACACTTCCGCCTGGGGAAGAAATGAAGCCGGAAACCAGCAAACAATCATCATGGTGAACAGGTTTTCTGCCAGATCGGCCGCAACCATGAGCAAGCCGCTCAGGCCCAGGAGGTTGAGCACCGCCGACGGCCGCTGAAAAGCCCGGCGCAGCCCGGCCACGCGGGCAAACGCCCAGGTCATTCCGCGCGAAACAAGGTAGGCGTAGGCGGCGATCACGCCCAGATCAGCCAACAGTGCCCCCGCCACGGACCCAAAGGCAGGCAGGCTTGCCGTGGGGTAGGTCCACGACAGCCACCAGCCGGCCTGCCAGCGCGCGAGCGCCAGGTCGGCGGCTGCGGCCTCCGGCAGCGCGGTGACAAGAACCTTCAGGCATTGCCACAGGGACATCGTGCCCGGGGAGATGCCCCCGCTCAACAGCCCGCCGGCCGCTGACCAGAAAGCCAGCAGCAACAACGCTGCGACGGCCAACCCGAACAGCGGGCGCGATTTGACCCACACTGTGTCGGCGGGAAAGGACAGCTTCAATTGCGCGACGCAGGGGTGCTCGATCGGGTAGGCCGGCAAGGTGATTCCGCTCGGGTCTTTCACCCCATGCGGATTGCGCTGTTGCAGGCCGGTCAGCGCCCAGAGGGGTGTCTCGCGGGTCTCGCTGTGCACCTGCGGCACGGCCATGAAAGGCGGCAAACCTGTCGTCGTTCTCTGGGCGTCCAGCACAGCCTGGGCATCCACCTGGCCCAATGCGGTCAACAGGCTGGCCGGCAAGCGCAGCCCGCACGCCACAGACTCTTCCAGCATCCATTGCAGCGACTCATTGGACAGCCGCGCGGCCGAGGTGACGTAGCCGCCGCCCACGTCACAGTGCGCACCTGAAAACCACAGCTGCCGGATGCTTTGCCCGTGCGCCGCATAGTCGAAAGCCGGGTCGATGTAATAGGGACGGGGCTCGAAGGAGCGCCGGTACTCGTCCAGCGCCAGCGCCTGGCGCACATGATGGAAGCGCTTGCCCACGATGGTGGGCGACGCGGTGATGGTTCGGCTAAGAAAAGGCGCACCAACAGATGCCACGGTATCCCACACGCCGACAAACCAGACCGGGGCAAACCGGCTGTCACCGGCGCAAAACAGCTCACTGATCTGGTCCCTGATCCGCCGGTACTCGTCCTTGCCTTTTTCCCGGTCGGAAAAATAGACATGCAGGAGCGTGGGTACCAGGCCGTCCATTTCGGGCCGAAGCAGGCCGAATTGCGTGACCAGGCCGCCAATGCAGCGCGCGGTGAAGGCGCCGCGTGAAAACCCGTACAAAAAAATCTGGTCACCGGCCCGGTAGTGACGCATGAGAAACAGGTAGGCCTCGGCGATGTTTTCGTAGATGCCCTTGCCAAACGCCAGCCCGTACAGACGTTCGTAGCGACGACTGATGCTGTCCGACACCGTCGCGCCCGGCAACTCGCCCGGGTTGCCCACGCCGGGGTCGTAATAGAGGAGCTGGCCGCCGGCTTCAGGTGCCAGCAGGTCGCACAGCTTGGTCACGTTGGTGTCGTGGCTGCCACCTGTGAGGTTGTTGTTGGTGCCGTCGCAGCAAACGATCAATTGCCTGGGTGTCATGGGCTTTCCTCCTCTTGCCACACTGGACTTCGCATCCCCATCGCATTGCACTACAGCACCCAAGCATAGCCACAGACCCGGTGTTTACAGTGTCCACGCCAGCGCTTCAAGCCGTTCGGGCAATATTCACCGGCAGACCGGACGCAGCCAGCCCGTGGCGCCATTGGGCAGTTGGGCAGTGGGGGCCCACCGCCTGGCATCACAATACCGGCATGGCTGACGTGCGGTTTTGGGACATTTTTTGCAAGGTCATCGACAACTTCGGGGACATCGGCGTGTGCTGGCGCCTGGCCTGTGACCTGGCCTTGCGCGGCGACCAGGTGCGGCTATGGGTCGATGACGCATCGGCATTGGGCTGGATGGCCCCCGACGGTTGCGAGGGCGTTCGCGTGCTGCCCTGGCGCGAGCCGCTGGACCTGGCCACGGCCGCGCTTGACCACCAGCCATCCGACGTGATGATTGAAGCCTTCGGCTGCGAAATTGCACCTGAATTCATAGCCACCTGCGCCCGGCGTGCAGGGGCTGGCGGAAAAAAACCTGTCTGGATCAACCTCGAATACCTGTCTGCCGAGCCCTATGTGGAACGCTGCCACGCCATGCCTTCGCCCGTGCAGGGCGGACCGGCCGCCGGCTGGATCAAATGGTTTTTTTACCCCGGCTTCACCCCTTCGACCGGAGGCCTGCTGCGCGAGCCCGGTCTGGTCGAACGCCAGGCCCGGTTTGACCGCGCCGCCTGGCTGGCAGCCCAGTCCATCCCGTGGCGCGGCGAAAAGCTGGTTTCGCTGTTTTGTTACGAGCCGTCCGCGCTCCCAGGCCTGCTGGCGCATTTTGCGGCGCACGGCCTTGAGGGCCAGCCGGTGCGCCTGCTGGTAGCGGCCGGACGGGCGGGGAATGCCGTGAAAGCCGCGTTGAGTCATGAAAATTGGCCCCAGCCCGTGGCAAACGGTCACAAATTGCTGTCAATTTCACACCTGAAGCTCCTGCCGCAAGCGCAGTTCGACCACCTGCTTTGGGCCTGCGATCTGAATTTTGTACGCGGTGAAGACTCCGTGGTGCGCGCCCTCTGGGCCGGCAAACCTTTCATCTGGCAAATCTACCCACAGCACGATGACGCACACCAGGCCAAGCTGCACGCCTTTCTCGATATGCTGGATGCCCCTACTTCATTGCGGGCCTTTCACGCGCACTGGAATGCGGATGAAATCGAACTAGCCGGCGGTAYCTGCCCGGCGCCGGACTTGCCGACGTGGCAAATAACCACACTGGCAGCCCGGTCCCGCCTGCTGGCGCAGGATGATCTGGGTACCCGCCTACTCGAATTTGTGGCAAAAAACCGTTAAAATCAAAGGCTTTGCGGATCAGCCTGTTGGGCGAGCCGCACAACCCGCCGCAGAACCGCACACAGGTGCAAGCGTTCGTCGGCCTACCCTCAAGTAGAACTGCTATGAAAATCGCTCAAGAAATACGCGCTGGCAATGTCATCATGCACGGCAAAGACCCGATGGTGGTGCTCAAGACCGAATACAGCCGCGGTGGGCGCAACTCCGCCACCGTGCGCATGAAGCTCAAAAGCCTGATCGCCAACTTCAACACCGAAGTCGTGTTCAAGGCCGATGACAAGATGGACCAGGTCATCCTCGACAAGAAGGATTGCACCTACTCCTACTTCGCCGATCCCATGTATATCTGCATGGACTCCGAGTACAACCAGTACGAAGTCGAAGCCGAAAACATGGGCGACTCGCTGAACTACCTGCAAGACGGCATGGAACTCGAAGTGGTGTTCTATGACGGCAAGGCCATTTCCGTCGAGGTGCCTACCAGCGTCCAGCGCGAAATCACCTGGACCGAGCCCGCCGTCAAAGGCGATACCTCGGGCAAGGTCCTGAAACCCGCCAAGATCGCTACCGGCTTTGAAATCGGAGTGCCCATTTTTGTGGCGCAAGGCGATGTCGTTGAAATCGACACCCGCACCGGCGAATACCGCAAGCGCGTCTAAAAAGAGGGCTTGCCCTCGGCTCAAAAAGGCTCCTCACGGAGCCTTTTTTACTTCAGACCGACCCTGCACGCCGCCGCCCCAATCGTTGACAATGGCTTATGGACCAAACACAAGACTTATCCGGCAGCCGGCTGGCTGATGCCTGGGCGGAGCTGCAGGCGCATTCCAACCAGGGCTATGCCCTGCACGCAGATGCCAACCGGCTGGCATTTGCCGACCCGGAATTTTTACTCCGGCGCGAAACCCGCGGCATCCGTTTTCAGCTTGAGTTGCTCAAACCCGACCTGGAACAGCACGAGCAAGGCATTGAAAACACCATCGTGGTGTTCGGCAGTGCGCGATTCCCCGCACCCGAACAGGCCAGCGAGAGCGTGAAACTGGCCGAGGAAAGCGGCGACGAGGCGGCGCTCACGCTGGCCCGCCGCCATGCGCGCAATGCGCACTACTATGACCAGGCACGCCTGTTCGCGCGGCTGGTTGCGACCTACAGCAACCATCGCCCGCCATCCGAGCAACTCTTCATCTGTACCGGTGGCGGCCCCGGCATCATGGAGGCGGCCAACCGCGGTGCCCAGGAAATGGGAGCGCTGACGGTGGGACTCAATATTGTGTTGCCCCACGAGCAATCGTCCAACCCTTATATCTCGCCTTCGGCGAACTTCAAGTTCCACTACTTCGCCCTGCGCAAAATGCATTTCATGATGCGCGCCAAGGCGCTGGTGGCTTTTCCAGGGGGGTTCGGAACGCTCGACGAACTGTTCGAGGTCATCACGCTGGTGCAAACCGGCAAGGCCAAGCCGGTACCCATCGTGCTCTTCGGGTCCGAGTACTGGAAGCGGCTCTTCAACTTTGACGTACTGATCGAAGAAGGCGCGATTTCACCGGAAGACCTCAAGCTGTTCCAGTATGTCGACGAGCCGCAGGCCGCCTGGGATGCGATCAAGGGCTTTTACCAGCTATAACGACGGCCGGTGCTTCCACGTTTGCCCGGCGGGGCTTGTTCCCCGCGGCGATGCGCGGGGCAGAAACACCGCCCCGCCTTTTCACTTCGTGTAAGACGGTGCGTCACGCGGGTCACTGCCTAGGCGGACTCTGCCCGGAGTGCCCGTCATGGGATGGCAGGCTGTGCTGCAGCAGCCAGGCCGTGCGCGAACCGGCTCCCACCAACGCACCGGTGGCCCAGAAGACACCTGCAATGCCCACCAGGGCACCGGCGAAACCAAACAGCATGGGCATCAGCACACTGGAGGCATTGATCGCCATCAGCCGCAGCCCCAGCGCCTCGCCGTGGCGGGCTTCCGGAGTGATCTGGTGCAGCATGCTCATGATCATGGGCTGCACCGTGCCGAGGGCAAAGCCCAGCAGCACCGAGCAGATACCCATGCCAAGCGCCGACCGCATCAACGGGTAAATCGCAAATAGGACCGCCGTCGCCAGCATGGCGCCCGCTAGCACGCGCCACTCCCGCAGGTGGGCGGCCAACAGAGGCATCAGCATGCGAATGACAGCCGCGGCGACGGCAAAGGCACCGAGTATGGAGCCGATGACCGAGGCGCTGATCCCTCTTTCAAAGCCCAGCACCGGCACGACAAAGGTGTGCACATCCCAGCAGGACGACAAAAACCAGTTCACCAGCATGAGCCGGCGAAACGTGGATTCGCGCAGCAGGTCCCAGGCCTTGGGTTGCGTGCCACCGGTCGCCGCGATCACCGGCGGCAGTTCACGCGTCCGCCGAACCAAAAACCAGCTGGTGATGGGCAACACCGCCATCAGCAAAAAAGCCGCCCGATAGCCTTCCAGGCTGCCGGGCGCGGCTCCCGCATGGTCGATCAGCAGCCCGGCCGTGAAAGGCCCGACAAAATTTGAAACGGCGGGGCCGATCGACAGCCAGCTGAAAACCTGCCTCAGCTGCAAAGGCCCGGATGCCGCGCGCCCGACATGGCGTTGCAGCGAAATAACCGCGGCCCCCGTCGCGCCGCCTGTCAGCAATGCGGCCAGACACAGCACCGGGAACACCGGAAAGGCCACGGCGGCGCTGGCGCCTGCCACGGCGGCCATCACACTGAAGCCCATGGGGCGCTTGAGGCCGTGCCGATCGGCAAAGCGCCCTGCAGGCAGGGCCAGAAACACCTGGGTCACGGCGAAAAGCGCCAGCAGCACACCGACCGCCGCAGGACTGTAGCCCTCACGCAGTGCCAGCAGCGGTGCCGCCATGCGTGTGCCGGCCATGCAGGCATGCAGGCAGATCTGCGCCAGGATCAGGCGGGCCAATTCACGGGTCATGCGGGACGGATCATAGGGAACCGGCCACGCAACGCAACGCAAGGCAACGCAACTCAACTCTCATCCAAATCCTTGTCCATCGGAATCAGCCGGGCCGACTCGGCGTCCGGCAAGGCCTCGACATTGCGCAGGGCCTTGCCCATCACACGGCTGCGCTGCTCGGCGCTGCTCAAGGTGTTGAGGACGGTTTCGGTTTGCGATTTCACCTTGGCCAGCACATCACCGAACTTGCTGAATTCGGTCTTCACCGCACCGAGCACCTGCCACACTTCGCTGGAGCGCTTTTCAAGGGCCAGCGTCCTGAAGCCCATCTGCAGGGAGGTCAGCATGGCCAGCAGCGTCGTGGGGCCGGCCAGGGTGATGCGGTGGTCGCGCTGCAGGCTTTCCATCAGGCCGGGGCGGCGCAGCACTTCCGCGTAGAGGCCCTCCGTTGGCAGGAACAGGATGGCGAAGTCGGTGGTATATGGCGGCTCAATGTATTTTTCAGATATCGACCTGGCTTCAAGCCGGATCCGGACTTCCAGCGCCTTGCCGGCCACTTCCGCGCCCAGCACATCGGCGCGCTGCTGCGCATCGAGCAGGCGCTCGTAGTCCTCGTTGGGAAATTTCGCATCAATCGGCAACCACAGGGGATCACCGGCGTCGGACCGGCCCGGCAGCTTGATGGCAAAGTCGACTGGGTTCTTGCCGCCACGCCGGGTAATCACCTGGGCCGCGTACTGGTCGACCGTGAATACCTGCTCCAGCAGGGCCGACAGCTGGGCCTCGCCAAAAATACCGCGCGTCTTGACATTGGTCAGCAAATGCTTGAGGTCGCCCACGCCCTGCGCCAGGGTCTGCATCTCGCCCAGGCCCTTGTGCACCTGCTCGAGCCGGTCTGCCACCTGCTTGAAGCTCTCGCCCAGTCGCGTCTCCAGCGTGGTCTGCAGTTTTTCATCCACCGTCTTGCGCATCTCGTCGAGCTTGGCCGAGTTGGTCTGCTGCAGTTGCGCGAGCTGTTTTTCCAGCGTTTCGCGCACCTCGACCATGCGCCGGGCATTGGACTCGCTGACGGATTGCAGTTGCGTCGTCAGGGTATCCGACAGGGTTTTTTGCAGCAGCGCAAGTTGCTGCGCAAACGCATCGATCTGCGTGTTTTGCGTGCGTATGGCTTCGGCGCTCTGTTGCACCAGCGTCTGTTGAAAAGTGGCAAAGGTGCTCGCAAGTTCCTGGCGGCCGTTGCGCGCGCTGTCGGTGATTTCGCGCCGCAGTTCACGCTCCACGCGGTCGTGGCCCGCCGCCATGCCGGCCAGCAATTCGGTACGGCCACTGTCGGCGGGCTTGCGCACCAGCAGCCAGACCAGCAACAGCAGGTTGGCCAGCAGCAGAATGATCATCAACCAGTAGTCCATCGGGTCTGCGGTTCGCTATTTATGTTGCTATTTATTGGACAGTCAACACCGCAGGATTCAGCGGAGTCAGGGGCTTCTTTCCTTCGAAAAAAGCAATCAGGTTGTCCGCCGCCAGGTTGGCCATCGCCAGTCGTGTGGGCACGGTGGCGCTGGCGATGTGGGGCGTCAGCACCACATTGGGCACGGTCAACAGGTCAGGATGCACCTTGGGCTCGCCTTCAAACACATCCAGGCCGGCAGCGGCGATGCGCCTGTCACGCAAGGCAGCGGCCAGGGCGGCGTCATCCACAATGCCGCCGCGCGCAATGTTGATCAGCGTGGCCGTCGGTTTCATCAGGGCCAGCTCGGCCGCGCCTATGGTGTGATGGGAGGCTGGCGAGTATGGCAGCACCAGCACCAGGTGGTCGGCGGTCTTGAGCAGCTCTTCCTTGCTCACATAGCTGGCCTGGCACTCCGCTTCCAGTGCGGCCTCCAGGCGCGAGCGGTTGTGGTAAATCACCTTCATGCCAAACCCGAGCGCGCCACGTTTGGCGATGCCCTGCCCGATGCGGCCCATGCCCAGAATGCCGAGTGTGGCGCCGTGAATGTCGGAGCCGGCAAACATGTCGTAGCTCCACTTGGTCCATTTGCCGGCCCGCAGGTAGTGTTCGCTCTCGGTGATGCGGCGGGCGGTGGCCATCAGCAACGCAAAGCCGAAGTCCGCCGTGGTTTCCGTCAGGACATCGGGCGCATTGGTGGCCAGCACCTTGGCCGCGGTCATGGCGTCGACATCGAAATTGTTATAACCCACAGCCATGTTGGCGCAGATTTTGAGCCGGGGGCAAGCGGCAAGAACCTCTGCGTCAATGCGGTCACCGCCGGTGGTGAAGGCGCCGTCCTTGTCACGCAGGCGTTCGGTGAGTTCAGCCTTGGACCAGGTTTGATCGTCCTGGTTGGCCTGCACCTCGAAGTGCTGCTCCAGGCGGGCGATCACCTCGGGAAAGACGGCTCGTGCGACCAGAATTTTGGGTTTGCTCATGAGAATATCTCGACTTTCTTTGCTTGAACGGTTGAATGGTTGGCTTGAATTGAAATGGTTTACCTGAACCAGATAAAGGTCATGATGATGAACAGCGGAATCAGCACCGCGCCCGACCAGGCCATGTACCCAAAAAAGCCGGGCATCCGCACGCCGCGGTCTTCTGCCACGGCCTTGACCATCAGGTTGGGCGCATTGCCAATGTAGGAGTTGGCACCCATGAACACCGCGCCGGCCGAAATGGCCGCCAGCGTAGGAGCCATCGCGGTCATCAGCGCTTGGGGATCGCCGCCCGCCGTGTTGAAGAACACCAGATAGGTCGGCGCATTGTCCAGGAAAGAACTCAGCGCCCCAGTAGCCCAGAAGTACATGGCCGGATCAGGCTGGCCATCGGGCCGGGTCACGGCCGAGATGATTGCGCTGAACGGACCATGGATGCCCGCCTTGAGCATGGCGATGACCGGAATGATGGTCAAAAAGATGCCGGCAAACAGCTTGGCAACCTCCTGCATCGGCCCCCATGAAAACTGGTTGTCCTCATGGACGCTGGCCGGCGTGATGCGCAGGGATATCAAGGTCACCACCACGAGGCCGGCGTCGCGCAGCAGGCCCGGCAGCCCCACCTCGGTGCCCAGGACATTGAACACCACGGAGGACTTCCAGAAGCCGCTGAGAAGCACCAGCGCCACGATGGCGGCCAGCAAGCCGAAGTTCGGCGCGCCGTCAAAGCCGATGGCACGGGTGTCGGGCGTGGGATCGACCGGCAGCACCCCCTCCTTGCTGTAGTACCAGCGGTCCAGCAAGTAAAAAATGCCTAGCAGGCTGCCCGCCAGGAACAGCGTTTCCGGAAAGATGTGGCTGACGGTCCAGAAGAAATCGACGCCCTTCAGAAAACCGAGAAACAGGGGCGGATCTCCCAGCGGCGTCAGCGAGCCGCCGGCGTTCGACACCAGGAAAATGAAGAACACCACCACATGCGCCTTGTGAACGCGGTTGTCATTGGCCCGAATCAGCGGGCGGATCATCAACATGGACGCGCCGGTGGTTCCCATCAGGCTGGCCAGCAGGGTGCCGATTGCCAGAATCGCGGTGTTGAGGCCCGGGCTTCCATGCAGGTTGCCCCGAATGAAAATGCCGCCGGACACGGTATACAGCGCGGTCAGCAAGACGATGAAGGGAATKTATTCGGCCAGCAGCGCATGCACAAAACTGCTGCCTGCCAAAGCCAGCCCGAAGACCGCGGCAAACGGCAGAAAAAATGCCAGCGTCCAGGCCGCTGAAACCTTGCCGAAATGGTGATGCCAAAAAGCAGGAAGCACGAGCGGCATCACGGCAATCGACAGCAAAATGCCCACAAAGGGTATCGCCCATATCCAGGGCAGCCTGGTACCGTCAATCTCGGAGGCCAATGCCAGCCCGGGCAAACAGCACAGCAGGGCCAGGGCAGCACACCAGCGCAAAACTCTCATTGTTGTCTCCTCATTCTTTTATTCATTTGTTCAACTTCTCAACTTCTCAACTTCTCAACTTCTCAACTTCTCACCAGAGCTTTCGTGGCTGGCATGGCCCCCGCGCTCGCTGGCCAGCGGGCAAAGGCAGGCGCTCGCCAGGTAGCCATTGCGCCTGGCGAAACGCCGGATACCGGCATCAGGCAATCTCGAAGACCTGGCGCAGATAGGCCAGGTACTTTTCGTCCTCGCACATGTTTTTGGAGGGCGTATCCGACAGCTTGGCCACTGGCTGGCCATTGCAGCGGATCATCTTGATGACGATCTGCAGCGGCTCGTAGCCAAGGTCGTTGGTCAGGTTGGTGCCTATGCCGAAAGCCAGCTGGCAGCGCCCCCTGAACTGCTGGTACAGCTCAATGGTGCGCGGCACGGTGAGCGCGTCGCTGAAGATCAGCGTCTTGGTTCTGGGATCGACGCGGTTTTTGACGTAGTGCGCGAGCATGCGCTCGCCCCACTCGAACGGGTCGCCGCTGTCATGGCGGGCACCGTCAAACAGCTTGCAGAAGTACATGTCGAAATCGCGCAGAAAGGCACTCATGCCGTACACGTCCGACAGCGCAATCCCCAGGTCGCCCCGGTACTCCCGGGCCCATGATTCAAAACCGAAGACCTGGCTGTCCCGCAGCCGCGGCCCGAGTGCCTGGCACGCCTGCAGGTACTCGTGCGCCATGGTGCCCAGGGGCGTCAGGCCCAGCTTCATGGCAAACAGCACATTGCTGCTCCCCGCAAGCTGGCCCGACATGCCCGTGCCCAGGCGGGTCACCAGCGTGCGCAACACCTCCTCGTGCCAGACCTTGCCGAAACGCCGGCGCGTGCCGTAATCGGCGATCTTGAGCTCGCGCAGGCCATCTGCCTGCAACTCCAGTATCTTGGTGTCCAGGCGTTTGCGGCCTTCCGCCAGGTCGGGCTGCTTTTGCGTATTGCGAAAGTAGACCTCGTTGATGATGGCCAGCACCGGAATTTCAAACAGGATGGTGTGCAGCCACGGGCCCTTGATGGACACCTCGATCTCGCCGGACGGCAGGGCCATCACACTCACGTATTTCTCGTTGAGGCGGAAGATGCCGAGAAAATCGACAAAGTCGCTCTTGATAAAACGCATGGCTTTCAGGTAGGCCAGTTCGGCATCCTGAAAGCGCAAACTGCACAGCCCGCGGACTTCTTCGCGAATCTCGTTCACATACGGTGCAAGGTCGCCAATGCCGGGCGCGCCGGCATTGCGGCACTTGAACCGGTACTCCACCTCGGCACCGGGAAACTGGTGCAACACCACCTGCATCATGGTGAACTTGTACAGGTCGGTGTCGAGCAGGCTGGTGATGATCATGGTGAAGGCTTTGCCGCGTGACGGGATGGAAGCGGGGGGTGGGGGTGGTCAGGTGCCCAGCAGGTCCACTTCAAAGAGCAGGGTGGCGTTGGGTGGAATCACCCCGCCGGCGCCGCGCGCACCATAGCCCAGGTCTGCCGGAATGATCAGGCGGCGCGTGCCCCCCACGGACATGCCCTGCACGCCCTCGTCCCAGCCGCGGATGACCTGACCCGCACCGAGCGAGAACTCGAAAGGCTGGCCGCGGTCCTTGCTGGAGTCGAACTTGGCGCCCTGCACGCCGCCGTTGTAGAGCCAGCCGGTGTAATGCACCTTGACATGCTGCCCCGCCTTGGCAATGGCACCGGTGCCCAGCACGGTGTCTTCATATTGCAGTCCTGATGAAGTGGTAGTGATAGTCATATCGATGTCCTTTTGAAAATGAGGAAAAAAATGAGGAGAAAAAAGAGGGGAAACAGCCAAAAAATCCCGAAAAAAAGAAAACCCCATGGAAGAGCACAGGCGTATTTTCACGAACCCCTGACTTTACCCGCAACCAGCCGAAGCACCCTGTCGGCGCTGGCGGCCAGCAGCTGGTTTTGCTCCACCACCAGCATGGGCATGCCGTTTGACTTGAGGGCCAGCAAGGCATCGCGGATGGACTCCACCAGCACCGGCGCAATGCCTTCGCAAGGCTCATCGAGCAGCAGGATTCGCGGCCCGGTCATGAGCGTGCGGGCAATGGCCAGCATCTGCTGCTCGCCACCGCTCATGTGGGCTGCGGGCCGCTTCAGCATGGTCTTGAGCACCGGAAACAAATCGAGCGCCCTGGCCTCATGCGCCGCCGCGTCCCGGCCTGCGGCCACCGCCAGATTCTCGCGGACCGTGAGGCCGGTGAAAAGCCGCCGGTCCTCGGCCACATAGCCCAGGCCTGCGCGCGCCCGCCGGTATGTCTCCCAGCGCCCAATGTCGGCGCGGCCCGCTTCCGTCTGGTAACTGATGCGGCCCTCGGTGCGCACCTCCAGCCCCATCAAGGCTTTCAGCAGCGTCGACTTGCCGGCCCCATTCAGGCCCTGCAGCACGACAAATTCCCCCTGCCGGACCTGCAGCGAAATGCCGAACAGCGCCTGCGCAGGGCCATAAAAGGCATTGAGCCCCTCCACGTCCATTTGCACGTCCATGTCCATTTGCACGTCTGCCTGCCCCGTTTGCACGCCAATTTGCAAGCCAAGCGACACGTCAGCAGGAACATCCGTGCGCACCTCAGGCATGAGCAGCACCCTCACCCAGATAGCGCCTGCGCACCGTGCTGTCGCGGGAGATCTCCTCAAATGAACCCTGCGCCGCCAGCCGCCCCTCTATCAGCACCAGCACCCGGTCGGCCACACCTGCCACCGCATCCATGTTGTGCTCCGTGTAGAGCACGGCCATCCCCTGCCCGGCTTGAGCCGCCAGACTTTTGACCAGATGCATCAGGCCCGCCCGCTCTTCCTCGGCCAGGCCGGCGGCAGGTTCGTCAAGCAGCAGCAGCCGTGGGCGTGCAGCCAGCGCCACAGCCAGTTCCAGCCGCTTTTTGGCGCCATAAGGCAGGCTCAGCACCGGCGCATCGGCCAGCGCCCCTAGGCCGGTCTGCGCCAGCAGCGCCTGCGACGCCTCGCGGGACTGCCCATCCAGGCGCTTGAACGCGGAAATCGCGTGCCCCCCTTTACCCACTTGACCCACTTGACCCGCTTGACCCGCCTGCGCCGCCAGCTGCACATTTTGCAGCGCCGTGAGGGCTTCGAAAACCTGCGCGACCTGAAAGGTGCGTGCCACGCCGCGCGCCAGACGGGCAGCAGGCGCCAGCCGATCCAGCGCCTGGCCGTTCCACATGATGTGGCCGCCGGTGAGCGGATATTGGCCTGCAATGCAGGCAAAGCAGGTCGACTTGCCGGCCCCGTTGGGCCCGATCAGCGCCACGCACTCGCCTGCCGAGACCTGAAAGCTCACGCCATCGACCGCCCGGATACCGTCAAAGTGCTTGACCAGTTGCTGAACCTGCAGCATCAGCCCGCCCTCCCTGTTGCACGGTCGGCGGGGCGGGGGCGGGTACGGCTGCCCAGCAGACCCAGCAAACCCGACGGTGAGGCCACCATCACCAGCATGATGAAGACACCCAACAACCCGCGCCAGTACGTCACTTCACGGCCCAGTTCGGCGCTGGCGTAGCTCAGCACGGCGCTGCCCACCACGGCGCCCCAAAGCTGGTGAACGCCGCCGAGCAAAACCACCAGCAAGGCATCCACCGAGGTAGCCACCGCGGCGATGGAGGGAAACACCGCGCCCTTGTGCGCGGCAAACAGGCCGCCGGCAAGGCCTGCCAGCACCGCACTCTCCAGAAAGACGCGGTACTTGAGCCAGCCCACGGGCAAGCCGGAAGCGGCCGCCCGCGCGGGCGCGTCGCGCACAGCTTGCAGCGCCGCCCCCATGACCGACCGGCTCAGCAGGCGCAGCGCCAACACGCAAGCCAGCGCCAGCACCACCAGCAGCGCGAAAAACAGCGGCCGGCCCTCCTCTTCCACCAGGGCCAGCCCGATCAGGCCGTTGTCGCCTCCGGTGAGGCTGACCCACTGGGTGGCCCCGGCCCAGATCACCTGTGCCAGCGCCAGCGACAGCATGGCCAGGTACACCCCGGCGCTGCGCACCACCGCAGCGCCAAACACGGCGGCGACCACCAGGGCCGCAACGCAACCCGTCGCCAGGGCAACCGGCAGCGATGCACCCCACAGGCTGTGCGACAGGGCCGCACCATAGCCGCCCAGTGCAAAAAAAGCGGCATGGCCAAAGCTGACCAGGCCGCCAAGCGCCATCATCGACTGCAAACTGATGCCAAAAATCGTGAGGATCAAGGCATCGGCGGCCAGCGTTTGCCAGTAAGGCCCACCCAGCCAGGCCAGGCCCGACAGCAGCGCCACCACCGCGACAATGGCGCCGGTCCAGAAGCGCCCCAGACCCAGGCCGCGAAACCGCTGCGCCGGCTCGCGCACGCCCTCCAGCGAAGCCACCGACAGACCATTGAGCCCCTGGGGCCGGAGCACCAGCACCGCCGCCATGGTCAAAAAGACGATGACCAGCGTGGCCTGCGGAAGCACGGCGATGCCCAGGGCATGCACGAGGCCGATCAGCAAGGCCGCCACAAACGCACCCCCTATGCTGCCCAGGCCGCCCGTGACGACCACGACAAAGGTCTCCACAATCACGTTCATGTCCATTTGCAGGTGCGCCGGTTCACGGGGCAACTGCAAGGCCCCGCCCAGACCCGCCAGCGTGCAGCCGAGGACCACCGCACCCAGCATCAGCGGTTTGGGATTGACACCGAGCGCCGCCAGCATGGCGCGGTCTTGCGTGGCGGCGCGCAGGCGCCGGCCAAACAGCGAGTGACGCAGCAGCAGGTGCAGGCCCAGCCACACCAGGGGGCCCAACGCAATCATCACGAGCTGGTACACCGGAAAGAACTCTTCGCCGATCTGCAGTGAGCCTTTCAGCCCCGGAAAGCGCGGCGCAAACACCTCGTCGGGGCCAAAGCCCCACTGCATGGCGTCATGCAGCGCCAGCGTCAGGCCGAACGTGGCAACCAGCTGGTACAACTCCGGTGCCCCGCTCATCCGCCGCAGAAGAAGGAAATCGGCCAGAGCGCCTACCAGTCCGGCGCAGGCGGCGCCCAAAAGAATGGCCAGCAGATAAAGCGGCGCACTGTCTCCCCAGGCGGGAAACCACTCGGTGACCCAGTGCGCCGTGAACAGCGCACCCAGCATGAAGAAACTGCCATGCGCAAAATTGACGATGCGCGTGACGCCGAAAATCAACGTCAGGCCCGCCGCCATCAGGAACAGCGTGGTCGCGTACGACAGCCCGCCCAGCAGCTGGACCACGGAAACCGTCACGCGATCACTTCTCTGGAGCACATAGGAGGCGAAGCGTCTCGCAAGCCGCGGCCTGCAAGGCCTCGATAGCTACACGCCGTGAGCAAGCGTGGGCTTCAATCCAGATCAAGCCGGGGCCGCGGAACCGGCTTTGCCGGGCCGCAGGCGCAGCGGCCCCCTCGGGGGGCAGCGCAGTACGCGAAGCGACAAGCGTGGGGGCCACTAATCAAGCCAGGTCGTGAATTCAGAAGCCGCTACCCGCGGCGTGCGGAAGGTATTGACCAGCGCCGCCTCGTCCGCATAACCCAGCGACATACCGCAGACCAGCATCTCGTCAGCCCCCGCGCCGATGTGCGGCAGGATGATTTTGGCAAAGCCGTTCCACGCCGCCTGCGGGCAGGTGTGCAGGCCATGGCCGCGCGCGGCCACCATGAGGCTTTGCAGGAAGGCGCCATAGTCCAGCAGCGAGCCGCGCCCCATCACGCGGTCCAGCGTGAACATCAGGCCCACCGGTGCATCAAAAAACCGGAAGTTGCGCTGGTGCTGCGCATGCATCCTGTCCTTGTCGCCTTTGGTGATGCCCAGCAGCCCGTACAGGCCCCAGCCGTTTTCACGGCGCCGGTCGATGTAGGGCGACACCCATTTTTCGGGGTAATAGTCGTATTCCTCCTTGTACTCGGCGGCCAGTTCAGGATTGGCCCGCAGGGCATCATGGGCGCGGCAGACCTTGTCCACCAGCGTGTTGCGGGCGGCGCCCTGCAGCACATAGACTTTCCACGGCTGGGTATTGGTGCCCGAGGGCGCGCGGCTGGCGATCTCCAGCAGGTGCTCGATGGTGGCGCGGGGCACCGGCGTCGGCAGGAAGTCGCGCATCGACTGGCGGCTTTCGATGGCGTGGTCCACCGCGTTGACGGGATGGGCAAACACGCTACCGGAGGCGTCGATTGCGGCAAAGTCGCCGGCCACAACAGGAGGGGAAGGAAAAACAGCTTGCTTCACTTGAGGGTCTCCAGTACGCAGAGTAATTGAGGGGGCAAGGGTACCGGGCGGCGCGTGGCACGGTCGACATACACATGGATGAAATGGCCTTTGGCCGCACAGGCCTGCGCATCATCCTGCGGGAACAGCGCCACTTCGTAGCGCACACTGGACGCGCCCAGGTGGGCCACCCGAATGCCCGCCACCACCGGCTCGGGAAACGCGAGAGGGGCGAAGTAATTGCACTGGGTCTCAACCACCAGGCCAATCACGCTGCCCGCATGGATGTCCAGGGCGCCGCGTTCAATCAGCAAGCCGTTGACGGCCGTGTCAAACCAGCTGTAGTAAATGACGTTGTTGACATGGCCATACAGATCGTTGTCCGACCAGCGCGTGCCGATGTCGCGAAAAGCTTTGTATGCACTGCGGAGTTCTGCCTGGGGGCGCATCGGGGACGTCATGAGGGTTATTTTGCCAGCCCCCACGCTCCCCACTTCGTGTGGTTCGCTGCCCCCCGAGGGGGCGCTGCGCCTGCGGCCCGGCTGAGCCGGTTCCGCGGCCCCTGCTGGTGAAGACCTCACTTGATATTGCCGCCCCGGTTGACCTTTCAGGGGATTGATCAGGGATTCCATTTGGCCCAGTACTCGAGCGCCACGCGGTAGGTGTTCATCTGCACCTGCACGGTTTCATCAATGTTCACGCCATAGCCGCCTGCCATTGAAAAGGTCAGGGGAATGCGGCGCTGCCAGGCCCAGTCAAAGACGCGGCGGTCGCGGGCTTCCAGCCCATCAAAGCTCAGCGCCAGACGCCCCAGCCGGTCACCCTCAAATGGATCGGCACCGGCCAGAAACACCACGAGGCCGGGCTCAAAGCGCCGATCGAGTTCGTCGAGCGCATGCTCGAGCGCATGCAGATACGGCGCGTCAGTGCAACCATCGGGCAGCTCCACATCCAGGTCGCTCGCCTCCTTGCGGAACGGAAAATTCTTCTGGCCGTGCAATGACAGCGTGAAAACACTGGGATCGTTGGCAAAGATGTGGGCGGTACCGTTGCCCTGGTGCACGTCCAGATCAATCACGGCCACCCGCAAGGGCTTGCGCTCAGAGCGATTCCGGCGGCCCCACTCTGCCTGCATCAGCCGGGCCGTCACCGCCGAGTCATTGAACACGCAAAAACCACTGCCCTTGTGCGCATAGGCATGGTGCGTGCCGCCTGCCATATTGGCGGCAATGCCCTGCCGCTGGGTATCTGCGCCCAGCCCCAGCGCAACCCGCGCCGCAGCCACCGTGGCTCCGGCCGAGCGGCGTGCCCGTTCGGCCATCCCGGGGCTCCACGGAAATCCGATCTCGCGCTGGGCTGGCGACGGCAAGGTGCCATGGGTGATGGCCTCTATGTAGGCAGGCGTATGCACCAGGGCGAGTTCGCCGTCGCTGGCGGCCGGCGCCTGCATCATTTGCACACGGGGCAACTCATGGATGAGACGGTCCCGCAACAACTTGTATTTGCCCATGGGAAACCGATGCCCGGGCGGCAGCGGCAGCACGAAGTTGTCGGCGTAGAAAGCTTGCAAGATGGGAGTAGGCCAGAGAGGAGCGCAAAAAAAACCGTTGCTGCGTCGTCGAGCGCACAGCGCCGAGTTGCCATTGTGGCCTGAAGCGCGCGAGCGCGTGAAAGGCCCCCGGCATGAGGCCCACGGAGCATGAGACCCATGGATATGGGAAAAGCCCAAACTAGGGCATTGCCCCTAAAAAAATGGTGCACTGCAGCAAAAAATGCTTGCCATCGTGCGGCCGCTCCCTATAATTGAGCCTATGTTGCAGTGCAGCAATTCAGCGCAAAGCAACTACCGTCCCTCATCAACCTTATTGGAGATTAATTTATGTTGACCGCTGAACAGATCCTGGCATCCCACAAAGCAAACATCGAAACCCTGTTTGGTCTGACCCACAAAGCCTTCGAAGGCGTTGAGAAACTGGTCGAACTGAACGTGCAAGCCACCAAGGCTGCCCTGGCTGAAACCGCCAACCACACGCAAGCCGTCCTCGGTGCCAAAGACGCACAGGAACTGCTGGCCCTGCAAGCTGGCCTGGTTCAGCCCCTGGCCGAGAAAACCGCCGCTTACAGCCGCCACCTCTATGACATCGCTTCTGCCGCTGGCGCTGAACTGAGCAAGACTTTTGAAGGCCAGGCTGCCGACGCACAGAAGAAATTTGTTGGCATCGTTGACAACGCCGCCAAGAACGCACCTGCTGGCTCCGAGACCGCTGTGGCCGTGATGAAAAGCGCCGTGGCTGCTGCCAACAACGCGTTTGAGTCCGTGCAAAAAGCCGTCAAACAAGCCAGCGACATCGCTGAAGCCAACTTCA
This sequence comes from Polaromonas sp. P4_F9, assembly GCF_056401235.1. NCBI lineage: Bacteria > Pseudomonadati > Pseudomonadota > Betaproteobacteria > Burkholderiales > Comamonadaceae > Polaromonas > Polaromonas sp. P4_F9. The sequence goes on along the minus strand of NZ_JBFUJT010000009.1, from coordinate 63,698 downwards.
ACACGGTGGCTACCTCTGCCGTGAACGCTTCCAAGACTGTCTCCAAAAAGCGTTAATTCGTCGAGACCGGCGCATGTTGCGCTGCGGGGCTAAACACTTCGCAGCGCAAACGCCCACTCTCACGGAGCCTGCTACCGAAAACCTGTTTGGCCTTTTGACCAAGCAGCACTTCCAACCAGTTGTCTCCTCGGGTCCTTTCAGAAATTCAGTTCACGGACCCCTTGAAGCCCTGTCGAAAGACGGGGCTTTTTTTTTGTTCCAACGGGCTTGAAACTGTCTCCCGTAACCGCCTCCTGCAACCGCCTCCTGCGGCCGCAAGGGTCACCCGGCCACTCGCGACAAGCTCAATAAGCTCAATAAGCAGCCTTCCTCAATGCGCCGGCACCACCCCGGCCTCCAGCTTGGCCCGCAGCGCAGGCAGCGCCGCGAGCATGGCGGCCCGGCCCGAATCGATGGCGCGTTGCCGGGCTGAAAAGTCGGCGCTCTTCAGGCCGGCCAGCGAAGGCCGCACCACCACATCAGCGTCCTTCAGTTCGTAGTGGTTGATGCTTTTACCCATGATGGCAAAGGTCTGCAGCAGGATCTGCAGCGTATCGCCGGCCGGGTTGGCCTCCGGCGGGCTGGAAATATCAACCGCAATCACCACGTCGGCACCCATCTGCCGGGCAAAACGCACCGGCACCGGCGACACCAGGCCGCCATCAACATATTCACGGCCATTGATCCTGACGGGCACAAAGACCGCCGGGACAGCGCTCGATGCCCGTACCGCCGTGCCGGTGTCTCCGCGCTGGAACAGCACGGCCTGACCGCTGTTCAGGTCGGTGGCCACAATACCCAGCGGAACGGGCATGTCTTCAATCAGACGGCCCGCCAGCAACTCATTGACATGGCGCGCCAGGGCCTCGCCGCGAAACATGCCCCGCCCCACAATCGGCAGCATCCAGTCGGTGATGGCGACCTCCTGCATGTTCAAGGCGGTCTGTTGCAACTGGGCACTGGTTTTGCCGCTGGCATAAAGCGCAGCCACCAGGCTGCCGGCCGAGGTTCCGACCACGTAGTGGGGCTTGAGCCCGGCTTCTTCAAGCACCGCAATCACCCCCACATGGGCAAATCCCCGCGCCGCGCCTCCGCCCAGCGCCAGGCCGATTTTCAGGGGCTTTTTGGTCACGACCTCAGCCGCTGGTGCGGGTGGCGCGGGCGCCCGGCCCGGCGGTCCGGGTGGCGCTGCACAACCGGCCAGCAGCACCATGCCCCAAGCCAGCGCCATGCGCCAGCCAGGCCCACTCCTCCACCCCCGTGGACCTGAAGCAGCGCTGCCGCGAGCCTTGCGTCCGAAGCCAAGGCAATTGAGAATAATTCGCGTTTGTATTACACTCACTCCGTTCCAACCTTTCAGGATTTTCCCAACATGCTCAAAAAAGCTCCTTCACTGGCCTGCCTTGCGCTGGCCGCCGCAGCCTTCTTTGGCGCCGCAGCCAGTGTCAATGCCCAGACCAGTGCCCAGGAACAGGTCGTCAATCTGTATTCTGCACGCCACTACCAGACCGATGAAGCGCTGTACACCAACTTCACCAAGGCCACCGGTATCAAGGTCAACCGTGTGGATGCCGATGATGCGGGCATTCTGGCGCGCCTGAAGGCTGAAGGCACGGCCTCCCCCGCCGACGTGATTTTGCTGGTTGACGCTGCCCGCCTCTGGAAAGGCGACGTGGACGGCCTGTTCAAGCCCATCAAGTCCCCCGCGCTGGAAGCCGCCATTCCGGCCAAGCTGCGCGCCAAGGAAACGGCCGAAGGCACGACCTGGTTCGGTTTCTCCACCCGCGCGCGCGTGGTGGTGTATGACAAGCTGAAGGTCAAGAAAGCAGACGTGGACACCTACGAAGAGCTGGCCGACCCGAAAAACAAGGGCCTGCTGTGCACCCGCTCGGGTTCACACCCCTACAACCTCTCGCTGTTTGGCGCCGTGACCGAGCACCTGGGCGAGGCCAAAGCGGAGGCCTGGCTCAAGGGCCTGGTGGCCAACATGGCACGCGACCCCAAGGGCGGCGACAGCGACCAGATCAAGGCGGTGGCCAGCGGCGAGTGCGGCATTGCGCTGACCAACACCTATTACCTGGCGCGCATCATGCGCTCCAGCGCACCTGAAGACAAAGTGGTGGCCGACCGCGTCGGCGTGGTGTTTCCCAACCAGGACAGCTGGGGCACGCACGTGAACATTGCGGGCGCAGCCGTTGCCAAAAATGCAAAGAACACTGCCAACGCCATCAAGTTCATGGAATACATGGCCAGCGCCGATGCGCAAAACTACTTTGCCAACGGCAACAACGAATGGCCCGCCGTGGCCAGCGTGAAAGTCAGCAACCCGGCGCTGCAAGCCATGACGGGCGGCAACTTCAAGTCGGAAACCATTCCCATCAGCGCCGTGGGCGGCAACCAGCTGAAGGTGCAGCAGATGCTTGATCGCGTAGGCTACAAGTAAGCTAGGCAAGCCCCAGGGCGCAGTTACCCGGCAAAGCCCGGTCATCTTTTTGGTGACCGGGCTTTTTTCATGGGCCATAATTGACGTTTACGTCAACGTCAACGTTTTCCCTTCTCTTTTTTCCATTCTTTTATTTCAAGGAACAAGCCATGGATATCGCAGGCAAAGTATTTATCGTCACCGGCGGCGCGTCAGGTCTGGGCGAAGGAACGGCACGCATGCTGGTCGCCAACGGCGCCAAGGTGGTGATTGCCGACATGCAGGCCGACAAGGGCGAGGCGATTGCCAAAGAACTCGGGGAAGGCAAAGCCGCCTTTGTGCCCTGCGACGTCAGCCAGGAAGCCGACGGCCAGGCCGTGGTGGCCAAGGCCGTATCCATGGGCAAGCTGATGGGCCTGGTCAATTGCGCCGGCATCGCGCCTGCCGAAAAAACCGTGGGCAAAAATGGCGCGCACGGCCTGGCCCTGTTCAGCAAGACCGTCACCGTCAACCTGATCGGCAGCTTCAACATGATCCGGCTGGCGGCCGACGCGATGTGCAAGAACGAGCCAGAAGCGACCGGTGAGCGCGGCGTGCTGATTTCCACCGCCTCGGTCGCGGCCTATGACGGGCAGATTGGCCAGGCAGCGTACAGCGCGTCCAAGGGCGGCATCGTCGGCATGACCTTGCCGATTGCCCGCGACCTGGCACGCAACGGCATCCGCAACATGACGATTGCCCCCGGCATCTTCGGCACGCCCATGCTGTTCAGCATGCCGCAGGAGGTGCAGGACTCGCTGGCCGCCGGCGTGCCCTTCCCTTCGCGCCTGGGAACCCCTCAGGACTACGCCCGACTGGCCAAGCACATTATCGAAAACGACATGCTCAACGGCGAGGTGATCCGCCTCGACGGGGCGATCCGGCTGGCGCCCCGCTGAGGTCGGACATCGCGGGCAGACGGCCCGGCAGGCGTAACATGGCAGCTCATCAAAAACCCAGAGGAGAATGCATGAAACGCCTGTTGACCTCCGTCGCGCTTGCCGCCCTGCTTGCGGCTTGTGCCAGTACTCCCAGCCCCTCCAGCCAGTTCAGCTACACCGTCCCGGCACAGCCTGAAGGTTCATCGGGTTACACCCAAAAACCCGGCTGGGCCACCAGCAAATTTGCGGTGGCCGCGGCTAACCCGCTGGCCACCGACGCCGGTTACCAGGTCCTGAAAGCCGGCGGCTCGGCGATCGATGCGGCCATTGCGGTGCAAATGGTGCTGAGTCTGGTGGAGCCGCAGTCCAGCGGTATTGGCGGCGGCGCGTTTTTGCTGCACTCCAGTGGCAGCAAGGTCGAGGCGTTTGATGGCCGCGAGACCGCGCCTGCGGCGGTGGACGAAAAGCTCTTTCTCGGCGCCGACGGCAAGCCGATGCAGTTTTATGAGGGCGTGGTCGGTGGCCGTTCGGTCGGCACACCCGGTACGGTGCGTATGCTGGAGATGGCGCACAAGCAGTACGGCAAGCTGCCCTGGGCCCAGCTCTTTGTGCCCGCCATCCAGCTGGCCGAAGGCGGTTTCAAGGTCAGCGCGCGCCTGAACACCTTGCTCAAGGATGAAAAATACCTGAAGAACGATCCGGTTGCGGCAGCTTACTTCTACAAACCTGATGGCAGCCCGGTGGATGTGGGTTCCACCTTGCGCAACCCGGCATTCGCCGATGTGCTGCGGCAGATCGCCGGCAAGGGCTCCAGCGCGCTGCTGCAAGGCCCGGTCGCGCAGGCCATCGTGAGCAAGGTGCAGAGCCACCCGACCAACCCCGGCAAACTGGCCTTGAGCGACCTGGCCGGCTACCAGGCCAAAAAGCGCGACCCGATCTGCTCGGACTACAGCGCTGCCGGCAAGACCTATCGCCTCTGCGGCATGCCGCCACCGAGTTCCGGTGCCATCGCCGTGGGGCAGATTCTCGGGATTTTGGGCAACACCAACGCCGCTACGCTGCCACTGGCCAGTGGCATGGGCGGTGTGCCTGGCACGGTGGCGCCCACGCCGTCGGCCGACTGGTTGCACCTTTACACCGAGGCCGCGCGCCTGGCCTTTGCCGACCGTGGTCAGTACCTCGGTGACCCCGATTTTGTGCAGCCCCCCGGCGGCAGCTGGATGAGCCTGCTGGCCCCGACCTACCTGAGCGAACGCGCCAAACTGATCCAGCAGCAAGCGGGCGGCCAGAGCATGAAGACAGCCAAACCGGGCGTGCCGGGTGCGATCACAACCGCCTACGCGCCCATGCCCGATCAGCCCGAGTACGGCACCTCGCACATCAGCATCGTTGACGGCTATGGCAATGCGATTGCCATGACCACGACGATTGAAGACGCGTTTGGCGCGCGCCTGATGACCGATGGCGGCACCGGCAAGGCGGGTGGCTTTTTGCTGAACAATGAACTGACCGACTTCAGCTTTGCCCCGACGGATGCCGAAGGCAAACCGGTGGCCAACCGCGTGCAGGCCGGCAAGCGCCCCCGCTCGTCGATGGCACCGACGCTGGTGTTTGACAAAGCCACCGGCCAGTTGGTGATGAGTGGCGGCAGCCCGGGCGGCGCGCTGATCATTCACTACACGRCCAAAACGCTGTACGGCGTACTGCACTGGGGCCTGCTGCCGCAGCAGGCGATTGACCTGCCCAACTTTGGCTCGCTCAATGGCCCCAGCCTGCTGGAAGAAAAGCGTTTCGCACCCGCCACCGTTGAGGCCTTGAGGGCACGCGGCGCCGAGGTGCGCGAAATGAACATGACCAGCGGCCTGCAGGCCATCGCGCGCGGCCAGGCCCATGGCACGCCGGTGTGGCTGGGTGGCGCCGACCCGCGCCGCGAAGGCGTGGTGATGGGGGATTGAGCGGGCGAGGCTGTCGCGGTCGCGGCTGAAGCGGCGACTTGCGGACTAGGGCCCTAACCCGTCCGCATCGGTACAGGCGGGGCGTTTTGCCCGACTGTGCCGATGCGCTCATATTCGGAAATGACCTGCGCGCCCAGCAACAACAGCGTGGCGGCGATTTCCAGGCTCAGCAAAACCACGATGGCGGTGGTCAGTGAGCCATACACCAGACCCACTTGCGACAGCGTGCCAAAGTACCAGACCAAGGCATGGCGCGTCACTTCCCAAAGCAGCGCAGCCGTGACCCCGCCAATCAGCGCGTGGCGCAGTGACGGCTTGCCCACCGGCATCACCATGTACACCGATGTCAGCAGAAGTATCTCGCCGCCCAAGCCGAGCAGGTACAGCAGCACGCCCGAGAATCCGTCGAGCGACCAGCTGTAACCCAGAAATTCCAGACTTTTTTCACCCAGGACCTGCAAACTGCCCGAGACCAGCGTCACCAGCAGCAGGCCCAGCCCCAGGCACAGGATGTAACAGTAGGGCAGCACGGCAGAAACCAGAAAATGGCGCCGACGAATGGCCACGCGGTGCAAGAAGATCACCGACATGGCGTTTTCAAGCACGGTGAACGCCAGTGAACTGAAAAACAGCATGGTGCCCAGCAAAAGCCAACCCATGACTTCGCGATGCGCCAGAAAATTGGCCAGTTCGCCGACAATGAATTCGGACTGTCCCGGCGCGATCCAGCCGATGTAACGGCCCAGCGCTTCCAGCAGTGCCGACTGCTCAATCACATGCGACAGCGCAATCGCCATGAGGATGAGCAGCGGAACAATCGACAGCAGGGCGTAATAAGCCACGGCGCCGGCCAGCAGCAGACCCTGATTGGCACGAAAACCCTTGAGTGTCCGCAGCGCAAAGGCGCCGGGATGGCTGAGCACATAGGCGGCCTGCGGTCCAAGAGTCATCATGAGATGCCCCACAGTGCGCAGGGCGAATAAGTGGTTGAGTTCATTATGCGCGGCCGGCCTTACCCGCCGGCCTGTCGTGCATCGCATCCCCACACCTATGTTTAAATTGGTGTTCACTTTTTTCGACCCATGGCCATTCCCTCATCATTCATCCAGGAGCTGTTGGCTCGCGCCGACATCGTGTATATTGTTGGCCGCCATGTGCAGCTCAAGAAAGGCGGCGCCAATTTCATGGGGCTGTGCCCCTTTCACGGCGAAAAATCACCTTCGTTTTCAGTCAGCCCGACCAAATAGTTCTACCACTGCTTCGGCTACGGCGCGAGTGGCAATGCCATCAAATTCCTGACGGAACACGGCGGCCAGGCCCATGGCACGCCGGTGTGGCTGGGCGGCGCCGACCCGCGCCGCGAAGGCGTGGTGATGGGGGATTGAGCCTCGGGCGGCCCTGGGATCACTCTTCCGCCGGGCCGCCCCAAGGAAAAGACGGCCCCCTCGGGGGGCAGCGACCCGCGCAGCGGCGGAGCGTGGGGCCATTCCCTACAATCGTCCCATGGCCATTCCCCAATCATTCCTCCAGGAGCTGCTCGCGCGGGCTGACGTGGTGGACATTGTGGGTCGCCACGTCCAGCTGAAAAAGGGCGGCGCCAATTTCATGGGCCTGTGCCCGTTTCACGGGGAAAAGTCGCCCTCCTTCAGCGTCAGCCCGTCCAAGCAGTTCTACCACTGCTTCGGCTGCGGCAAAAACGGCAATGTCATCAGCTTCCTGATGGAGCATGCCGGCATGAGCTTCATCGAAGCCGTGAAGGACCTGGCCCAGCAATACGGCCTGCAGGTGCCCGAAGATGACGTGTCGCCCCAGGACAGGGCCAAGGCGGCACAGATGCGCGAACAGCAGGCCACCCTGACCAGCGTGCTGGAAAAAGCCGCCATGGCCTACATCAAGCACCTGCGCGGCTCCGAGCGGGCCATCGCGTACTTCAAGGGCCGCGGCCTGTCGGGCGAGATCGCCAGGACTTTTGGGCTCGGTTACGCACCGGAGGGCTGGCGCAGCCTGGCCAGCGTATTTCCCGACTACAACGACCCGCTGCTGGTGGAAAGCGGCCTGGTGATCACCGGCGAGGCGGGCGAGGCAAACGCGGGCGGTGAAGCCAAGCGCTATGACCGCTTCCGCGACCGGGTCATGTTTCCCATCCGCAACGTCAAGGGCGAATGCATTGGCTTTGGCGGCCGCGTGCTGGGTGACGAAAAGCCCAAATACCTGAACTCACCCGAAACCCCGGTGTTCAGCAAGGGGCGCGAGCTTTATGGTCTCTTTGAAGCCCGCACGGCCCTGCGCGAGCACGGTTACGCACTGGTCACCGAAGGTTACATGGACGTGGTCGCACTGGCCCAGCTGGGTTTTGCCAATGCCGTGGCCACCCTGGGCACGGCCTGTACCGCCGACCATGTGCAAAAGCTGTTTCGCTTCACCGACTCGGTCGTCTTCAGCTTCGATGGTGACGGCGCCGGTCGCCGCGCCGCGCGCAAGGCGCTGGACGCGGCCCTGCCCTTTGCCACTGACGTACGCACTGTCAAATTCCTGTTCCTGCCAACCGAGCACGACCCGGACAGCTACATCCGCGAACACGGCAAGGAAGGTTTTGCGGCTTACGTCAGCAAGGCCGTCCCGCTGAGCCGCTTCCTGCTCGAAGCCGCTGCCGACGGCTGCGACCTGGACACGGCGGAAGGCCGCGCCCACATGGCCAGCAACGCCCGCCCGCTGTGGAGCCTGTTGCCCGACGGCGCCCTGAAGCGCCAGCTGCTGGCCGAAATCGCCGACCAGGTGATGATTGACAGCCGCGAGTTGCTGCAGCTTTGGCAGCCCGCCTCCGCAGGTTACAAAAACAGCTATAAAAACAATAGCAGCAAGCGCCCGCCCAATAAAGACCATAGACCGGATTTGCCCTCGGATTCCGGCAAAAGCCACGACGTCCCCGACTATGCAGGCTACGTACCGGACCTGCGCGAGGAGGCCGACTATGCCTCTTCCGAGCCGTATTTCCCGCCGCCCGCCATGTCAGCGCAGCGCGCCGGGCGGTCGTCGGGCGGCGCCAGCCGGGCGCCACGCCGCGTAGCGGGCCGCATCCTGCCGGCCAGCCGTGAAGACCGCGTCCTGCGGCTGCTGCTGACCGAGCCGCAGAGCTGGGACCAGCTCAGCACCGAAGAGCATCACCTGCTGCTGGCGTTGCCGGCGCCGCACGGGCCGCTGTTTGTGTGGCTGGAAAGCCAGCTTCACGAGCACGGCCCGCAACCCTGGGCCGCGCTGCGCGAAGGCCTGCGTGACCACCCCCACGAAAAGCACGCCATCGCGCAAATCGCGCAAATACCGGAAGGTATCGAATGCGACTGGGATGAGGTCAGAAGCATCCTGGATCAGCTTGTCAGGCTCGAACGCCAGCGCGAAATGGACGAGCTGGTGCCGCTGGTCACGAAAGATCCTGCAGCCCGACAGCGCTACCAGGAACTGCTGGAAGCCAACCTCAAAAAAAGCTGAAAAAACAGGTTTTTATTGCCCAAAAAACAGGCATCAGGGTATAATCCGACTTTCGACGGCAAGCGCGACAGCAACACCTCCGGCACCGGCCCCCTTCAACCAAGGGAACTCAGACACGAGACGGCCACCTTCCCGCAAGGACTGCACACCAAATGTTCGCCCAAACAACTTGCCTGAAAACGCAACCAGCCGCGTGCTCCGGTCCCCGGCTGGCCTGTTTTTCAATCTTCTTTTTTTGACTCTGAATTTTTGCCACCTGTGCTTTGACTGCGGTCAGGCGCGCGGCGCATTTTTGTTGACTGGTAGCTGATAGATATTTCATAACAATCCCGCCATCTGGAGGTCTCATGCCTAGTGCCACGTCCGGCAAGTCCAAGAAGCCAAAAAAGCCGCAAACCACGCAGTCCAAAGCTGCCGTGATGCCGACAGCCAAAACGACAGCGAAACCCGCTGCCAAACCGGCCGCAAGGCATGCCCCCCAGAGCGTCAAGGTTGAAAAACCCGGAAAACCCGCCATATCTGCTAAAGCCAGTACCCCGAATGCCCCGGTGAGCAAAACGCCCCTGAAATCCGCGAAACCTGATACGTCCCTGAAGAAAGTCCCTGCCGTGCCGACAAAGTCCAGCCCCGAATCCAAGCCTGTTGCAGCCGTTGCCGACGTGCCCGTGAAGAAAAAGCCCGGTCGCCCGCCGAAAAACCCCGCAGCAGCCGATAGCGCACCTGCAAGCACCGGCGCCAAGCGCGGCCGCAAGCCCAAGAACGCGGGCGCAGCCAAGGTGGGAGAAGACCTCGACCTGTCCGACATTGAAGACGATCTGGTCGGCGAGCCCGTCGCGGAGACCACCGAAAAGGTCAAGCCGCTGCGCATGAAAATCAGCAAGGCCAAAGAACGTGCCTTGATGAAGGAATTCGGCCTGGACGAGACGGTGCTGTCGGAAGAAGACATGCTCAAGCGCCGCATGCGCCTGAAAACCCTGATCAAGCTCGGCAAGACCCGCGGCTACCTCACGCACGGCGAAATTTCCGACCACCTGCCTGACAAGCTGGTCGACGCCGAGACGCTGGAAGTCGTCGTCAACATGCTCAATGACATGGGCGTGGCCGTGTACGAGCAGGCGCCGGACGCCGAAACCCTGCTGCTGAACAACACCGGCCCGACCGTGGCCACGGAAGAAGAAGCCGAAGAAGAAGCCGAAGCCGCCCTGTCCACCGTGGACAGCGAATTCGGCCGCACGACCGACCCTGTGCGCATGTACATGCGTGAAATGGGCACGGTCGAGCTGCTGACCCGTGAAGGCGAGATCGAGATTGCCAAGCGCATCGAGGGCGGCCTCATGCGCATGATGGAAGCCATCTCGGAGAGCCCTGCCACCATCGCGGAAATCATGCGGCTGGGCGAGGAAATCCGCGAAGGCAAGATCGTGATCTCGACGGTGGTTGACGGTTTCTCCAACCCCAACGAAGCCGACGACTATGTGGCCGAAGAGGACTTTGACGAGTTCGACGAAGAAGACGACGACGATGGCAAGGGCGGCTCCAAGGCCCTGACCAAGAAACTCGAAGAGCTCAAAAAAGAAGCCCTCAGCCGCTTTGACAAAATCGCCAGCCTGTTCGAGAAGGTGCACAAGACCTACGACAAGGAAGGCTACGGCACGCCGGCTTATGTGAAGGCGCAAAAGGCCCTGAGCGACGAGCTGATGACCGTGCGTTTTACCGCCAAGACCATTGAAAAGCTCTGCGACATGCTGCGCGGCCAGGTGCTGGACGTACGCAAGAAAGAGCGCGAGCTGCGCCGCATCATCGTCGAGAAGTGCGGTATGCCGCAGGAAACCTTTATCAAGGATTTCCCGCCCAACCTGCTCAACCTCAAGTGGGTTGAAAAACAGGTCGCCTCGGGCAAACCTTGGTCTGTCGTGATGGCGCGCAATATTCCGCCGATTCAGGAACTGCAGACCAAGCTGGCCGAATTGCAGGCCCGCGTGGTGGTGCCCCTGGGCCAGCTCAAGGACATCAACAAGCGCATGAACGAAGGCGAGTCCAACTCGCGCGATGCGAAGAAAGAGATGATCGAGGCCAATTTGCGCCTGGTGATCTCGATTGCCAAAAAATACACCAACCGTGGCCTGCAGTTCCTGGATCTGATCCAGGAGGGCAACATCGGTTTGATGAAAGCCGTGGACAAGTTTGAGTACCGCCGCGGCTACAAATTCTCGACCTACGCCACCTGGTGGATTCGCCAGGCCATCACGCGCTCGATCGCGGACCAGGCCCGCACCATCCGCATCCCGGTGCACATGATCGAGACCATCAACAAGATGAACCGCCTGTCGCGCCAGCACCTGCAAGAGTTCGGCTTTGAGCCCGACGCCAGCATCCTGGCCGCGAAGATGGAGATTCCTGAAGACAAGATCCGCAAGATCATGAAGATCGCCAAGGAGCCGATCTCCATGGAAACGCCGATCGGTGACGATGACGATTCGCACCTGGGCGACTTCATCGAAGACAGCGCCAACACCGCACCGCTGGAAGCCGCGATGCAGGCCGGCCTGCGCGATGTGGTGAAAGACATCCTCGACAGCCTGACACCGCGCGAAGCCAAGGTGCTGCGCATGCGTTTCGGCATCGAGATGTCGACCGACCACACGCTGGAAGAAGTCGGCAAGCAATTTGACGTGACGCGCGAGCGCATCCGCCAGATCGAAGCCAAGGCCCTGCGCAAGCTCAAGCACCCGAGCCGCAGCGACAAGCTGCGCAGCTTTATCGACACGCTTTAAAACGCATCGAACGCGCCAAAACAAAAGCCGCACTCCGTTTTAACGGGCTGCGGCTTTTTTCATGGGGAATTACAAGCCTTCAGCCTCCAGCCCTTTCACGATGGGCGCAAGCGGCTATCAAAACCGTAGCAATCGCGGCGCGCCCACTTCCGCTCTCAGGACCAGTACAGCCGGGTCGGGTTGTCCACCAGCAGTTTTTTCTGCAGTTCCGGCGTGGGGGCAATGTGGGGAATGAAATCCACCAACAGGCCGTCGTCGGGCATGTGGTCCTTCAGGTTGGGGTGCGGCCAGTCGGTGCCCCAGAGCACACGGTCGGGGAAGGTCTCAACGATGCGGCGGGCGAACGGCACGACGTCGCTATAGGCGTGCTGCTCGCCGTTCAGCGCGGGCGGGCCGCCAACGCTGAGCCGCTCCGGACAGCTCACCTTGGACCAGACATGAGGGTGGTCGGTCATGAACTTCATGAACAGCCCGAACGCCGGGCCGTCGACTGGCTGGCTCACGTCAGGCCGGCCCATGTGGTCCACCACCACCGTGGTCGGCAGCGCCGTAAAAAAGTCCCACAGTTCGGGCAGATCCACCGCCTCGAAATAAATCACCACGTGCCAGCCCAGCGGCGCAATGCGCGCGGCGATCTCCATCAACTCGTCTTTGGGCGTGAAGTCCACCAGGCGCTTGACGAAATTGAAGCGCACGCCGCGCACGCCGGCCGTGTGCATGTTTAGCAGCTCCTCGTCGCTGATGCTGCGCTTGACCGTGACCACGCCGCGCGCGCGGCCCTCCGAATGCCTGAGCGCATCCAGCAGCGCACGGTTGTCGGCGCCGTGGCAGGTGGCTTGCACGATCACGTTTTTATCGAAGCCCAACTGGTCGCGCAGGGCAAACAGTTGCTGCCTGCCCGCATCACAAGGCGTGTACTTGCGCCCGGCTGCGAACGGAAATTCGCTGCCCGGGCCGAACACATGGCAATGCGCGTCCACACTGCCTGGCGGCAACTGGAAGTGTGGTTTGCTGGGGCCGGCGTACCAGTCCAGCCAGCCCGGCGTTTTGTCAAAAACCATCATCTGGCCTCAATCGGGTTTGATGCCGGCTTCACGCACCAGCTTGTCGTAACGCTGGCGCTCGCTGTGGATCAGGCCGGCAACCATGGCCATGCTGCCGGGAAGGACCTCGCCACCCACGGCCGTCATGCGCTGCTGCACTTCGGGGGTCTTGAGGGCTTTCTGCACCTCGGCGTGCAGCTGGGCCACGACAGCTTTCGGCGTGGCAGCCGGCGCCATCAGCGCATACCAGACGGAGGCTTCGAAACCGGGAAAGCCGGACTCGGCAATTGTTGGAACGTCGGGGAAAATCGACGAACGATTCGGACTGAGCACGGCCAGCACCTTGAGCTTGCCGCTGATCACATGCGGGCGCACTTCCAGCGCATTCATGGCCAGCAGCGGCACCTGGCCACCGATCACGTCGGTGATGGCCTGCGCCCCGCCCCGGTAAGGAATGTGCTGCAGCTGCAGGCCGGCCGCGCGCGCAAACAGCTCCGCCGCCATGTGCGGTGTGGAACCGTTGCCAGGGCTGGCAAACGCAATCGAACCCGGCTTGGCTTTGGCGGCGTCGATCAGCTTGCTGACCGAGGCATAAGCAACGCCGGTGTTGGCCGCAATCACCACAGGCACGCGGCCCACCAGCGAGATCGCCACCAGATCACGCTCGGCGTCAAACGGTGCGGGCTGGTACAAGGCCATGTTGGCCGCCAGCGCATTGGCCGCCAGCATCAGGGTGTAGCCGTCGGCCGGCGCATCGATGACCTGCTTCACCGCGATGTTGGTGCCCGCGCCCGGCTTGTTGTCTACGATGAAGGGCTGGCCCAGGCTGCCGGCCAGACTCTGGCCCAGGGTGCGCGCGACGATGTCCACCGCACCGCCGGCGGAATAACCGACGACGATTTTTACGGGCCGGGACGGAAAGGCTTGTGCCGATACCTGCAGTGGCAGCGCAGCCGTGGCAGCGGCCAGCAGGCCCATCAGGCCAATAAGGCCGGAGCGAAGAAATGTAATTTTCATGATGCTGATTTCCGGGTAAACAAGGAACGAGAGTGAACAACCGTCACGACGGCCAGGCCGCTGCGGCAGGAGAATTTTTGCCATGTCATGGTGTTCAATCGATGTACCGGAGACCGGCCTTTTCCAGCGGCTCGCGCATGTTGTACATGTCCAGACCCAACACGCCAGCGGCGAACTTCTCGCGTTTTTCGCCTTCGAAGCTTTCGCGCTTCTCCGCCGCATCCGCCACTTGCCGGGCCATGGCGGCAGGCACCACCACCACGCCATCGGTGTCGGCGATCACCACGTCACCCGGATTGACCAGGGCACCGGCGCACACCACCGGAATATTGACCGAGCCGAGCGTGGCCTTGATGGTGCCCTTGGCGTGAATGGCGCGGCTGAATACCGGGAAGCGCATTTTTTCGAGTTCGTCAATGTCGCGTACACCGCCATCAATGATCAGCCCCCTGGCACCGCGTGCCTGGAACGAGGTGGCCAGCAGATCGCCAAAAAAACCATCGAGATTGTCGGTGGTGCAGGCGGCCACGGCCACATCGCCGGGCTGCAACTGCTCGGCCGCCACATGCATCATCCAGTTGTCGCCGGGCTGCAGCAAAATCGTCACGGCCGTGCCGCAAAGGCGCGCGCCTGGGTAAACAGGACGCATGTAAGGCTTCATCAAACCGATGCGGCCCATGGCCTCGTGAAGGGTCGCCACACCAAAACGCGAAAGCTTTTCGACGGCAGCCTTGTCGGCGCGAACGATGTTGCGCTTGACAATGCCTAACTGGTACATGCTCATGATCATTTGCCTTTCAGTTTGAGAGCCGTGTCCAGACGCGTGAACACGCGGCGCGCGTTGCCTTCGTAAATCTGGTGACGGTCTTCGTTGCTCAGAATTTTTGACGCTTCAATGTAGCGCCTGGTATCGTCGTAATAGTGGCCGGTTTCGGGGTCGATGCCACGCACGGCGCCGATCATCTCGCTGGCAAACAACACGTTCCTGACCGGAATCACGGTGTTGAGCAGATCAATGCCCGGCTGGTGGTACACGCAGGTGTCAAAGTAGATGTTGCCCAGCAGATGCTCTGTGAGCAAAGGTTTTTTGAGTTCCTGGGCCAAGCCACGGAAACGCCCCCAGTGGTAAGGCACAGCACCGCCGCCATGGGGAATGAGGAACTTCAGCGTGGGGAAGTCCCTGAACAGGTCCGACGTGAGGCACTGCATGAAAGCCGTGGTGTCGGCGTTCAGGTAATGCGCGCCGGTGGTGTGAAAGCAGGCGTTGCAGCTGGTGGACACATGGATCATGGCGGGGATGTCGTATTCCACCATTTTTTCGTAGAGGGGATACCACTGCCTGTCACTCAAAGGCGGTGAGGTCCAGTGGCCGCCAGACGGATCCGGATTCAGGTTGATGCCGACATTGCCGAATTCCCTGACGCATTTTTCCAGCTCGGGAATGCAGGTCGCAGGGTCCACGCCGGGCGACTGGGGCAGCATGGCGGCGGGAATAAAGTGGTCCGGAAAGAGCTGGCTCACGCGAAAGCACAGCTCGTTGCAAATCGCCGCCCAGGTGGCCGACACATTGAAGTCGCCGATGTGGTGGGCCATGAAGCTGGCGCGCGGGCTGAAGATGGTGAGGTCGGAGCCGCGCTCATTCATGAGACGCAGCTGGTTTTGCTCGATGCTCTCGCGCAATTCGTCGTCGCTGATTTTCAGCTCGCTCACCTTGGGGCTAAGGGACGGGTCCTTGATGCCGGCGATTTGCCGGTTACGCCAGTTCTCCAGCGCCTTGGGGGCCGTGGTGTAGTGGCCGTGGCAGTCAATGATCAGGCTCATTTTTTTCCTTGGGGTTCAGTGGGTGTGGATCAGCGGGATTCAGGCGGGGCCATGCCATGGCGGCGTTTCGCCTCTGCCGCCTCCGGCGAAGCCATGAAGGCCAGCATCCGGCGCACGGCGTCGCGCTGCGTGGAGGCAGGCCCCAGGCCTGCCGAGAAGGTGGTGGTGATCTGGACGGCGTCGGGCAGCGGGCCGACCACGGCGATTCCCTCGAGATGCATCAACTCGCTCAATTGCTGGAAACCCAGCTCGACCTCGCCTCGCGCCACCAACCCGCCAACCGGCACACCCGCGGACGGCTGCACGGCCTTTTGCCGGACATCGGCGGCCATGCCCCAGCGCTCGAACAGCTCGATCAGCGCAACGCCGCTGGGCCCGGTGGAGTAGCCTATGCTTCGCGCGGCCAGCACGGCGCGCCGCAACGCATCTTCGGAACTGATGTCAGGCCACGGCGCGCCGGCGCGCACGCAGACGGCCACGCCCGAGTCGGCCAGGTCGACCTTGCTGCCGGCCACCAGGAATCCGCCGGCGGTGAGTTTGTCGATGGCGTCCGATGCAAGGACCACGATATCGAAAGGCTCACCGGCCTGGACGCGGCGCACCGCATCCACACCACCGACCGATTCGATGCTGGTGGCGCAGCCCGAGCTTTGCTCCCAGGCCGCCGTCAACTCGGCCAGCAGCTGGCGGGTGGCCATGGAAGAGATTCCACGGAGAGCGGCGCTCATACGGGTACGCCCCGCGTGGGGGCAACGACAGCTTGAAGTCCAACAACCATGGGGCTGATTTTGTCGCCAGCGCCGCACCAGGGAAAGCCGCCACGCCCGCTAGCAGCTATAACAAACCAGCATAATGTTTGTCTCGCCATCCAAACAACCCATGGACCTCAAACAGCTCGAATACTTTGTCAGGGTGGCCGAACTCGGCAGCTTCACCCGCGCGGCCCTTGCGCTGGACATTGCTCAGCCGGCGCTGAGCCGGCAGGTGCGCCTGCTGGAAGTGGAGTTGCGCCAGAACCTGTTGATACGCAACGGCCGCGGCGCGGCGCCCACCGAAGCCGGCCAGCTACTGCTGGCGCATGCGCGCGGCATTCTGCACCAGGTGGCGCGTGCGAGAGAAGAACTGGGCCGGGTGCGCGGCGCACTCGACGGGCGCGTGGCCATCGGCTTGCCCCCCAGCCTGGCGCGGGCGCTGACGGTGCCGCTGACACGCGCGTTTCGTGCGCAAATGCCGGACGCCACCATTTCGATCAGCGAAGGCTTGTCAGTGGCCCTCCAGGAAGACCTGGTTAACGGTCGACTCGACCTTGCCGTGCTGTACAACGCTCAGCCCACGGGCGACATCGAGATCAGCCCGCTGATGGAGGAGGAGCTGTTGCTGGTGCAGGCCCGTCCACCGGGGCCGCATGAGGACCCGCCCTCCCAGCCCATCACCCTTCCGGCATTGGCGAGCTTGCCGCTGGTGATCCCGAGTCGGCCCAACGCCATCCGGATGCGGGTGGAGTCTGAACTCGCCGGAGCAGCCTTAAGGCCGACCATTGCACTTGAAATTGATGGCGTCTCGGCCATTCTGGACCTGGTGGCTGACGGCGCTGGCCATGCCATTTTGAGCCGTAACGCGGTGGCCAGTTCGCTGCGGCCGTCGGCTTTTACGCTGCGCCAGATTGGCGATGCCCCATTGCGCATCGAGGTGTCGCTTGCCACCAGTGCACGCCGCCCGTCCACCCTGACGCAACAAACCTCGCAGCGACTGCTGCGAGAGGTCGCTGCCAAATACCTCTGAGAGACCTCTGAGCGGCTGGAACGTGCCTGACGCCCTACCCGATGTCATCGGCACGGGCAATTTCATCATGATTTTGATCCTATAGCCCGGCAGTTGCGGGCGTAGACAGCTATCAAAAACATAGCAAAATGGATAGCCAAACAGGACTATCGCATTTAAAAATCAAGGCATCAAACCAGGGCATACCTCTGATTTATTGAATGGCTGAAGTTTGACTATTCCAAATCGCTATAACTGCTAGCGTCCCGTAGCGCTTATCAGCGGAAGGCGGACTTCTCACAATATGGGGCAATGTCAACCCCGCATTCATCTCAATATTTTTGGAGACCCGGCATGAACCGTCGTGTTAAAGCCTGCCTGCTATTGCCATTCCTGGGTTTGCTGGCGGCCAGCCATGTGGGCGCCCAGGACTTCCCGACCAAACCTGTCCGCATCATCACGCCGTTCCCCGTGGGCAGCGGACCTGAAGGGGTGTTGCGCATGGTGGCTGACAAGCTGTCGCGTACCTGGGGCAAGCCCGTCATCGTGGAAAACAAGCCAGGCGGCAACGGTTTCATTGCCATTGATGCCTTCAAGCGGGGAGCGTCCGATGGGCACGACCTGATCCAGCTGGACAACGTCCACCTGTCGGCCTATCCCCATCTGTTCAAGAAACTGCCGTATGACGCGCAGAAGGACTTTGATCCCATCCTGCCGCTGTTCAAGACTTACTTTTTCGCGACGGTTGCCACCAACAGCCCCTACAAAAATGTGGGTGACCTGATCGCCGACGCCAAGGCCCGCCCGGGACAACTCAACTACGGTTCCTGGTCTGTAGGCAATCCGGTCCATCTTGGCTCGGCGCTGTTTACCACCGTGACCGCAACCCAAATGGAGCACATTATTTTCAAGGAAACGTCACAGCTCTACACCGCGGTTGCAACCGGTGATCTGGCGTTTTCGCTAGGCACCAGCGCCACCGCAGGCCCGCTCTACCGGGCCGGCAAACTCCGCTTCCTGGCGGTCGCCGCTCCTCGGCGGATTCCCGCCTACCCCGATGTGCCGACAGTCGCAGAAGCGGGCGGACCTGCCGGATTCGAGGTCAGCGGCTGGACCGCCATTGCAGCGCCACGTGGCCTGCCCAAGGCGGTGACCGAGAAAATCCAGAAAGACATTGAAAAAGCCCTGTCCGAGCCGGACATCAAGGAAAAGTACCTGTCATTCGGCTACGAGTTGTTTCCGCAGACACGCGAGCAGTTTGGCCAATACATCCAGGCCGAGTCCACCCGTTTTGCCGAGGTGATCCGCAAAACCAGGGCATCGCTGGACTGACAGGACACCCCACTCACACCCCCGCTCCCCCCACTCACGCGACGTTTCACAGAGATATTCCCCATGGCCACCCTACTTGGCGCAGTTGCCGCCTCACACACGCCCACCATCGGCTTTGCGCTGGACAGCGGCAAGCAGGCGGATCCGGTGTGGGCGCCCATTTTCGAGGCCTTCGAGCCGCCGCGCCGCTGGCTTGCCGAGCAAAAACCCGATGCCTTGGTGGTGATCTACAACGATCACATCAGCTCCTTCTTTTTGGACCACTACTCGGCGTTTTCACTGGGCGTGGGGGAGCAGTATCCGGTGGCCGACGAAGGGGGCGGCACCCGCGGCCTGCCGCCCATTGCCGGCCACCCGCTGCTTGCCGCGCACATTGGCCAGTCGGTCATGGCCGATGCCTTCGACCTGTCCTTCTTCCAGGGCCGGGCGCTGGACCACGGCTGCTTTTCACCGCTGTCGCTGCTGCTGCCCCACGAACCGGGTCCAGGGGGTGGCTGGCCGCTTCCGATCATCCCGCTGCAGGTGGGCGTGCTGCAGTTTCCCATGCCGACTGCGCGGCGCTGCTTCGAGCTGGGCAAGGCGCTGCGCCGCGCGATCGAAAGTTACCCCGAGCCACTGCGCATCGCCATCGTGGCGACAGGCGGCCTGTCGCACCAGGTGCACGGCGAGCGCGCGGGCTTCAACAACCCGGCCTGGGACCAGACGTTTCTGGATCTCATCGAGCACGACCCCGAGCGCCTGGCCGACCTGACCCAGGCCGAACTGGTCGAGCTGGGGGGCGCGGAAGGGGCCGAAGTCATCATGTGGCTGGTGATGCGCGGAGCCTTGTCCGCATCGGTACGCAAAGTCCACCAAAGCTACTACCTGCCGTCCATGACGGGCATCGCCACCGCCATCTACGAAAACCGCAGCCACCCACCCGTGGCGGGTGAAGTACAGCGCCACTTGCATCAATCGCAATTGCAACTGCAGGGCGCCGAACAACTGGCCGGCACCTACCCCTACGCGCTGGCACGCAGCGTCAAGGCGCTTCGCATCAACCGCTTTTTGCATGCCATGACGCAGCCGGCCCACCGGCAGGCCTTTTTGCAGGATGAAGAAACCGCCTATGCCGCCGCAGGCCTGACCGATGAGGAAAGCGGCCTGCTGCGCGCGCGCGACTGGCGCGGCCTGATCCATTACGGCGTGATTTTTTTCGTGCTGGAAAAGTGGGGCGCGGTTCTGGGCATCAGCAACCTGCATATCTACGCCGCCATGCGCGGTCAGAGCCTGGCCGAATTCCAGCAAACACGCAATGCGCCCGGCGCGCTGTACTCGGTCGGGACACTCAAGGGTGACGATGCTGCAACAGTGCATGCGCAGCCTTCGTCCCCCTCCATTGCCCGGGGGGCGTTCCTCACGCCGAACCTGGGCGAATAGCCCCATAAGCCCCATAAGCCCCATAAGCCCCATGAACCACCTGAATACGACCCGCTGGCCAGGTAACTACTCGGCTCAGTAATACGTGCAATACGCTTTTCTTTCTCCCTCGCCCTTTGGGAGAGGGTTGGGGTGAGGGTGAGCCGGCTTCGCTGTTCAGTTGGATAGCGCGCGCATTTCACGGTACAGATCCGCCTTGCCCTCGAACCCGATGCCAGGCAAGCTGGGCAGTGTCACGTAGCCTTTGTCGACCTTCACGCCATCCGGGAAGCCGCCGTAGGGCTGGAACAGGTCCGGGTAGGACTCGTTGCCGCCCAGGCCCAGGCCGGCGGCAATGGCCAGCGACATCTGGTGGCCGCCATGCGGAATGCAGCGGCTGGGCGACCAGCCATGAGCCTTCAGCATGTCCAGTGTGCGCAGGTACTCGACCAGGCCATAGCTGAGCGCACAGTCGAACTGCAGCCAATCGCGGTCGGGCCGCATCCCGCCGTGCCGGATCAGGTTGCGCGCGTCCTGCATGGAGAACAGGTTTTCCCCGGTGGCCAGGCTGCCCTGGTACACCTCGCCCAGCCGAGCCTGGAGTTCGTAATCCAGCGGGTCGCCCGCTTCCTCGTACCAGAACAGCGGGTAGGCGGAAAGCGCCTTGCCATAGGCGATGGCCGTGGGCAGATCAAAACGGCCGTTGGCATCGACCGCGAGTTGCTGCCCCGGCTGGAGCAGCTTGAGCACGGATTCGATGCGCTCCATGTCTTCCGCAAGAGAGGCTCCGCCAATCTTCATCTTGACGACCGAGTAGCCGCGCTCCAGGTAACTGATCATCTCGCGGCGCAAGCCGTCCAGGCCCTTGCCGGGATGGTAGTAACCGCCCGCCGCATAAACGAAGACGCGCGGATTGGCCTGGCCGTTGCCGTAGCGCTGCGCCAGCAGTTCATGCAGCGGCTTTTGTTCAATCTTGGCCACAGCGTCCCACACCGCCATGTCGATGGTGCCCACGGCCACGGAACGCTCACCATGGCCGCCAGGCTTTTCGTTGGACATCATGCAGGCCCAGACCTTGTGCGGATCGATGTTGCCACCACTTTCATCCAGCAGCGTGGCCGGCGCCGCCTCCAGCACGCGAGGGCGAAACCGTTCACGGATCAGGCTGCCCTGGCCATAACGGCCGTTGGAATTAAAGCCATAGCCAATCACGGGCTTGCCGTCCCGCACCACGTCCGTCACCACCGCCACCAGGCTGAGTGTCATCTTGGAGAAGTCGATGTAGGCGTTGCGGATGTCCGACTTGATGGGTCGGGTCGATTCGATGATGTCAATAATTTTCATGAAATAAGTTCCTTAGCGCGGCAGCGAAGCGCCGCCGCAAATTTGAAGGTCTTGCCCGGTGATGGCCGCAGCCTGGGAAGACAGCAGAAAAGACACCAGGGCGGCCACTTCGGCCGGGTCGATGTAGCGGCCTATGGGCGGTAGCTGGGGCGCGCTGCCGGCGCGCGCCGGGTCGCTCAGCATGGCGGTCTGCGTGGCAGCCGGAGAAACCACGTTCACCGTCACGCCGCTGGCCGCCACCTCGGCGGCCCAACTGCGCGCCATCGCAATCAACGCGGCTTTTACCGCCGCATACTGGCTGCGCCCGGCCATGCCCTGAGCCACACGGCTGCCGATCAGCACCACCCGACCCAGGCCACGGCTGGCCATGGCGGGCACCAGTGCCTGCGCCAGCTGTGCAGCAGCCTGCACGTGCAGGCGCCACATGGCTTCGCCGGCCTGCAAGTCGAGCCCGCCCAGTGGGGCCGTGCGCATCCAGCCCGCCGCATGTACCAGTGCCGTCACCGGCGGCTGGGTTGGCAAGGCCTGGAGCGCTTGGAGAGCCTGGTCAATGCTGTCGGCGCTCGCCAGGTCCACAGTGACAGGTGTGAAGTTCGCATGCACCAGCGCAGGCGCCGCCAGGTCCCAGCCACTGACCCGCCACCCCTGCTCCAGCAAGTGCCGTGCAATCGCCAGCCCAATGCCCGAGCTGCTGCCGGTGACCAGCACGTGGGACCCGGTAGCGGCTTGAGCCGGCATGTCACTCGGCACGGATGCCCCCTTCGGCAATGATCTTGGCGGACCTGGCCATGTCGTCACGCTGGAAGCGCGCAAAGTCGTCCATCGAGCCGCCGCCCACCAGCAGGCCCTGCTGCACCAGCTTCTCGCGCATCTCGCCGTTCAGCGCCTTGTTGACCTCGGCGTTCAGACGCTGTGCAATGTCAGCCGGCAGCTTGGCCGGACCCCACACGCCGTACCAGCTGTAAAACTCGTAACCGGGGATGGTTTCGCCCACCGTGGGCACCTCGGGCAGGGTGGACACCCGCGCCGCCGAGGTCACGGCAATGACCTTGAGCATGCCAGTCTTGTAGAAGCTGAACGAGCCCAGGATGGGGTCCACAAAACCGCTGATCTGGCCACCAATCAGGTCCTGGAATGCGGGCGCCGTGCCTTTGTAAGGCACGATCAGCAAGTCCAGGTTGCCCGAGCGGCGCAGCAGTTCGGTGGACAAGTGCCCGGCCGAACCGGTCGAGCCGATGGCAAACGACAGCTTGCCGGGGTTCGCCTTGCCGTAGGCGATCAGACCCTTGAGGTCTTGCACCGGCAGGTTCTTGTTGATGGCGATCGACAGCGGCGCCTTGGCGACCAGCGCCACCGGCACAAAGTCGCGCGTCACGTCGTAGGGCGCCGACTTGACCGTCATCGGGGCGGTGGTGAAAGTGGACGCGTTAAACAGCAGGGTGTAGCCGTCGGCCGGCGCCTTGGCCACCGCATCGCCGCCAATCATGCCCTGGCCACCTGGCTTGTTCTCCACAAAAAAACTCTGGCCTGTCTGCTCTGTCAGCTTTTGGGCCAGCATGCGGCCCACGGTGTCCAGCGTGCCGCCCGGCGGAAACGGAATGATCAGCTTGACCGACTTGGCCGGCCAGGCTTGTGCCATGGAGGCGGCGCTGACACCGAGCAAGGCGGTGGCGATCAGGGTGCGAAGGAATTGTTGGCGTTTCATGGTGTGTGTCTCCTCGAATGGCGGGGCTGAAACTTACCTGAGAAGACCCGCGTTGGCGACGGCCAGGCGGATCATCTCGTTTTCTGCGGCAGACGGTGCATGGGTTGGTGGGCGCACATGCGCGCTCTCCAGCACACCGGCAAATTTCATGGCGGCTTTCATGCGGGCATGGGCTTCGCCGGTAGGCTCACCCGCGCCGTAGACGGCCTCCTTGATCGGGGTGATGAGCCCCTGGATCTTCATGGCCTTGTGCAGGTCGCCTTCCTTGACGGCTTCAAACAGGTCGATGATGAGCTGGGGAATGCAGCTGGCGAAACCCACCAGCGCGCCGTCCACGCCCTGCACCATGGAGGCCAGCAGGTACTCGTCGTGGCAGGTCAGAATCGCCTTGGAGGCGTCGGCATCGCGGATCGCCTTGATGTCGCGCGCATATTTGCTCATCTCGCGCTGGCCTACCTTGAAGGCCTGCACGTAGGGCAGGCGCGCCAGATCGGCCAGCAACTCCGACGAATACGAGGCCTGAGTCCGGGCGGGATAAACGTGGCACACCAGGTCAAGCTTCGAGGCTTGCCAGATGGCATCGAAGTACTGCAGCGCGTGATCCGAATGAAAACCAAAACGCAACCAGTGGTGGGGCGGCATCACATCCAGTGCCTGGGCGCCTGCTTCCTTGGCCAGCCGCGCATGCTCTGCGGCTTCTGTCAGGCCTTCGCAGACAATCGAGGAAATGACGGGCATGCGTCCCTTGAGCTCGTCGGCCACGATGCGCGTGACCTGGGCGCGTTCAATCGGTGTGAGCGAAAACACTTCACCGGTGTGGCCATTGGTCATCACGGCCACCACACCTTTGTGGCTGGCGAGCCAGGAGGCGAGGCGGCGCAAAGCGGGTTCGTCAATCCGGTTGTCGGGGGTAAACGGGCAGGCGATGGCGGGAATAATCCCCCGATAATTGGCGATGGTTGGCATGGAAGCTCCTGAGTTGTAGATTGATGAAAAGATGCCGAATGATCAGCCAGCCCGTGCAACACGTCCAATACTCGAAACGCATAGAACTATTCATTTATGGGCCCCGGCAACCGACCGCTTGATCTTGAATGGCTGGAAGACTTCCTGGCGCTGGCCGACAGCGGCAATTTCTCCCGCGCGGCGCAGGTGCGCGCCATCGCGCAGCCCGCGTTCAGCCGTCACATCAAATCACTCGAAGAATGGGTCGGCGTTGATCTGTTTGACCGCAGTGCCCACCCGGTATCGCTGACCGAAGCGGGCAAACGCTTCCACCCTTCCGTGGACGACCTGCTGCAACGGCTGGAGGTATCGCGACTCAAGGCCCGTGCGGCCCATGAGCAGGCCGCCATCAGCCTGCGTTTTGCCGCCACGCACGTCCTGTCGTTGACGTTTTTCCCCAGCTGGCTCAGCGGCATCGAGGCGCAGTTGCGGCTGGGGCCCATCCAGATGATTTCAGACAACCTGGTTGCCTGCGAGGAACTGATGCTGCAGCGGCGCGTTCAGTTTTTGCTCTGCCACGGCCATTCGTCGGTACCCTGCCGTCTCGACGACATCCAGTTTGCGTTTGCGCGCGTCAGCGACGACGTCCTGCTTCCTGTGGCGGCACCTCTTGCCAGCGGGAAACCGCAGTACTGGATCGACGATTCATTGAAAAAAACTCAACCCATCCTGACTTACAGCCAGGAATCCGGGCTGGGGCGCATCATGCGCGCCCTGATGCCTTCGGCCCTTGAAGAAGAACCGTTTACCACCGTGTTCACCGCCCACCACGCGGTGCTGCTGAAAACCATGGTGATGGAAGGACGAGGCATTGCGTGGCTGCCCCAGAGTCTGATCAAGGACGAACTCAGTACCGGGAAACTGCTGGCGGCCGGCAGCTCCCAATGGCATATTCCCGTCGACATCCGCCTTTACCGCCAGCGCGCCGCCCTGGCCGCGCCGGCGGAAGCATTGTGGCAAGTCGTTGCCGGGAGATGAAGCAACAAAGTCATCTCACGCCCGGGTTCATCGGCTTCCAGGCCTTGTAGGCCTTGGTATTGCAGGTGTCTACGGTGGCCCTAGTCCGTGCTGAAACGGTAAACCGTACGGCCCGCACGGCGTTGACCGGGCTCATACACCGCCGAAGGAAATGCCGGCCTGTTGGGTGCGTTGGGATAAGCCTGCGGCTCAAAGCACAGTCCTTGCTGCTGAAAGTAAGTCCGGCCGCCCTTGCCCGGGCCTCCCGCCAATGGCTCTTGCGGCTGCAAGCCGCTGTAGAACTGCAGGGCCGGCTCGGTTGACCAGACTTCCATCACGCGGCCGCTTTCCGGTGCGCGAACGCGGGCGCACAGGGCCAGCGTGCCGTCGGCGGGGTGGTCCAGCAAAAAACAGCTGTCGTAGCCATCGACCGCATCGATTGCCGGCATTCTGGCGCCAGCCTGCAGCGGCGCGCCGTGCACCCGCGTACTGAGCACGGTGGCCTGGCGAAAATCAAAGGACGTACCGGCCACCGGCAGGATGTCCCCCGTTGCGATGAGGTCCGCCGTCATCCCGAAGTAACGCTCCGCACAAATCATCACCTCATGGCCCAGAGCACTGCCGCTGGCCTCGCCATTCAGGTTGAAAAAAGCATGTGTGGTGAAACTGGCTACCGTGGGTTTGTCCAGGGCCAGGGCTTCGTAGTCCAGTTGCAGCTCATTGGCTTCGGTGAGGCTGTACACGAGACGCAGCGCCATCGCACCGGGGAAGCCCTCTTCGCCATCGGCGAATAGATAGCGCATTTCAACGCTGGCGTCGTCGTGCTGCACGGCATCGAAGACGCGAAAGCGCGACCCCTTCAGCCCGCCGTGCAGGCAATGTCTGCCGTTGTTGGCCGTCAGCACATGCGCGGTTCCGGCGAGTGTGAAGCGGGCATTCTCAATGCGCCCGGCATAACGCCCCACAAATGCACCCATGGAGGGAGCGCCCTTCACCACGGCATCCAGGCAGTCGTAGCCCAGCACCACGTCGTCCAGCCGGCCAGCGCGGTCCGGGACCAGCAACTGCTCAATCTTGGCGCCATAACTGGTGATGCCCGCCACCATGCCCCGCCGATTGCGCAGCGTGAACAAACGGACGGGTTTGCCAACGACTTCACCGTCAAAGCGTGCCGGATCCAGCAATGCTGCGGCGAGCGGCGGTGATGATGAGACGCTGTTGTTGTGCTGAGAAATGGCAACTCTCCTTCGGCGCAATGTCAATCGACGGTCACTGCAACCCGGCCAGTAGCGAGTCCAGCAACTAGTCCAGCTTGATGCCCGCGTCCGTGACGACCTTGGCCCAACGGCTTTTCTCTCGGTTGAAAAAGTCATCCTGTTGGGCCGACGTCATGGTCACCACCTCAGCGCCCTGGCCCGCCAGTTTGGCACGGATGTCCGGGCTGCGGATGATCTTGATGAGCTCAGTATTGAGCCGGCTCACGATGGCGGCTGGTGTGCCATTGGCAAGCAGCAGTCCCTGCCAGGTTCCGGATTCAAAATTGGTGATCCCCTGCTCGGACAAGGTCGGGACGTTGCCGATCAGCGGCATGCGCGTGCTCTTGGAAACACCCAGTATCTTGAGCTTGCCGCTTTGCACGTGCGGCAAGGTAGCCAGCATGCCATTCATCAGGACCTGCGTCTGGCCGGCGATGGTGTCGGTGATCGCTTGCGAGCCACCCTTGTAGGGGATGTATTGCCACTTGGCGCCGCTGGCGCGCTCCACCGCAACCCCCGCCAGGTGCGGCGCGCTGCCCATGGCGGTCACCGCAAAATTGATATTCGACCGCTTCGACAACTCCACCAGCTCCTTGAGGTTGTTGGCCGGCACGGAGGGGTGCACCACCAGCAAATGAGGTGAATACGCCAGCATGGTCACGCCGCGCAGATCCTTGGAGGGATCAAACCCCAGCTTGGTGTAGACCGACGGGCTGATGGCCAGCGCGCCGGTGTCGCAGAGCAGCAGCGTATAGCCGTCGGGTGCAGACTTCGCCACAAAATCCGCGCCCAGATTGCCATTGGCGCCGGCCTTGTTGTCAACGATGACGCTTTGCTTGAGGGCGTCGGACAAGGGCTGGGCAATCGCACGCGCAATGATGTCCGACGATCCGCCCGGCGGGTAGGGAACCACCAGCCTGATGGGCTTGAGTGGCCAGTTCGGCGTTTGCGCGCTGGCCGCGCCGAGCCCCAGCGCACCACAACCCAGGGCCAGGGAAGCACCGACAAGTTCTCTTCGATTAATGGACATGACGTCTCCTGCTCGTTGTTTGAAAAAACCGCTCCCGGCCTCAGCCTGCGGTCATGAAATCCTTGAACTCAGGCGACCTGGTGATTGGCCATGAGTTCCAGTGCGCGTACCAGCGCGGAGTGGTCGAGGTCCTGCATGCCGTTGGCACTGCAGGCCTGCATCAGTTGCGCCGCCCCTGCGGTTTGCGGCAAGGCTACACCCAGGGTTCTCGCGCCGGCCAGCGCCAGGTTCAAATCCTTCTGGTGCAGGCCAATCCGGAAGCCAGGCGCAAAAGTCCGCTTGATCATGCGCTCGCCGTGCACCTCCAGAATGCGGGAAGAAGCAAAACCGCCCATCAGCGCCTGGCGCACTTTGGCAGGGTCGGCCCCGGCCTTGCTGGCAAACAGCAACGCTTCGCCGACAGCCGCGATGTTCAGCGCCACAATGATCTGGTTGGCCACCTTGCAGGTTTGCCCGTCGCCATTGCCACCCACCAGCGTGATGTTCTTGCCCATCAACTCAAACAGCGGCCGCACGCGTTCAAATACCGCGTCGGGACCACCCACCATGATGGTGAGGCTGGCGGCTTTGGCGCCCACTTCACCGCCCGATACCGGCGCATCGAGGTAGTCGCAATCCAGTGCATTGATTTTCTTGGCAAATTCCTTGGTCTCCATCGGCGAGATGGAACTCATGTCGACGACCGTCTTGCCTTTGGTCAAACCGGAGGCCACGCCGTTTTCACCAAACAGCACTTTGGCCACATCGGGTGTGTCCGGCAGCATCAGAAAAATGATGTCGGCCTGCTCGGCCACTTCGCGGATGGAACCGCAGGCTTTCGCCTTGCCCGTGAGCAGGTCGGCAGGTACCTTGCTGCGCGTGTGCAGAAAAACTTCATGCCCTGCATTGATCAGGTGGGACGCCATCGGCGCTCCCATGATGCCCAGGCCGATAAAACCAAGCTTGCTCATTGAATGACTCCAGTCAAAGTGATTTAAAAAAGTGTCCGTCAGGCGCGGTAACGGTCGCGCAGGGCCTGCGTGGCCGAGCGGAAGGTGCCCAGGTCGCTTCCGACACCCACAAACGTGGCGCCCATCTCCATGTAGCGGCGCGCATCGGCTTCAACGGGGGCCAGGATGCCGATGGGCTTGCCGCTGGCTTTGGCATCGGCAAACACGGCGGCAATGGCGGCTTGCACGTCGGGGTGGCCCGCGTTGCCCAGGTGGCCCAGGCCGGCCGCCAGATCCGAGGGGCCGACGAAGATGCAGTCCACCCCGTCCAGCGCGGCAATTTCGCGCGTGGCGGCGATGCCGGCACGGCTCTCGATCTGCACCATCACGCAGATCTGCTCGTTGACCAGCTTGAAGTAATCGACCACCGTGCCATAACGATTGCTGCGCTGGGACACCGACACGCCCCGGATGCCCTGCGGCGGGTAACGCGTGGCAGAAACAGCGCGGCGCGCTTCATCGGCGCTCTCCACGAAGGGGATGAGAAAGTTGTAGAAACCAGCGTCCAGCAGCCGCTTGATTTCGACCACGTTGTTGGACGAAGGCCGCACCACTGGCGCGGTCACGCTGTCCTTGAGCGCCATCAGCTGCGGAATGAAGGTGGCCACGTCGTTTGGCGAATGCTCGCCGTCCAGCAGCACCCAGTCGAAGCCGGCCACGCCGAGGACCTCGGTGGTGATGGCGTTGGACAGCGACGACCAGCAGCCAATCAGCCGCTTGCCGGCCAGCAGGTCGCGTTTGAAACTGTTGGGAAAGGATTGGTAAGGTGTGGTTTGGGTCATGTGAATTCTTCCTGTGAAGCGTCAGATTCAGATTCAGATTCAGGTTGAGGTTCAGGTTCAGGTAATGGGCGCCGGATTGAAAAGAACCAGCGCGTTGTGCAGTTTCCAGTGCTCCGCCCAGGTTTTCTTGCGGCCACTGGCAACTTCCAGCATGAGGTGAAACAGCTCCCAGCCAAGCTCTTCGATGGTGGCCTCGCCGTCGGCAATACGGCCGGCGTTCACGTCCATCAGGTCATGCCAGCGCCGGGCCAGGTCGCTGCGCGTGGCCACCTTGATCACCGGTACCTCCGCCAGCCCGTACGGCGTGCCGCGTCCCGTTGTGAAAATGTGCAGGTTGATGCCAGCCGCCAGCTGCAGCGTGCCGCAAATGAAGTCACTGGCCGGCGTGGCCGCATAAATCAGGCCTTTCTGCCTGACTTTTTCACCCGGCGACAGCACGCCGCTAATCGGCGCCGTGCCCGACTTCACGATGGAGCCCATGGCTTTTTCGACGATGTTGGACAGGCCGCCCTTTTTGTTGCCGGGCGTGGTGTTGGCGCTGCGGTCAACCCGTCCCTTTTGCAGGTAAGCGTCGTACCAGGCCATCTCCCGGATCATCGCTTCGGCGACTTCGGGCGTGGCGGCACGCGAGGTGAGCTGGTCGATGCCGTCCCGGACCTCGGTGGTCTCGGAAAACATCACCGTGGCACCGGCGCGCACCAGCAAATCGGTGGCAAAACCAACTGCCGGATTGGCCGTCACGCCAGAAAAGGCATCGCTGCCGCCGCACTGCACACCCACCACCAGTTCACTGGCGGGGACGGTTTCGCGCCGGCGGGCATCGAGCCGCTCCAGGTGCAGCAAGGCCGTGTCCATGATGGAGTCGATCATCGACATGAAGCCCACGTGATGCTCGGCTTGCAGGCAGACCACATCCAGCTCGGCCTCGGCGCTGACGCCGACATCGGCCACATTGCGTTCGTCGACGATCTGGATGGTGCCGGGCGGCAGCAGGCGCTCGGGCTGGAGCTTTTCGCAGCCCAGGCTCACCACCATCACCTCGCCACCGAAATTCGGGTTGAGCGTGATGTTGCGCAAGGTGCGGATCGGGATGATCGCGTCCGGCGCGTCGATGGCCACGCCGCATCCGTAGGTGTGCTCCAGGCCCACCACGTCGTCCACGTTCGGGAAGCGCGGCAGCAATTCATCCTTGATGCGCTTGACGGCAAATTCCACCACGCCCGCCACACACTGCACGGTCGTGGTGATGGCAAGGATGTTGCGGCTGCCGACCGATCCGTCCGGGTTGCGGTAGCCCTCAAAGGTATAGCCCTCCAGCGGTGGCAGCACCGGCGGCCGCACGGTGGCGATGGGCAAATTGTCGAGCTCGCGTGCCGAGGGCATCTCAAGCAGCCGCTCATGCACCCAGCTCCCGGCCGGGATGTCCTTGAGCGCATAGCCGATCGGCACGTTGTAACGCAGCACCGCGGTGCCCTTGGGCAGGTCGACCAGCGCGACCTTGTGCCCCTGCGGCACCTGCTCGCACAGCCGCAAGCCGCTGGCGAAGACGCTGCCGGCCGGCAACCCGCCGTCGTTGGCCACGATCGCGACGTTGTCGTGATCGTGCATGGTGATGTACAGCGGGACCTTCTTTGTCGCGGTGCCCGGGACAGCCTGCGGCTCGGCCCGCGACGCAGCCTGAGATGTGGCCTGCGATGCGGCCTGTGCAGGAGGATTGGTCATGGTGAGACTATCTTCAAACGAAAACGCTTACTTGTACAGCGCCGGCAACCACAACGAGAAAGCCGGCACATAAGTCACGAGCAGCAGGCAGAGACCGAGCGCGCCGTAGAAGGGGGCGATCGAACGCATCACCTGGCCGACCGAGATGCCGCCGATGGCGCAGCCGACGAATTGCACCGTCCCGACCGGCGGCGTGTTCAGCCCGAGCGCGCAGTTGATCAGCATCACGATGCCGAACTGCACCGGGTCCATGCCGAACTGCATCGCAATCGGCATGAAGATCGGCGTGCAGATCAGGATGGTCGCCGCCATGTCGAGAAAGGTGCCGAGCACGAACAGCAGCACATTGATCATCAGGAAGATGACCCAGGGCTCGCTGCTCACCGACTTCATCAGCTCGCCGGTCAGCTGCGGCACCTCGTACAGCGCCATGAAGTAGCCAAAGGCGGCCGAGATGCCAATCAGCAGCAGGACCACACCGGTCGTCTTGCAAGCCTTGGTGCAGGCCTTGAGGAAGTTCTCCCACGTCAGCGTCTTGTAGACAAACACCGTGATCGCCAGCGCCCAGGCCACGGCGATCGATGCCGACTCGGTGGCCGTGAATGCGCCCGACAAAATACCGGCGAGGATGATCACCACCACCAGCAGGCCCGGCAGCGAAGCACCGAAGGCACGCAACACCTCACCCCAGCCGGGGAAAGCGCCGCGTGTGGGGTAGCCGCGCTTGACGGCCACGTAGTAAGCCGCGCCGAGGTTGCACAGGGTCAGGATCACCGCAGGAACCAGGCCCGCGAGGATCAGGCTCAGCACGCTGACCGAGGCGATCCCGGAGGTGGCCAGCGTGAAGATGATCATGTTGTGCGAGGTCGGCATGATGGCGCCGACCAGCGCGGCGTGCGTGGTGACGTTGACCGCATAGTCGGCGTCATAGCCTTCCTTCTTCATCAGCGGGATCATCACCGAGCCCATCGCCGACACGTCAGCCAGTGGCGAGCCAGCGACACCACCGAACAGCGTGCAACCGATCACGTTGCTCATGCCCAGGCCCCCGCGCACGTGGCCGACCAGGCTGTTGGCGAAGCGCACGATGCGCTCGGCAATGCCGCCGTAGAGCATCAGCTCGCCGGCGAAGACAAAAAACGGAATGGCCAGGAACGAGAACACCTGCATGCCGCCAACCATTTTCTGGAACACCACCGCAACCGGAAGACCCGCGGCAATGATGGTGGCCACGGATGACAGACCGATCGCAAACGCGACCGGCACACCAATCACGAGGAAGAGCGTGAAGCTCAGGGCGAGTACGGTCAGTTCCATGCGGGCTCCACTACTTGGCCGCGCAGCAGCGCGATCACATGTTCAATTGAAAACAGGACGATCAGCACGCCGGCAATCACCATCGGCAAATAGTCGATTCCGTCCGGGACGGGCAACATGGGTTTCTTTTCGTCCCATTTCGCGGCCATCCATAACCAGCCGCCGTAGACCATCAGCGCACCAAAGCTGCCAACAAGAAAATGAATCAGTATTTCGATGCGGTGCTGCCATTTCTCGGGCAGCAGCACGACGAGGGACTCCAGGCCAATGTGGCCGGCGTCGCGCACGCCGACCGCCAGGCCGAATGCGGTGACGAACAGCACCAGCAACAGGGCCAGTGCCTCGGCCCAGGTCGGCGTGTCATTGAGAATGTAGCGTCCGATCACCTGCCATTGGACGCACAGGACAACCGCGAGCAGTCCGATCACAGCCAGAGCCAGGCTGACTTTGGACAGCGTCGCGCAAAATTTTGTGTACATGGATTAATCTTTTTCTGACCTGACCGTCCCACCTCCCCGCAAAGGAAGGGAAGACAGGAGCCCCCCGCCTTGCGGCAGGAGGCGTGGCCTGCCCCGCAGGTTTACTTGGTGTCCTGAACCGCCTTGACGAGGCGCTTCATGTCTGGCGTGGTCATGAACTTGTCGTAGACCGGGCCCATCACGGCCTGGAACGACTTCTTGTCCACTTCCACGATCTCGGCGCCAGCAGCCTTGACATTGGCCAATGACTTCGCTTCCTGCTCATCCCACTTCTGGCGCTCAAATGCCACCGACTCCTTGGCCGCCGCGCGGATCATGTCCTGCTCGGCCTTGGGCAGCTTGTCATAGATCACCTTCGACATCACCAGGATCTCGGGCGCCATCGAATGCTCGGTCTTGGAATAGACCTTCACGGCTTCCACGTGCTTGGCCGTATCGAACGACGGAATGTTGTTCTCGGCGGCGTCAATCAGGCCGGTCTTCAGGCCGGTATAGACCTCGCCATAAGGCATGGGCGTGGCGTTGGCGCCCATCGCGCTGACCAGCGCGACCCACAGGTCCGACTGCTGGACGCGGATCTTCAGGCCCTTGGCATCAGCGACGGTCTTGATCGGCTTTTTGGCGTAGATCGAGCGCGCACCGCTGTCATAAAACGCCAGGCCGATGAAACCGGCGGACTCACAGCTCTTCAGGATCTCGTCACCGACCGGGCCGTCGAGCGACTTGCGCATGTGCGCAATGGAGCTGAACAAAAACGGCATCGTCGGCACCTGGGTCAACGGGCAGATGGCGTTCATCGGGCCGACATTGACGCGCGTGAAGTCGAGCGCGCCAATCTTGACCTGGTCGATGGTTTCCTTCTCGCTGCCGAGGGCCTGCTTGTTAAAGACCTTGATCTTGTGCTTGCCGCCGCTCTTTTTCTCGAGCAGTTCACCCATGTACTTGACAGCGGCCACGGTGGGGTAGTCATCGGCGTTGTGCGTATCGGCCGAGCGGAACTCGACGGCCTGGGCAGCACCCATGCCGAGGCCCGCCAGCAAAGCGGCAAGGGCGGCCGAGCGAATAGCCGAAATGCGGGGAGTTCTGTTTGTCATGATGCGATGTCTCCTGAGTTATGGTTGCGCGTTGAAATGGGAAAGCTACTGCGAAAACGGCGTTTCGGCAATGCCGCGAACGCCGGGATGAGCCACGAACACCGCGCCCGCCAGTGCCGGGTCATAGCCCGCCACGGGTTGCGCAGGGGTGATCGTGGTGATGAAAAGCTGGTCTATGCGAGGGCCGCCAAAGCAACACATCGCAGGCTTGGCGGCCGGAACTGCAATGGAGCGGTCCAGCTTGCCGGCGGGCGTGAAGCGGTGAACCAGACCGGCGTCATTGCCGCAAATCCAGTAACAGCCATCCTCGTCGACAGCGGCGCCGTCGGGCCGCCCCGGCAGCGGGTTCATGTCAACAAACACCCGCTGATTAGACGGTGTGCCGCTATCAGTGTCGTAATCAAATGCCCAGATGGTCTGCACTGATGGATGGGAATCCGACAGGTACATGGTGCGCCCGTCCGGGYTGAAAGCCAAGCCATTGGGCGTGATGAAGCCACCCAGGAGTTTTTTTGGTCCGCTGTTCTCGCTGTTCTTTTCAAGGCTGTAGAGGCACCCTGCCGCAGCCCCCAATGCCATGTCGAGCACCATGGTGCCAGCCAGAAAGCGCCCCTGGCGGTCGCAGCGGCCATCGTTGAAGCGCATGCCGGCCTGCGCATGCCGCACCCCGGCCAGCAGCCGGACATCCAGACGGCCGTCTTCATGCGGCTGCAGTTCAAACACACCGGTTTCCATGCCTGCCACCCAGCCGGCCTGCGGACCCCGCGAGGCGATGCAGGCCAGCATTTCGGGCGCCAGCCAGTGGCTGGTACGCCCTGTGTCGGCCTGCCAGCGGCACAGCTTGCGCGCAGGAATATCGACCCAATACAGCGCCTGCTCGTCTGCATGCCATACGGGGCTTTCGCCCGTGGCATTGCGCGCATCGAGCAGTAGCTCGGCCTGCGTCGCACTCGTGATGATGCTCATGCCTTCAATCGCCAAAAGGACCGGCCACGACAAAACCACCGCCCTGGTACTGGGCAACCGGATCGTTCAGATCCGGCTGGGGAGTGCGCGCGTAAACCGCATCGCGGAAAACATCCGAGCTGTCTTTCGGCACATAGCCGATATGGCGTGCGCGGCTGTTGTCCCACCAGGTGACCGCGTTATCCGACATGCCGAAGATGATGCTGTGGCCCAGCACCGGCGTTGTCAGGCAGGCCGTGATGAGGCGGTGCAGGTCGTCATAGCTCAGCCAGGTGGCCAGCATGCGGCGGTCCCTCGGCTCGGGAAATGAAGAGCCGATGCGCACGCAGGCGGTTTCAATGCCGTAGCGGTCAAAGTAGAGGCGTGCCAGGTCTTCCCCAAAAGCCTTGCTCAGCCCATAAAAGCCGTCGGGCCGCGGCGGATGATCCGCAGTGATCGTCTGGTCCTGGCGGTAAAAGCCGGTGACGTGGTTGGAGCTGGCAAACACCACGC
Source organism: Polaromonas sp. P4_F9 (assembly GCF_056401235.1). Classification (NCBI taxonomy): domain Bacteria; kingdom Pseudomonadati; phylum Pseudomonadota; class Betaproteobacteria; order Burkholderiales; family Comamonadaceae; genus Polaromonas; species Polaromonas sp. P4_F9. Next base: position 28,592 of record NZ_JBFUJT010000009.1, on the reverse strand, counting down.
GTTTGACGCCGTGTTTGCGCGCAGCCTCGTAGAGGTTGTAGGCGCCCAGGATATTGGCCTGCAGAATGGGCCCGAACGGCCCTTCGACGGACACGCCGCCCAGGTGAACGATGGCATCCACCCCCTTCACCATCTCATTGACGGCCGCCGCATCGGCCAGATCGGCCAGCACCACTTCTTCGCCCGCAGCGGCATCGCCGAAAGGCTGGACATCGGACAGCCGGAGCACCGAACAATTGGCCTTGAGACGCTCGCGCAGGGCTTTGCCCAAACCGCCCGCGGCGCCGGTCAACAGCAGTTTTTCATGAACTTTGATGGTCATTTTTGGCATTCCGGATCCAATTGCCAATTGCAACTGGACTTTTTTTTGAAGTTTGTTAAAGTCAACCCAACATCTCATCAGTCATAGGTTGTCTGACGACTGGAATTCTCCAATCCCTTCTTTAGCTTGTCAACGGTTTTTTAATGAATTCAAGGAAAACCCTTAGCCAACCCGAGCCCGATATGCCGCCCCCTCACGAGGCGCCGCTTCGCATGCGCCGCCCGCGCGGGCTGGTCGGCGAAATCGTTGAAAGCCTGGCCGCCAGCATCCGGGACGGGCAGTTGAAGCCCGGCGCCAAGCTCCCCACCGAGGCGGAAATCATGGCCCGGTTCGATGTCAGCCGCACCGTGGTTCGGGAGTCGCTGTCCAGGCTCCAGGCGTCTGGCCTGGTCGAAACCCGGCATGGCATAGGCACCTTTGTGCTACCGCCGCAAGAGACCGGCAACTTCAAGATCATGGCGGAAGACTTCGCCACGGTGGCCGATGTGATTTCGGTGCTGGAGTTGCGCATCAGCCTTGAAACCGAGGCTGCAGGCCTGGCTGCACAGAGGAGAACGCCTGAAAACCTGCTGGCCATGAAAAATGCACTGCGCGCCTTTCAGGACTCCATCAACGATGACTCCGACGCGGTGCCGCCCGACTTCCAGTTTCATATGGAAGTCGCCCGCTCCACAGGCAACCGGCACTTTGCCGATCTGATGACCTACCTGGGCACCATGATCATTCCGCGCACGCGCGTGAGCATCGTGCACCAGGCGCCAGAGGGCCGCCTGAATTACCTGGAGCGCGTCCACAGCGAGCATGAAAGCATTTACAGCGCGATCAGCAATCAGGATGCCGAGGCCGCACGCGCCGCCATGCGGACACACCTGTCCAACAGCCGCGAACGCCTGCGCCGAGGCAACAACGTGCTCGCGATGCAGACCCCGGAGGGGCGCACGACCCAGGGCTGACTCGTCGCGGCGGTACCGTCACGGCGGCACTTATGAGGGCATAACGGTTGGTGGGTGTGCGAAGTCTATACGTTGTACGACAACATACAACTAAGTGACTTCATCCGCCGACCACCATCGGCCCTGCCCCCGCCTCCAAACACTGCCGCAGTTCCGCGGGCCCCAACGTCCCGATTTCATCAAATACGGCGAATCACCCGCTGGCCCCGCTGTGTCCGCGGCGTTTGATTTCAGGGCTGCTTCATCGGTCAGGTAGCGGCGCCAGCGAACAAGTGGCAGGCAAAAATCAACTGCCCCATTTCTGCATTTCCGTACCGGGGGTGTGATGGAGATGAACACCGGCGTTTCGCTCCCGTCTCCTGCGTAAGCACGCCCCCCCCTCCCCCCGATTCATCCCAAGGGCATTTGCGCCCGGCTCATACGAGCCGCCCCGCCCCTGGTCGCCGCGCTTCCCTCCGATGACCGGGTCCGGATCTTTACTCGATCTGCGGGTAAACACCGAGAAAACAAGCAAGAAAGACAATTGAATTAGTTATGTTTTATAACCACAATTCATTCACTTCGAAAAAAATCTGACCATGACGTCCAACACCTCTTCCACCGACATCCAGCTTGACATTCGCGGCGACCACCAGGAGATCGCGGTGATCCACCTGAGCCGCGCTGCCAAACGCAACGCCGTCAACGACAGCCTGATCCTGGCCTTGCGTGACATCTTCGAAAAACTGCCCACGACCATCCGTGCTGCCGTGATCCACGGCGAAGGCGCGCACTTCTGCGCCGGCCTGGACCTGGGCGAACTGCAGGAGCGCGACGCGGGCCAGGGCATGCACCATTCGCGCATGTGGCACGCCGCGCTCGAACGGGTGCAGTTCGGCCCGGTTCCGGTGATTGCCGCGCTGCAAGGCGCCGTGGTCGGCGGCGGGCTGGAGTTGGCCAGCGCCTGCCACATCCGCGTCGCCGACGAGTCCACCTTCTATGCGCTGCCGGAAGGTTCCCGTGGCATTTTTGTCGGCGGCGGCGGATCGGTCCGTATCCCCAAACTGATCGGCGTCGCACGCATGACCGACATGATGCTGACCGGCCGGGTCTACACCGCGCAAGACGGCGAACGCGCCGGCTTCGCGCAGTACCTGGTGCCCGAAGGCCAGGCCTTTGACAAGGCCATGGAACTGGCCGCGCGTGTGGCGCAAAACGCCCCTCTGACGAATTACGCACTGATGCATGCCCTGCCCCGGATTGCCGAGCAGCCGGCCGAGCAGGGCTACCTGACGGAAGCCTTGATGGCGGCGATTGCCCAAAGCGCGCCGGAGGCCAAGGACCGTGTTCGCGCCTTCCTCGAGGGCCGGGCCGACAAGGTGCAAAAAACCTGACACAGCGCGGCACAACGCGACCACACAACCCAACCCAACCCAACAGCAAAAAAATAAAACGCAACGCCCCCGGAAGAGACAAGCATGACGAGCCCGAAATTTCGCCCCCTGACTTTTGGCGTCACCCGCGTCAATCTGCGCGACGGTGCGCCTGGCGTGCACTACCTGCGCGCCGAGCAACCCCTGCTGGACTACCCCATCCGCATGACGGACCGCATGCAGTACTGGGCGCAGGTGGCGCCCGGCCGCATCTTCATGGCGCGTCGCGAAAAGCTTGCCGATGGCAGCACGGGTAACTGGCGGCATGTGAGCTACGCACAAGCCTGGGCCAGCGCACGCAGTATCGCCCAGGCGCTGGTCAACCGCGGCCTGAGCGCGGAACGCCCGGTGGTCATCCTGTCCGAGAACGACCTCGAACACGCGCTACTGGCGCTGGGCTGCATGGTGGCCGGCGTGCCTTTCGTGCCGACCTCGCCCCCCTACTCCCTCGTCAGCCAGGACTACGACAAACTGCGCCATGTGCTGAAGACGGTCACGCCTGGACTGGTCTTTGCTGCGGACGCCTCACGCTATGGCAAGGCCATCACGGCCACAGTCGGCGCCGACGTGGAGGTCGTGCTGACGGCCGGCGAGATCACCGGGCGTGAGACAACGCCGTTTTCTGACCTGGTTGAAACAATGGCCACGCCGGCCGTGGATGAGGCCATACAGGCTACCGGTCCGGACACCATTGTGAAGTTCCTCTTCACCAGCGGTTCAACCAAACTACCCAAGGCCGTGATCAACACGCAGCGCATGTGGTGCGCCAACCAGCAGCAGATGGCCCAGTCCATGCCAGTGCTGACCGAGGCGCCGCCCGTGCTGGTGGACTGGCTGCCCTGGAACCACACCTTTGGCGGCAACCACAATTTCGGCATGGTCGTGTTCCATGGCGGCACGATGTACATCGACGACGGCAAGCCCACGCCAGCGCTGATGCATGAGACGCTGCGCAATCTGCGCGAAATTGCGCCCACGATCTATTTCAACGTGCCGACCGGCTTCGAGGCCATTGCCGACGCGATGAAGACGGACGACGCCTTGCGTGGCAAGCTGCTGTCGCGCGTCCGCATGTTCTTCTACGCAGGCGCCGCGCTGGCCCAGGCGGTGTGGGACAGCCTGTATGAATCCCAGGAAAAGGAAATCGGCGAGCGCATCGTGATGGCCACGGGCCTTGGCATGACCGAGTCCGGGCCGTTCGCGATTTTCGTGACCAACTCCAGCGTGAAAGCCGGCGACATCGGGGTGCCGGCACCCGGCATGGAACTCAAGCTGGTAGACGTGCAAGGCAAGATCGAGGTGCGCTACAAGGGCCCCAACATCACGCCGGGCTTCTGGCGCGACGCCACGGAGACCGCCAAGGCCTTTGATGAAGAAGGATTTCTCTGCACTGGCGACGCGGTCAAATGGATTGACGAGACCGACATCCACCTGGGCCTCAGGTTCGATGGCCGCATCGCCGAGGACTTCAAGCTCGCCACCGGCACCTTCGTCAGCGTGGGGCCGCTGCGCGGAAAAATCATTGCGGCCGGTGCGCCCTACATTCAGGACGCGGTACTGACTGGGCTCAATATGAAGGAGGTGGGCGCCATGGTGTTTCCTACCCAGGCCGTGAGGGCCTTGAGTGGCCTGGACGCCAACGCGCCCATGGCCGATGTACTGAACAGCCCCGGCGTGCTGGCGCAATTCCAGAAGGTGGTGGATGAGCTCGCACGATCGGCTACCGGTAGCGCCAACCGCATCGCACGCCTGTGTCTGCTGCCAGACCCTCCCACCATTGACCGCGGCGAGATCACCGACAAGGGTTCCATCAACCAGCGCGCCGTGCTGACGCATCGGGCCGAAACCGTGGTGGCCCTGCATGCCGATGAACTGCGCTACATCGTCAAGCCCTCCCTCTGAAAACATCGAAAGCCGCTCATGACCTCCAAAGGATTTTTCAACGCGTTCGACGATGTCTGGATGCTCGATGGCGTTCGCACCCCCCTGGTCGATTACTGCGGTGCCCTGGGCCACGTATCGCCGACCGATCTGGGTATCAAGGCAGCACGCGCCGTGCTGCACCGCGCGGGCGTCAGCGCTGAGCACATCGATTCGGTGATTGCCGGCAACATGGCACCCGGTGACTTTGACCAGTTTGTTCTCCCGCGTCACATCGGCCTGTATGCCGGCGTGCCCATGGAAGTGCCGGCCATCATGGTGCAGCGCATTTGCGGAACGGGTTTTGAGCTGTTTCGCCAGGCGGGGGAACAAATCCAGAGCGGCACTGCCGAGGCCGCGCTGCTGGTCGGCACCGAGAGCATGACACGCAACCCGATTGCAGCGTTTGACCACCGCAACGGCTTCAAGCTCGGCGCGCCAGTGGGCTTCAAGGACTTCATGTGGGAGGCGCTCAAAGACCCGGCGGCCGGCATCAACATGATCCAGACCGCCGAGAACCTGGCGAAGAAATACGGCATCACGCGCGAGCAGGTGGACGAATTCGCCTCGCAGTCATTTGCCAAGGCTGTCGCCGCGCAGCAGGCGGGCTTTCATGCCGGCGAAATTGCACCCGTGGTCACCGAAAAATTTGAACTCGAAGGCTACAAGCCGCGCGGCATCACGCTGCAGGGCAAGATCACCGAGGTGGCGCAGGACACCCACGCCCGCATCTCCCCGCCCGAAGTGCTGGCCAAACTCCGCCCCGTGTATGAAGGCGGCGTGCAGACCGGCGGCAACAGCGCGGCGCTGGTCGATGCCGCTGCCGCGGCCATCGTGGCGTCTGGCAACTATGCCAGGGCCCATGACAAAAAGCCACTCGCACGCGTGGTCGCCGCAGCCGCCGTGGGCGTGCCGCCCGAGATCATGGGCATAGGCCCGGCACCCGCGATCCGCCTGCTGCTGGCGCGCTGCGGACTCACATTGGACCAGATTGGCCGTTTCGAGATCAACGAAGCCCAGGGTGCGCAGACGCTGGCCGTGGGCCGCGAACTGGGGCTGGACATGACCAGGCTCAACGTCAACGGCGGCGCCATCGCACTGGGCCACCCGCTGGCCGCTACCGGTGTGCGCCTGACCATCACGCTGGCGCGCGAGATGCAGCGTGCCGGCGTGCGTTACGGCATCTCGTCGGCCTGCGTCGGTGGTGGACAAGGCATTGCGCTGCTTCTGGAAAACCCGGGCGCGGCCTGACGAGCATTGGACGCATTGGACATCTCCTCCTGTAAATGCCCTTGCGTCACTAAATAGCAAACCAGTAGCAAACCAGAATTTTTGAAAGCCTGACATGAATATTCAAGGACAAGCCGCCCTTGTCACGGGCGGCGGCTCCGGGCTCGGCGAAGCCACTGCGCGCGAACTCGCCGGCCTGGGCGCAAAAGTCGCAGTGCTTGACGTCAACCTCGCCAACGCTGACAAGGTGGCCGCCGAGATCAACGCGGCGCATGGGGATGGCAGCGCCGTCGCCTGCCAATGCGACATCACCAACACCGAGAGCCTGCAGGCAGCCATGGCCAAAGCCACTGCCGCGCATGGCCCGGCCCGCATCCTGATGAGCATTGCCGGCATTGGCAGTGCCAGGCGCGTGGTCAGCCGCGACGGCTCACCCGCTCCGCTGGAGGACTTTGTGCGCGTGGTGAGCGTCAACCTGGTCGGCACCTACAACGCAGCCCGCCTGTTTGCGGCAGAGTGCGCCAAGCTGGCACCGCTGGAAGACGGCGAGCGCGGCGTGATGGTATTCACCGCCTCGGTGGCCGCCTTTGATGGCCAGGTCGGCCAGCAAGCCTACAGCGCGTCCAAGAGTGGGGTCGTCGGCATGACCTTGCCCATGGCCCGCGATCTGGCGCTGCACGGCATTCGGGTTTGCACCATCGCCCCCGGCCTGTTTGCGACACCGCTGATGAGAGCCCTGCCCGAGCCGGTGCAGCAGTCGCTGGCCGAGAGCATCCCGTTTCCTCCGCGCTTGGGCAAACCGGAAGAGTTCGCCCAACTGGCCAGCCACATCGTCACCAACATGCACCTGAACGGCGAAGTGATTCGTCTCGACGGCGCTCTGCGCATGGCGCCACGCTGACCCGGGAGCCCCTCATGAGCAAAACCACCGTCTACGACATCAAAGTGCAGTTCGGCGACTGCGACCCTGCCGGCATCGTGTTCTTTCCCAACTTTTCGAAATGGATGGACGCCGCCTCGCTGCACTTTTTCATGGAGTGCGGCGTGCCCCCCTGGCGTGAACTCGTCAAGACCACCGGCATCGTCGGCACGCCCCTGCTGGAGATCCACACCAGGTTCATGCGCCCCGCCACCTACGGCCAGACGCTGCACATCCACACCAGCATCGAGGAGTGGCGCGACAAGGTGTTCATCCAGAAACACATCGTCAAGCGCGGCGAAGAAGTGCTGTGCGAAGGCCGCGAAACCCGCGCCTTCGTGGTCCGCCCAGCGGGCGAACCCGACCGCATCAAGGCCATCCCGATTCCGGAAGACATCAAGGCCAGGTGCTGTGAGTAGCTGAGCCCATTGATCTTCAAGAACCTGCTTTTTTAAATCAACGAGACCAGCCCGTGACGACACACCGCGCCGCCTGCCTGCAACCAGACGTGGCGCGCAGCATGGCGCAATCGGCCGATCTGCTCGGGACGGACGCCGAGGAATGGCGCCGCCTGATCAAGACCCTGGGCCTTTTCGCCGAGTCTTGATGCGCTTGCGTTCCACGAGTCCATTCACTTCCCTCGCTTCCCCTGCCTACCTAACTACAAGGAGACATTTCATGCAAACACGTCGCAATTTCATTCAGACCTCGGCGGCGCTCGCAGCAGCGACCGCCGGCCTCGCGCCTTTTTCCGCCTTCGCGCAGGCGCTGGAGCAGGTCAAGATTCTTTATGGCTTTCCGGCCGGCAGCTCAGGCGACATTTGCGCGCGCCGCGTGGGCGACAGGCTCGGTGGTACCGCTTACGCCAAAAACAACGCAATCGTGGACACCAAGGCCGGAGCCGGTGGCCGCATTGCGCTGGAAGGGCTCAAGATGGCCGCGGCGGACGGGTCCGTCCTGGCGATGACACCGTTCTCATGCATGTCGCTGTATCCGCACATCTACAAAAAACTGGCGTATGACCCGTTCAAGGACTTTGTACCTGTAGGGACCGCCTCCGTGATGCATCATGGCCTGGCTGTCGGGCCCCTTGTGCCAGGCTCGGTCAAGAACGTCCAGGACTTTCTCGCATGGGCCAGGGCCAACCCGAAAGACGCCAGCTATGGCTCACCCGCGGCCGGCTCAACCCCTCACTTCATTGGTGCCTTGCTGGGCATGAACAACAACGTTGAGCTCAAGCACGTGCCCTACCGTGGGTCAGTGCCTGGCGTGACCGATGTTGTTGGCGGACAGCTCGCCGCGATGGTCACACCGCACGGCGATTTCATTCCCAACCACAAGGCCGGCAAGCTGCGCCTCCTGGCAACATCCGGAAAACAGCGTTCACCGTTCGTACCCGAAGTCGCTACCTTCGCCGAGCAGGGCTTTGCCGACCTGACAGTCGAAGAGTGGTTCGGTTTTTACGCGCCTGCGAAAACCCCCGCAGCCGTTATTGCGGCAGCCAACGCGGCGATCAACCTCGCGATCAAGGACAAATCCGTCATTGATTCGTTGACGGTGGTGGGACTGATCCCGTTTGGCGGCAGCCCTGAAGACATGGCACGCAGCCAAAAACTGGAGTTTGACCGCTGGGGTCCGCTGATCAAAAAAATCGGCTTCACTGCCGAATCCTGATGCCTGACTCATGTCTGGCTGATGTCTGACTGACTGACGAGTCGCGACGGCGATCCATGCACTACCAGCCCACTGTTGCGATGCTGCAGGGGGTTCAAATTTCAGCTGCTAGAGGCCAATGACATTCCGGGAACTTGTGAATCCGCTGAAAGATTCAGTTGCCAATGAGCAACGACATTCCAGGAATGGCCTGGTCGAAAAATCAACCACTACCACCACGAGACAAGCATGAAAATTTCCTCCCTCATCACCCTGACCGGACTGGCCGGACTGGCCACTGCAGGTGCTGTTCAAGCGCAAAGTGTCAGCCTTTACGGCATCTTCGATGCTGGCGTCGAGTCTGTCAGCAACGTCGCGCCGGCTGGCGGCCGCATCACGCGCATGCCCTCCAATACCGGCATCCTTCCTTCCCGGGTGGGCATGCGTGGCACAGAAGATCTTGGCGCTGGCTTGAGCGCCATCTACACGCTTGAAATGGGTTTTGCCCCGGACACCGGCGCTTCGGGCCAAGGTGGCCGTCTATTCGGACGCCAGTCGACGGTGGGACTCAGTGGTGATTGGGGCGCTGTCACGCTGGGCCGTCAATGGACCATGCTGTTCTGGTCCCTGCTGGATTCGGATATTGTGGGGCCCAGCATCTATGGACTCGGCTCTCTGGACAGCTACATCCCCAATTCACGCATCGATAATTCAATAGCGTACAAAGGCAAATTCAGCGACTTCACCGTAGGCGCTACCTACAGCCTGGGCCGTGACACCGTCAATGCCGGCCCCTCGCCCGCTGGAACCAATTGCCCCGGCGAGAGCGGGACCGACTCCCAGGCCTGCCGCGAGTGGTCGGCCATGGTGAAATACGACACCAAGACCTGGGGCGCAGCATTGGCTTATGACACACTGAACGGCCGCACGCCTGCCAGCGCCACGGATGTGGTGCTGCCTGCCGGCCTGACCAGCAGTTCCAAATCCGACTCCCGGCTGACGGTGAACGGATACGTGAATCTGGCCAGCGTCAAGGTCGGCGGTGGTGTCATTCGCCGCAACAACGACGGCAGCGCGACGCGACCCAAAAGCGACCTTTGGTACGTCGCAGCCGCTTACCCAGTCTCTCCGGCCTGGACGATTGACGGAACTCTCGCCAAGCTGAACTACAAGAACGTCGACAACTTTGACTCCACCCTGCTGGCGGTGCGATCGCTGTACAAGCTGTCCAAACGCACGACCTTGTACGCTCAAATCGGCACGATTCGCAACGATAGCCAGACCAACGTTTCTGTCAGTGGCGGTGCACCTGGCAGCAACCCCGCTTTGGGTGGATCGCAGACCGGGACGATGGTGGGCATCAACCACAGGTTCTAAGCGCAGAGACCTTTGCGCATGAACTACCAGCCCCATCTGCACGATATCTGCTTCATTCTTCACGATGTGCTCAAGGCCCCTGCGCAGCTGCAGGCGCTTGAGCCCCATGCGGACTGCGATATCGAGCTGATGCGGCAGGTGCTGGACGAGGCGGGGAAATTCGTCACGCAAGAGGTCGCGCCCCTGCAAGGCGTCGGTGATGCCATCGGCTGCAAGTTTGTCGACGGGACGGTCATCGCACCGCCAGGGTTCAAGGACGCTTACCAGGCTTTCTGGCAAGCGGGTTGGCCCGCGCTGGCGTGCGCGCCCGAAGATGGCGGCCAGGGCCTGCCCGCCCTGCTTGAAGCCGTGCTCTATGAAATGCTCAGCGCCGCCAACCACGGCTGGACCATGGCGCCGGGCCTGCTGCACGGCGCCTACGAGTGCCTGAAGCACCATGGCAGCGACGACCTGAAGGCGCGTTACCTGACCAAAATCGCCACCGGCGAATGGCTGGCGACCATGTGCCTGACGGAACCCCACGCGGGCAGCGACCTCGGCCTGCTGCGCACCAAGGCCATGCCGCAGCCCGATGGCAGTTTCATGCTCAGCGGCACCAAAATCTTCATCTCCGGCGGAGAGCATGACCTGACCGACAATATCGTGCACTTGGTGCTGGCCCGTTTGCCCGATGCGCCACCCGGCCCGAAAGGCCTGTCGCTGTTCGTGGTGCCGAAATTCATGCCGGATGGCACGCCCAGCCCGGTGCATTGCGAACGCATCGAGGAAAAGATGGGTTTGCACGGCAGCCCCACCTGCGTCATGCGCTTTGATGACGCCACAGGCTGGATCGTCGGCGAGCCCGGCCGTGGCCTGAACGCCATGTTCGTGATGATGAACGCCGCCCGGCTGCATGTGGCGCTGCAGGGCATCGGCCTGCTCGACGCCGCATGGCAGAAAGCCGACGCCTACACCCGTGAGCGCCGGCAGATGCGCGTACCCGGCCCGCGCAAAAGTGCCGAGGCTGCTGATTTGATTGCCGGGCATCCCGCCATCCGCCGCATCCTGGACACCCAACGCGCCTGGATCGACGGCGGCCGCCTGCTGGCCTACAAGACCGGCATCGAACTCGACATCGCCAGGCACCATCCCGATGCCGCGCGCCGGGGCAGCGCCCAGCGCTGGTGCAGCCTGGTCACGCCAGTGCTCAAAGCCGCACTCACCAGCCAGGCCTTCCACGGCGCCAGCGAATGCCTGCAGGTATTCGGCGGCCATGGCTACGTGAAGGAATGGGGGATCGAGCAGATCGTGCGCGACTCGCGCGTGACCATGATCTACGAAGGCACGAACGAGGTCCAGGCCATTGACCTGCTGGTGCGCAAAGTGTTGCCGGATGGTGGCGCGGCCCTGTTAGCGCTGCTGCAGGAGCTGGGTGACGAACTGGATGCCGGTAACGCCGCGCACGCCGAGCTGTTGGGCCGCTTCGCCGGGCTGCGCCTGCTCGCTTCTGAACTGGCGCAGGCCGCTCCCGGCAGCCCCGAACTGCCCTACTGGGTTGCAGACGACTACCTGCGCGCGCTCACACTGGCACTGCTGGGCTGGGCCTGGAGCCAGATCGAATCAGCCGTGACGCCTCCGGCCTCCGGCGACGATGCCGGGCGCTGGACGGCGCCCGCAACTGCCCTGCGCCGCTGGGTGCTCCCGGAATTCGACATGCGCATGCGTATCATCAGGGACAGGCTGGACACCACGTAAATCTGAAACTGAACCGGCCGGAACCTTCTTCACCTTCAAGCTCATGCCCGAAAAATCTCCCGCCCCCGCCGTCGAAAAGGTCAAGACCACCTACCTGGAAGGCCTGATCGGTTACAACGCACGGCGCGCGGCGCTGGTCATCATCGACGCATTCCTGAAACAAATGGCCGTCTATGGGTTGCGACCCGTGGACTTTTCGGTCCTTTCCCTCATTCATCACAACCCCGGCATCACGTCACGCCAGCTTTGCGCGACGCTCAACATCCAGCCGCCCAATCTGGTGGGCATGATCAAGTCGTTCGAAAACCGCTCACTGCTGACCCGCCAGCCCCATCCCAACGATGGCCGGGCGGTGGGCCTGCACCTGACCGCCAGCGGACAGGAACTGATGCACGACGCGGAACGCACGGCGCAGGAGCTGGAGTCCGACGCCGCCGCCCGCCTGACGGCGGCAGAGCGCAAAACCCTGCTCCGCCTGCTGCAGAAAATCTATCTGTGATGCCTGGAAGCCGGCCGCCTGGCATGCCGTGCCGGAAAACACAAACGCAAGCGCATTCGCCGCAACTTTTCAAGTCTTTTCGGCTGCAAGGCTAAACTGTACGGGCATAGGTAGCTATAAAACTAGTAGCAGCGCAGAAATTGCGTTATATTTGGCGCAAGCTTTTTGCTTGCCAGGCTGCCGCAGCCTGACCGTGACCCGATTGTGACCAGAGGAGATAACAATGAGCGCCAAAGAAAATGCAGCTGTCAGCCAGTTGCTTGAACTGCTGGAAGCACGCTATGCACTGCGCGTGCTGTGGGCCCTGAAAGACGGCCACCCCCAGACGTTCCGCCTTCTGCAAGACAGCATTGGCAGCATCACTCCCAACACCCTCAACACCCGGATCAAGGAATTGCGTGCCGCCGGCCTGCTCGGCCACGGCAGCGATGGCTACACGGTGACCACGCTGGGCGCCGACCTGCTCAAGCGCCTGAACGACCTGCAGGCGTTTGCCGGCAAGTGGGTCGTCAACCAGACCAAAGTCAGCGTCATCAAGAAGAAATAACAGGCCTTGCAACAGGCCTTGCGCGCGGCGCGTCCACGGCGCCTCAACGAGCCTTGACGAGGCAGGCCGTGCGCCTTCCCCCGTGTTGACCCCGCAATTCAGACGGCGGTTTCCAGCAGCTCGACAGGGTTGCCAAATTTTTCAGCCGCCGCCCTGACGGCCGGGTCACGCAGCCCACATAAAAAACCGCCGTCGATCAGCGGCTCGTCCCCCACCGTCACCGTGCTGTCCAGCGCGACCAGATCCATGTGAACGGGCGGCTCCTCCCACTGGGGCATGGTGCGCAATATGTAGTCGCTTGGGCGCGCCAGATCAATGCCAAAGTGAAGCGCTCCCGGGGCGTTGGAGCCGGCGGGGTAGATCGTGTGGCGCGGCGCCTTCGGATTGAAACCGCAACCCAGCTCGATCAACCGGCCGCCCACCAGCATTTCGCGCAGGATGCCGGCCTCGCGGCATTCGCCCGTGACTTCCACAATGGTGTCACTTTCAAACCGGCAGCCTATGCGTCCCTCGAACGGTTTTTCAAATCCAACCGCCCACTGGGGGTAAAACGTGCCCGACATTGCAACCGGCGCCTGTGCGTCATTGCGATGCGCCGTGCGGTCCCACAGGTTGGGGCCATGGGTGGGCAGGTAATGCACATAGCAACCCGGCTCGTCGGCAAACATTTTGCCGCGCCAGCGGTTGTGGGCGAGCAGCAACTCGCGCATCTCGGGCGTGTATTGAATGGAAAAATCGCTGCCCCGCACATCTGAAAACTTTACCGTGAAATCCTGGCCGGCCGGATAACGCCTGGCTGTGGCGCGAATGATTTCGCCGATCAACTCCGCCGGAAAACGCGCCTGCGGTGTATGCAGCAGATCGAGATCGCGGAAATACGTGATCTTGACCCAGCGCTGGCCCGCCGCGCGCCGGGCAATAAAAAACGGATCGAAAATCGAACAGAACCAGGTCGACACCACAAAGTCGGCCTCGGCCACCAGCACCTTGACCGACTCGGGCACCTCGGTCACCTGGCTGGTGGTTTCCATGTACTGCCGTACCGTCGCGCCACGCGCGCGCGCCAGGCCCATGACAGCATCGGCCACCCGCGTATCGAGCAGTGGGTCGGTCAGCAACAGCACTTTGTCGCCCTGCCTGAAGGCAAAGGTGCGCTGAAAATTCTCCAGCGCGGCAAAATAATTTTTTGTCTGCGTGATGGCGGGATTCAGGGGCTGCGGCAATCCAGCCAACAGGTCGCCCGCAGCGCGGCCGGAAGATGCGATTTCGGAGTAAGAAGGTTTCATGGAGAAGGTTTCCTGGCAATCAGGTCCGAACGGAATACAGGGAATCAATCAAGGAATAAAGGCTCAGTCAAGCGCAGCACCCGAACGTCTGACGGCATCGCCCCAGAGCATCCGGCTGCTGGCCATGTGCCGGGCCAGCTCTTCGGGTGTGCCAGGCGCCACTTCGGCCCCGCGTGACTGCAGCTGGTTGCGCAGTTCAGGGTCGGCCAGCGCTTTATGAATAGCCAGGTTGAGGCGATCAACCACAGGCCGCGGTGTGCCGGCCGGTACAAAGATCGCGTCCCAGGCGCTGACGTCCAGGCCCGGGAGACCCGACTCGGCAACGGTGGGCAGATCGGGCCAGCCGGCAACGCGCGTGCCAGTGGTCACGGCCAGGGGCTTGACGCGCCCGCTTTTGGCCTGTGGCGCCGCATTGGGCATCACTTCAATCATCAGGTCCACCTGTCCGCCGATCAGGTCGGTCATGGCCTGCGCACCGCCGCGGTAGGGAATGTGGACGACAGCCAGCCCCGCACGGGATTTGTAGATTTCACCCGCGAGGTGTGACGTGGTGCCATTGCCCGCGGAACCGAACGTGTATTTGCCGGGGTGGGCTTTGAGCAGTTGGGTGAGTTCGGCCATCGAGTTGACCTGCAGCGTGGGCCTGACCACCACCATGGCGGCAATGCGTGTGAGCTGGCTCACCGGTTCAAAATCGCGCACCGRATCAAACCCCGGCGACTTGTAGATGGCATGGTTGATGGCATGCGTACCGTTGGTGCCGTACAGCAGGGTATAGCCATCAGCAGGGGCTTTCGCAGCGGTGGCGCTGCCTACATTACCGCCCGCACCCCCGAGGTTTTCCACCACGATGGCCTGGCCAAGTTCTTTGGCGGCGCGCAGCATGACCAGGCGCGCCAGGGTGTCGCCACCACCACCGGCAGGAAACGGAACAATCAGCCTGATGGGCTTGTTGGGATAAGCGGCGACCGGCTGGCCCTGCACGGCAGGCACGAGCGTGGCCAGCGCCACACCACAAACCCAGGCCAGGCGGATGATGGATTTGAACGGGAGTTGCAGCAGTTTGACAGGGGGCGGGGTCATGGCGTCTTCCGGAAGGACTGGTAATCACTGGGCTGGGCCCAGGCGAGCATCAAATATTCTTAGATGACTTATATTTTTGCATGCAATAACAGCGATATTATCGGGTTAAACCCTTATTTTTCGATTTATTGCATGCAATAATGCCTTGGTTTCCTTTTCTCAGTAGGGCGACTTCCGCCCCACACCGCACTTTCATGAAGGCCCGCCGATGTCATCCCAGATTGACTACACCACCCGTGAACTGAGGCGAAAAATCCTCAGTGGCGAGGTGGCCCCCGGGAATCGCATGGTTGAGCTGGAGCTGTCGGCGCAGCTGGCGGTGTCGCGCACCCCGATCCGCATCGCGCTCGGCGAACTGGAAAAGGAAGGCTTGCTCGAGCGCCTGCCCACCCGCGGCTTTCGGGTTCGCCAGTTCACGGTCGACGAAATCGCCAACGCCGTCGATGTGCGTGGCGTGCTCGAAGGAATGGCCGCCAGAACGGTGGCCGAGCGCGGCCTGAAGGCCAGCGTCCGGGACGAATTGCAGGCCTGCGTGGACGAAGGCCGGCTGCTGCTGCAACACGCCCAAGCCGCCGGCCATGTCATTGACGCGGCCCGCTGGGTGCCCATGAATGCGCGGTTTCACAATGCACTGGTGCGGGCCGCCGGCAACAGCACCCTCACCTCTGCGCTGGCCCATGTGAGCAAGACACCCATGGCCGGCGCCGGCGCCCTGAGCCTCAACGGCATGCTGCCGCTGCTTGAATTCGGGTTCATCGCGCGGGCGCAAAGCGACCATGAAGACGTACTGGCTGCGCTGCTCGCGGGTGAAGGCGGACGTGCCGAAGCCCTGATGCGCGAGCATGCCCACCGCAGCCGCGACAACAAGCGTGAACTGATCATGCGAATGCAAAAACCTTCATCCGGCTGAGCCCTGCGGCATCGACCCGTTTTTCAGGTGAAGGGGCTTTGTTCGCATGGCGCGCACACGTCCAAACCGGGCACAAACCGGAACTTTGCCGCTGCCGCCCGCCTGGCAATTACAATTCCCGGCAGCCCCGCTGAAGCAGCGGATCAAGGATGGGCCACCCGGAACGGGGCCGCGCCCGCCACATCGCCAAAATTTCGGCCCTAAAACTGAATCCCTTGTCTTGAAAAGGGCTTTGTAACCCCCAGCTAACCCGCTTGTTAGCTTAAACCTTGTCTTCGAGCATGTCTGAAAATACCCAACCCGAGCAAAATCAACCACTTACCGGAGCTCCGAGTCCCGAAGAGCTGGAAGCCGCCCAAGCCGCCAACGAGTTTGATGCACTGACCCAAGCCCAGGCTGAACTGGCCACCCTGCAGGCCAAAAACACCGACCTGGCCGACAGCTACCTGCGCGCCAAGGCCGAGACGGAAAATGCCCGCCGCCGCGCTGAAGACGAAATTGCCAAGGCGCGCAAATTCGCCCTCGAAAGCTTTGCGGAAAGCCTGCTTCCCGTCATCGACAGCCTGGAGGCCGGCCTGGCGCACAAGGACGCCACGCCCGAACAGATCCACGAGGGTGCGAACGCCACGCTCAAGCAGCTCAAAACCGCCCTCGAGCGCAACAAGGTCGTGGAAATCAACCCCACCAGCGGCAGCCGGTTCGACCCGCACCAGCATCAGGCGATCAGCATGGTGCCGGCCGAGCAGGAAGCCAACACCGTGGTCAGTGTGCTGCAAAAAGGCTACCTGATTTCCGACCGGGTGCTGCGCCCTGCCCTGGTCACGGTAACCGCGCCGAAATAAACGCATAAATCAGACTGAGGCACTTGAAGTCGTACAAGTTATCCACAAGTCATCAACATGGTCATTCACAGCGACTGAGCCATCAGCCACACCACTATCCAATCGTCAACGAATCAAAAAAGCAGGAGTAAATCATGGGAAGAATCATCGGCATCGACCTGGGCACCACCAACAGCTGCGTGTCCATCATGGAAGGCAACACGCCCCGCGTCATTGAAAACTCGGAAGGTGCCCGCACCACGCCATCCATCGTCGCTTACCAGGAAGACGGTGAAGTACTGGTCGGTGCTTCGGCCAAGCGCCAGGCAGTCACCAACGCCAAGAACACGCTGTACGCCATCAAGCGCCTGATCGGCCGCAAGTTCACCGAAAAAGAGGTCCAGAAAGACATCAACCTGATGCCCTACAAGATCGCGGCGGCCGACAACGGCGATGCCTGGGTCGAAGTGCGCGGCAAGAAGATTTCAGCCCAGCAGGTCAGCGCGGACATTCTTCGCAAAATGAAAAAGACCGCTGAGGACTACCTTGGCGAGCCTGTCACCGAAGCCGTGATCACCGTGCCGGCCTATTTCAACGACAGCCAGCGTCAGGCCACCAAAGACGCCGGGCGCATTGCCGGCCTGGACGTCAAACGCATCATCAACGAGCCCACGGCAGCGGCCCTGGCCTTCGGCCTGGACAAGCAGGAAAAGGGCGACCGCAAGATTGCTGTCTATGACCTGGGCGGCGGCACCTTCGACATCTCCATCATCGAGATCGCCGATGTCGACGGCGAGAAGCAGTTTGAAGTGCTGTCCACCAATGGCGACACCTTCCTGGGCGGCGAAGACTTCGACCAGCGCATCATTGACCACATCATCGGCGAGTTCAAGAAAGAGCAAGGCGTTGACCTGTCGAAAGACGTGCTGGCGCTGCAGCGCCTGAAAGAAGCCGCCGAAAAAGCCAAGATCGAGCTCTCGAACAGCGCGCAGACCGACATCAACCTGCCCTACATCACCGCCGACGCTTCGGGCCCCAAGCACCTGAACATCAAGATGACCCGCGCCAAGCTGGAAAGCCTGGTCGACGAACTTATCGAGCGCACGATCGCCCCTTGCCGCGTCGCCATCAAGGACGCCGGCGTGTCGATTTCCGACATCCATGACGTGATCCTGGTGGGTGGCCAGACCCGTATGCCCAAGGTCCAGGAAAAGGTCAAGGAACTGTTCGGCCGGGAGCCCCGCAAGGACGTGAACCCCGACGAAGCGGTGGCGGTAGGTGCTGCCATCCAGGGCCAGGTGCTGTCGGGCGACCGCACCGACGTGTTGCTGCTCGACGTCACCCCGCTCTCCCTCGGTATCGAAACCATGGGCGGCGTGATGACCAAGATGATCAAGAAAAACACGACCATCCCGACGAAGTTTGCACAGACTTTCTCGACGGCTGAAGACAACCAGCCGGCCGTGACCATCAAGGTGTTCCAGGGCGAACGTGAAATCGCCTCGGGCAACAAGGCCCTGGGCGAATTCAACCTCGAAGGCATCCCGCCGGCAGCGCGCGGCACGCCGCAGATTGAAGTGTCCTTCGACATCGACGCCAACGGCATCCTGCACGTCGGCGCCAAGGACAAGGGCACCGGCAAGGAAAACAAGATCACCATCAAGGCCAACTCCGGTTTGTCTGAAGCCGAAATCCAGCAGATGGTGAAGGATGCCGAACTGAACGCCGAAGAAGACAAGAAAAAAGTCGAGTTCGTGCAGGCCAAGAACAATGCCGAAGCCATGGTGCACAGCGTGCGGAAATCGCTGGGCGAGTACGGCGACAAGCTGGAAGCCGGCGAGAAGGAAAAAATCGAGGCCGCCATCAAGGACATGGAAGAAGCACTCAAGGGCGACGACAAGGCCGCCATTGAAGCGAAGAACACGGCCCTGATGGAAGCCAGCCAGAAGCTGGGCGAAAAAATGTACGCCGACATGCAGTCATCCCAGGCAGCTGGCGCTGACGCAGCGGCAGGCGGGGCAGGTGCCGAGCAGGCCCATGCCAAACCGGCCGACGACAACGTGGTGGACGCCGAAGTCAAGGAAGTCAAAAAGGGCTGACAAGAAACAAGACCTGACGACAGGCGGCCCTGAATTGGCGCGATAACTGCATGCTGCAAGGCGGAAACCAGGAGCAATCCGGGATTTCCGCTTTTGCGTTTTCGGCCCGTTCATGCAGCGCCAACCGATTCCGGCGTTTGCCTCGTCCGCCCCGTTTGTGCACCGTTGTTTTGTGCCCTGTTGTTTTGTGCACTGTTGTGATTGACAGCCCAAGAACCCTGTTAACGAAGATTTCCTGACCCACCTGCCATGGCCAAAAAAGACTATTACGACACGCTAGGCGTCCCCAAGAACGCCAGCGACGACGACATCAAGAAAGCGTATCGCAAGCTCGCGATGAAGCACCATCCTGACCGCAACCAGGGTGACACCAAGATTTCCGAAGAAAAATTCAAGGAAGCCAAAGAGGCCTACGAGGTGCTTTCCGACGAAAACAAACGCATGGCCTACGACCAGTACGGCCATGCGGGTGTGGACCCCAATATGCGGGGCGGCGGCCCTGGGGCGGAAGGCTTTGGCGGGTTCGCCGAGGCGTTCGGCGACATCTTCGGCGATGTGTTCGGTGGCCAGCGCGGCGGGCATCAACGCGGCGGCCGCCAGGTGTACCGTGGCGGCGACCTGAGCTACGCGATGGAAATCACGCTGGAAGAAGCAGCCCATGGCAAGGAAGCCCAGATCCGCATTCCCAGCTGGGACGACTGCAGCACCTGCCACGGTTCGGGCGCCAAGCCCGGCACCAAAGTGGTGACCTGCACGACCTGTCATGGCCACGGTGTGGTGCAGATGCGCCAGGGCTTTTTCAGCGTGCAGCAGACCTGCCCGCAATGCAAGGGCACGGGCAAATTGATTCCCGAACCCTGCGTGGCCTGCCACGGCGTTGGCAAGACCAAGAACAACAAAACGCTGGAAGTCAAGATCCCGGCGGGCATCGATGACGGCATGCGCATCCGTTCCACCGGCAACGGCGAACCGGGCACCAATGGCGGCCCGCCCGGTGACCTGTACATCGAAATCCGGATCAAGAAGCACGAGATTTTTGAGCGCGATGGCGACGACCTGCACTGCGCGGTACCAATCAGCTTCACCACCGCGGCGCTGGGCGGAGAGATCGAAGTGCCCACATTGGCTGGCAAGGCCGCGATCGACATTCCGGAAGGCACCCAGGCCGCCAAGCAGTTCCGGCTGCGCGGCAAGGGGATCAAGGGCGTGCGCTCCAGCTATCCCGGGGACCTGTACTGCCACATCACGGTGGAAACGCCGGTGAAGCTGACAGAGCACCAGCGCAAGCTGCTCAAGGAACTCGACGAATCGCTGAAAAAAGGCGGCGCCAGGCATTCGCCCAGCGAAGAGGGCTGGGCCGACAAACTGAAGAACTTCTTCAGCGCCTAATCCATCGCCCATCGCCGGCGCGACCCAGGCGTCGGCTGCAGCGGCTGACTTCAGATCCCGCCCCCGCCCTGCCGCGCCCACATGCCGGACTTGTTCCGGCATTTTTCATGGGGTCTCCTGCGAATGCGTATCTGCAACGCCTCGTGACTGTCACACCGCTGTCGTCATACCGCGCCTACGATCACCCTTTTAACCAGGGAAGGACGTCATGGCGATATCGACAAAAACTCTCACACGGCAATACATCGGCTGGCTCACACTGGCAGGCGCCAGCGTCATGCTGGGCGCCTGCAGCATGCCGGGCACACACCCCAGCGCCGGCCCGCCCACACTCGATGGCAGGGCGCCTCTGGTGATTGCCCACCGCGGCGCTTCGGGCTATGTACCGGAAGAAACGCTGGAAGCCTACGTGCGCGCCATTGAACTCGGCGCCGATGTGATCGAGATGGACCTGGTCTCGACCAAAGACGGTGTACTGATCACCCGCCATGACCCCAACCTGGCCATCAGCACCGACGTGGCCAGACACCCCGAATTTTCCTCACGCAAAAAGACTATCCAGGTAGACGGCGAGACGCAGACCGGCTGGTTCAGCAACGACTTCACGCTGGCCGAAATCCGGACGCTGGGCGCCATCTCGACCGATGCCGAGCGCCCCCAGCAGTTCAACGGCCAGTACAAGGTGCCGACCTTCCAGGACGTGGTGGATCTGGCCAAAGCCCAATCCATCAAGACCGGCCGCACGATTGCGATCTACCCGGAAACCAAAAACCCGACCTATTTCCGCGAATTGGGCCTGCCGCTGGAAGACAAGCTGATCGCGATCATCAACGCCGCCGGCTGGAACAGAAAGACCGCGCCCATCTACGTGCAGTCGTTCGAGCCCGGCAGCCTGAAGTACATGAAAAGCAAGGGCCTGAACACGCGCCTGATCCAGCTGATCGACGGCGATGGCGTTGACATGAAAACCGGCACTGTCACCTTTGCCGTACCGAGCGACCGCCCTTATGACTGGACCAAGGCGGGCGACAAACGCTTTTTTGACGCCATGGTCACGCCTGCGGGCCTGGCCGAGATCAAGACCTATGCCGATGGCATCGGCCCCTGGAAGCGTTTCATCATCGGCATCAAGGGCACGATGGGCGCGAACGGCAAGGCAATGGACATCAATGGCGACGGCAAGGTCAACGATGCCGATGCCACCTCAACCCAGGCCACCAGCCTCATTGCAGACGCCCACAAGGCCGGCCTGTTTGTCCATCCCTTCACCTTCCGCAACGAGTCGCGCCGCCTGGCAGCCGACTACAAGGGCGATGGCGCCAATGAGTACCTGGCGTTCTACCGCGCCGGCGTGGACGGCGTGTTCACCGACTTCACCGACACCGCCATCGCCGCGCGTACGCAGTACCTGAAAGAAGCCGGCCGGTAAGGCCCGCCCCGACCGGCAAGCCTTTGCTTGCCGGCTCTCTCATTCATCGATGGCCGCTTGCGCTCCCTTTCTGGGAGCCAGGCGGCATTTTCTTTTTTGAGGGCCGGCGCCGCCCCGGGTTTTCTCAAAATGCAACACCTTTCAGGCCCCGGGCCGGGGGACTGGCTTATAGTGCCTTACGCACTGCAACGCCCCTCCGCTCACCCCCAACGCAAGCCCCATCACCATGAAAACCAAAGCCGCCGTCGCCTGGAAATCAGGCCAGCCCCTCACCATTGAAACCGTCGACCTCGAAGGCCCGAAGTTCGGCGAGGTGCTGGTCGAGATCAAGGCCACCGGCATTTGCCACACCGACTACTACACGCTGTCGGGCGCCGACCCGGAAGGCATCTTCCCGGCCATCCTGGGCCACGAAGGCGCGGGCATCGTGGTGGATGTCGGCCCGGGCGTGACCACGCTCAAGAAGGGCGACCACGTCATTCCGCTCTACACGCCAGAATGCCGCCAGTGCAAGTTCTGCCTCTCGCGAAAAACCAATCTCTGCCAGCTGATCCGCGGCACGCAGGGCAAGGGCCTGATGCCCGACGCCACCAGCCGCTTCAGCCTGGACGGCCAACCCATCTTCCACTACATGGGCACCTCCACCTTCAGCAACTACACCGTCGCGCCCGAGATCTCGCTGGCCAAAATCCGCGAGGACGCGCCGTTTGACAAGGTCTGCTACATCGGCTGCGGCGTGACCACCGGCATAGGCGCGGTGATCTTCACGGCCAAGGTGGAAGCCGGCGCCAACGTGGTGGTGTTCGGCCTGGGCGGTATCGGCCTGAACGTGGTCCAGGGCGCGAAGATGGTGGGCGCCGACAAGATCATTGGCATTGACCTGAACCCGGCGCGGGAAGCCATGGCCCGCAAGTTTGGCATGACCCACTTCCTGAACCCGAAAGACCATGAGAATATTGTCGATGCCATCGTGCAACTGACCGACGGCGGCGCCGACTACAGCTTTGAATGCATTGGCAACACGAAAGTCATGCGCCAGGCGCTGGAGTGCACCCACAAGGGCTGGGGCCGCAGCATCATCATCGGCGTGGCCGAGGCCGGTGCGGAAATCAGCACGCGCCCCTTCCAGCTGGTCACCGGCCGCAAATGGGAGGGCTCGGCCTTCGGCGGCGCGCGTGGGCGCACCGACGTGCCGAAGATCGTCGACTGGTACATGGAGGGCAAGATCAACATCGACGACCTGATCACCCACACCATGCCGCTGGAAGACATCAACAAGGGCTTCGACCTGATGAAGCGCGGCGAGTCGATCCGGGGAGTGGTGCTCTATGAATGAAAACGCTCTGGGCAGCCTGCGCCGCGTGCAGGCCGGCGTACTCAAGGTCGCCTTCCATGAAAGCGGGCCGTCCGACGGGCCGCCGGTGCTGCTGCTGCACGGCTTTCCCTATGACGTGCAGTCCTACGTCGAGGTGGCGCCGCAGCTCGCGGCCGAGGCTGCCGCGTCGTCGTGCCCTACCTGCGCGGCTTCGGCCCGACCCAGTTCGTCGATGCAAACACGCCGCGCTCGGGCGAGCAGGCCGCGATCGGCGCCGACGTGCGGGACTTGCTCGATGCGCTGGCCATCCCGCGCGCGGTGCTCGCAGGCTACGATTGGGGCGGAACCGCAGCTTGCGTGGCCGCGGCGCTGTGGCCCGAGCGCTGCGCCGGCCTGATCTCGGTCAACAGCTACAAGATCCAGAACATCGCCGCGGCGAAACAGCCCGTTGCGCCAGAAAACGAGGCGCGGTACTGGTACCAGTACTACTTCCATGCCGAACGCGGCCGCGCCGGGCTGGCGCAGAACCGGCGCGCGCTGTGCAAGCTGCTGTGGCGCATGTGGTCGCCGATCTGGCCCTTCGACGACGCGACCTACGAGCGCAGCGCAGCCGCCTTCGACAACCCCGACTTCGTCGACATCGTGATCCACTCCTACCGCCATCGCCATGGGCTGGTGGCCGGCGATCCGGCGTACGCGGCTTTGCAAGCCCGCCTCGCTGAGCTGCCGGACATCAGCGTGCCGAGCATCACCTTCGACGGCACCGATGACGGCGTGATGCCGGTCGGCGGCACCACCGACCTCGGCCACCATTTCATCGGCCGGCACGAGCACCGCGTCGTGCAGGGCGCCGGCCACAACCTGCCGCAGGAAAAACCGCAGGCCTTCGTCGATGCCGTCCGCGACCTCGTGCATGGCAACATCGGCCGATGACCGACAGCCTGAAGACCCTCTCCGAACACCGCTGCTTCGACGGCACGCAAAGCTTTCACGAGCACGCCTCGCGCGAGATCGGCCTGCCGATGCGCTTCTCGGTGTTGGCGGCATCCTGATGGACCAGAGCCTGGCCGACAAAATCCTGGCCGAGCAGTTGCACCCCAGCTGTTTGAAGCCGAGCCGCCAGCGCCTCTGCGGGCAGCCGCTGACCCTGCGCCGGCACCCGGGGCCCTTTCCAGGCACCTTCGACCCTGTCTGATAGCTCTTGGCGTCCCCCTGAGAGTCCCCCAAGAGCCCCTTGGCATCCCTTATTAGCATCCCTTAAGCGTCTCTTAAGTCGCCCCAAATACACTGCGGCGCTATGCCGCTGCTCCCTCTTCCTTCAGGCCCTGCGTCCGCGTTCAGTCCGGTGTTCAGGTCAATGCCTGCAAACACCACGCGCGCGCGCGCGGGTATTCGGCCGCTGTGGATCGTCATCCTGTCCAGTCTCTGGATCGCCACCGTTTGCAACATCGCACTGTGGCGTGAGCTCGCGCGCCTGCCCGACCTGAGCAGGGGCGAGGTCCTCACCATCAGCCTGGCCCTGGCGCTGGTGATCACGCTGTCGACGGCCGCATTGCTCAGCCTGCTGGCCTGGCGCTGGACCCTCAAGCCGGCCATCACGCTCTTTCTGGTGTTTGCCGCCCTGGGCGCCTATTTCATGCTGGCCTATGGCGTGGTCATCGACAAGACCATGATGGTCAACCTACTACAAACCGACGCGCGCGAAACCCGCGACCTGCTGAACTGGCACCTGCCGGCGACTGTGCTGGCACTGGCGGGTTTGCCCGGCTATTTCCTGTGGCGGCAAAAAATCCGGACGCAAAGTCCTGTGCGCCAGCTGCTCTCCAACGCGATGACCCTGGTCACCGCATGCGCCGTGCTGGTGCTCGTGGTGATGCTGTTCTTCCAGAGCATCGCTTCGGTCATGCGCAACTACACGCATGTGCGCTACCTGATCAATCCACTCAACTCCTTTTACGCATTGGGAAGGGTTGCGGCCCAGCCTTTCCAGCGCAACGAATCCATCGTCTTGCCCCTGGGCGAGGACGCAAGGCTCGCTGCCAGCGGCGCGGCCGCCGCCAAACCGCCTCTGTTGCTGCTGGTGCTGGGTGAAACCGCGCGCAGCGGCAATTTCGCGATCAATGGCTATCGGCGGGCCACCACACCGGAGCTGGCCCGGGAAAACATTGCCAGCCAGCGCAATGCCTGGTCCTGCGGCACCAGCACGGCGGTGTCGGTGCCCTGTATGTTTTCCAATTTTGGCCGTGAAGCGTATGACTCACGGCCTGCCAATTATGAAGGCCTGCTCGACGTCCTGCAGCATGCCGGCTTGGCCGTGGTCTGGATAGACAATCAGTCGGGCTGCAAAGGGGTATGCGACAGGGTCGCCAGTGTGGACACCGCCAACCTGAAAGTGCCCGGCCTGTGCGACAGCGGGGAATGCTTTGATGAAGTGATGCTGCAAAACATGGAGGAGCGCATCGCTGCCCTGCCCGCAGAACGCAGGGCCAGGGGTGTGGTCGTGGTGATGCACCAGATCGGCGGCCACGGCCCGGCCTACTACCAGCGTTCACCACCGGCCTTCAAGAAGTTCTTGCCCGAATGCATCAACAACGCCCTGCAAAGCTGCGGGCGCGATGAACTGATGAATGCCTATGACAACAGCATTGTCTACGCCGACCATTTGCTGGGGTCCGCCATTCGGTGGCTTAAAACGCAGGAGGTGCACAGCTCGCCCGCCATGCTGTATGTGGCCGACCACGGCGAGTCCCTGGGCGAAAACAACCTTTACCTGCATGGCATGCCCTACGGGATGGCGCCCGACGTGCAAAAGCGCGTGCCCTGGATCACCTGGCTGTCGCCGCAATTCGAGCAACTCAGCAGTATCAGCACGGCCTGCCTCAAGCAGCAGCTCGATGCACCGGTGAGCCATGACAATTACTTTCACTCGGTGCTGGGCCTGATGAAGGTGCAGACCAGCGTCTACCAGCCCGCACTCG
Source organism: Polaromonas sp. P4_F9 (assembly GCF_056401235.1). Taxonomy (NCBI): domain Bacteria; kingdom Pseudomonadati; phylum Pseudomonadota; class Betaproteobacteria; order Burkholderiales; family Comamonadaceae; genus Polaromonas; species Polaromonas sp. P4_F9. The sequence goes on along the minus strand of NZ_JBFUJT010000009.1, from coordinate 2,716 downwards.
ATATCTATGCCGGCTGCGCCAACCATGGTCCCGTCAGTGTGCACGCGCAGACGTTGCGCACTGAATCGTCCTGATTCATTGATTCATCCTGATTCGTCCAGACGAATCATCCCAGCGCCGCATAGGGTTTTTAGGCTAACAGCCGCCACTTGCTGCGCATCTGTTTAATATTCATTTTCATCTCAACTAAAAATACATTATTCAAATGAAGAATATGAATATCCGCAAAGCGCTCGCCTCCACACTTCTTGTCACCCTGGCCCTGGGCGCCGGCATTGCGCATGCCGCCGATTTGCTGGACACCGTGAAGCAGCGCGGCACGCTGAAAGTGGCGCTGGAAGGCACTTACCCGCCGTTCAACTACAAAGAGAACGACAAGCTCGCGGGTTTTGAAGTGGAGCTCGCCAATGCGCTGGCGCAAAAGCTCGGCGTCAAGGCCGAATTCACCACCAGCGAGTGGAGCGCCATCCTCGCAGGCTTGCAGGCCGGCAAATACGATGTGGTGATCAACCAGGTCGGGATCACCGACAAGCGCAAGGAAACCTTTGATTTCTCCGAGCCCTACACCATTTCCAGCCCGCAGCTGATCATCCGCAAGGACGAAAAGCGCGAGTTCAAGACGCTGGCTGACCTCAAGGGCAAAAAGCTCGGCCTGGGCCAGGGCACGAACTTTGCCGACATGGCCAGGAAGGTAGGCGACATCGAGATCAAAACCTATCCGGGCGCGCAGGAATACCTGCAGGACCTGGCTTTGGGCCGCATTGACGCGGCGCTGAACGACAGCCTGCTGATTCCCTATATCGTCAAGCAGACCAAGCTGCCCCTCAAGCCCGGTGCGCCCGTGGGTGAACTGGAGAAATCCGGCATTCCGTTCGTCAAGAACAACCCCAAGTTCAAGGCCGCCATCGACAAGGCGCTGGCTGATCTGCAGGCCGACGGCAGCTTCGCCAAAATTTCCAACAAATGGTTTGACCGCGACGTGAGCAAACCACCCGTGGCCAAGTAAGCTCGTAAGCTCCTGCAAGATCCCGTGAGAACCCGGTAACATTCATTCCGCGTGCGCTCCGAGCGCACCCAATGTCTGAAGCGCCCCGGCATAAAGCCGGGGTTTTTATTTGCGGAGATTGCCATGGACATGACTGCTGTGACCCAGTTGCTGGGAGACGCTTTACCACTGATGCTCAAGGGCGCGGCATGGACACTGCTGCTGGCCGTGGCGTCGGTCTTTTTTGGCGCCATCATCGGCACCTTTGTCGCCATCACGCGACTGGCCAAGCTGCCCGGCCTTGCGCAGTTTGCAGCGCTGTACGTCAGCTGTATGCGCGGCACGCCGCTGCTGGTGCAGCTGTTTGTGATTTACTTCGGCCTGCCCAGCATTGGCATCCAGTTCGACCCCATCACGGCGGGCATTCTGGGGCTTAGCCTCAACGTCGGCGCTTACCTGTCCGAAACCATTCGTGGTGCGATCAACGGCGTGGAACACGGGCAGTGGAACGCCGCCCGCAGCCTGGGGCTGACGCAGGCACAAACGCTGCGCCATGTCATCGGCCCGCAAGCCCTGCGCCTGGCCGTTCCCAGCCTGCTAGTGGACTGTAACGATTGAATCGGGAGTGATGCGTCGTGAAAGATCACAGTACTTCCACTTCACTGGCTTTGGCTGTTCGTTGTACTGGCGGATGTAGCGCATGAGTTTTCGCTTCAGATCAGGCAAAGACGTGAACACGCCACGGGCGATGACATCGCGCTCGATCTTGGCAAACCACAACTCCACCTGGTTGAGCCAGGACGAGTACGTCGGGGTGAAGTGCATATGAACGTTGCTGTGCGTGGCCAGGAACTGCTCGACGTGCTTGGTCTTGTGGGCCGAGAGGTTGTCGGCGATGACGTGAATCTCTTTGCCCTTGGGCTGGTTGGCCACGATATCGGTGAGAAACGCGACGAACTCGGCCGAGGTATGGCGAGTAGCCGTCTTGCCCAGCACCTCACCCGTCTTGGTATTGAAGGCCGCGTACAAGGAGAGCGTGCCGTGCCGGAAATACTCAAAGCCGTGACGCTCGGCCCGTCCCGGCGACAGCGGCAGCACCGGGTCCAGCCGATCCAGCGCCTGAATCGCGGTCTTCTCATCGACACTGAACACCACGGCGTTCTGAGGCGGGTTCAGGTACAGCCCGATGACATCGGCAGCCTTGGTCTCAAAGTCCGGATCGTTGGAGGTGAGATAGCCTTCCAGCAAATGCGGCTTGATGCCGTGCTTGGCCCAGATTCGGGCCACCGTCATGTGCGAGATATCGCCGCCCAGTTCAGCGGCCAGTTTGCGCGACGACCAGTGCGTGGAGCCGTCAGCCGGCTTGTGTTTGGTGGTTCGTGCCAGCACACGCGCCTCCAGGCGATCAGTCACCTTGTAGCGTTCGCGCCCGGCGTGCCGAGCGAACAGGCCGGCCAGGCGATCACTCTCAAAGCGCTTGCTCCACCGGTCAATGTAGCTGTCGCTGCAGTCCAGCTTGGCGCGAATCTCCGCCCAGGTGAGCCCATCGGCCAGCAGCAGAATCAACCGGGCATGGCGCGCCGAATCGGCTCGGGCGTTCCTCGCTGCAGCTTGCTGTTGAAGTTCCATGCGTTCGCTTTTGGTCAGTTTCATCGCAACCTCCATGGCTACAATGATACTTCCGTTTTAAACGTTACAGTCCACTAGGTTTTAAACGTTACAGTCCACTAG